>NZ_JAMYOT010000011.1:0-214060 GCF_040320005.1 Mesorhizobium sp. M0816 | reverse complement strand
CCAAATCAGAACGTCACAGAAGAATCATACAGCACACGCCGGCGGAATCCGACACGTCACAACCGAGTCAATCCGTCGCAGCAAGATGTGTATACGCCCTAGCTGTGGGAGAGGGAAAGAACTCCGCTCATTCCACCTTCACCAGCACGGCACTTTCGAATTCGATGACCTTGTCGCCGGTCGAATCGAAGGCCTCCGAGCGGAGCGTCAGCAGCCGCCAGCCCGGTCGCGAGGCGATGGGGCGATGGGCCAGCGCGGTGCGGGTGAAAGTCACGGTTTCCCCGGCATAGACAGGTTTGGGCCATTTGAGGTTCTTGAAGCCGGGCGAGGGGCCGAATTCCGGCACCGGCCCAGGACCGGGCCAGCGGGCGACCTCTGCCTCTATGCCAGCCTCGAGGTTCAATTTCATCCAGGTGGCGGCGGTGTGCCAGCCCGAGGCGCAGAGCCCGCCGAATATGCTGTTCCTCGCCGCCTCTTCGTCGATATGGAATATCTGCGGGTCGTATTTGCGGGCGAACGCCTTGATCGCCTCCGGTTCGAATCGATGTGAACCGAGCGTGACGGTGATACCGATGCAGAAGAATTCGTCGAGGCTCACGCACTGCCCTCGCGGGTGAGGAACATGACGGTGTTTTCGAGCTCGAAAACACCTTCGCCGCGCTGGTTGAACAACTCGCTGCGCATGGTCACCAAGCCAAGGCGGGGTTTCGATCTGGACAGTCGCTTGGCAAGGACGGTGGTGCTGCCGGTCAACAGGTCGCCGGCCAGGACTGGCCGTTTCCATTTGACCTGGTCGACGCCCGGCGCGCCCTGCGAGGTCGAGTCGAGCAGGAAGGCATCGCACAGCATGCGCATGAACATGGCGCAGGTGTGCCAGCCCGAAGCCGCCAGCCCGCCGAGAATGCTGGCCTGGCCCGCGGCCTCGTCGAGATGCATCGGCTGGGCATCGAATTCACCGGCGAATTCTATGATTTCGGCGGCACTTACCAGCTTGGTGCCGAGGTCGAGCGAAGCGCCCTCGACAAAATCCTCATAAGCCCAGGTCTTTGCGGTCATGGTCTGGAAATCCTGTTCAGGATTGTACGATCGCTACGGGTCCGGGTCCCGGATGCAGGCAGCGTGGCATTTGGTCAAGCAATTTCTATTGCGCCAGCCCGCTGCGCCCAAGCCGCAGCGCGGTATTGACGACCCTATAGCCAGCCGCGGCGGCGGAAATACCAGAAAGGCAGGATTGCCGAAAGCACCATCATGCCGATGGCGAAGGGATAGCCAAAGTGCCATTTGAGCTCAGGGATGATGTCGAAATTCATGCCGTAGATCGAAGCGACAAGCGTCGGCGGCAGGAAGATGACAGCGGCGACGGAGAAGATCTTGATGATGGCGTTCTGCTCGATCGAGATCATGCCGAGCGTCGCGTCGAGCAGGAAGCTGATCTTCTGCGACAGGAAGGTGGCGTGGTCGGCGAGCGACAGGACGTCGCGCGACAAGGTCTTGATGCGAGCGCGGCTGTCCTTGCTCATCCTGCTTTGCGTGGAGGCATGGGCGAGAAAGCCGGCAAGGCGCTGCAGCGAGATCAGGCTGTCGCGGATCGAGGAGGCGAGGTCCTCCTTGCGGCCAATGCCTTTCAACAGCTCCTGGAAGTCGCGGTTGCGCTTGGAAACCTTGGTCGAGCGTGCCTCGAAGATGTCGCGCGAGATCGCCTCGACGTCGCGGCCGGCGCGCTCCAGAATGTCGGCGAGGCGGTCGACGATCGCCTCCAGCAGTCCGATCAGGATGGTGTCACCGCTGGTGCAACCGGTCGCCACCTTTTCGGCGCGCAGCGGAAAGGTCTTGAACGCCTTCGGTTCGTGGTACCGCACGGTGATCAGCCTGCTGCCGGCGAGCACGAAGGTAACCGGCGACATCAACGGATCGTTCACCTCGGTCTGCGCAGGCAGAATGGCGGTCATGAAGTAGGCGCCGTCCTCGACGTAGAGACGGCTCGAGATCTCGATCTCTTCCATCTCTTCGCGGGTCGGAACGGCGACGCCGAGCCAGGTCTCGATTGAAGTCTCTTCTTCCTTTGTCGGGTTGAAGAGGTCGACCCAGACGACAGTGTCGCTGTTTTGCAAGAGATCGTCGACCACGCGCAGGCGATCATTGTCGACGACGAAGGCCTTGATCATCGCCGGGTCTCCCTTGCTGTTGCCAAAGAGCGTTCGTTTGGAGGGGGCGCGTCAGTCACATCGCACGGACACGGGCAGGCGAGGCGCGAGGCCGGTGCAGAGGCCCCTTAGACCCCGCACGATGGCCCGTCAAGCAGCGCAAGAGGCACTGCGACACCCTGCTTTGAAGTTTGTCATCGAGCGACGGCAATGGTGACCATTGGGCTCCCTCGCCGGGTCAGGTGTTGAACTTGAACAGCATGATGTCGCCGTCCTGGACGACATACTCCTTGCCTTCGTCGCGCGCCTTGCCGGCCTCCTTGGCCGCCACTTCGCCGCCCAGCCTGACGAAGTCGTCATAGGCGATGGTCTGGGCGCGGATGAAGCCGCGCTCGAAATCGGTGTGGATGACGCCTGCCGCCTGCGGCGCCTTGGCGCCCTTGTGCACGGTCCAGGCGCGTGTCTCCTTGGGGCCAACGGTAAAGTAGGTGATGAGCTGGAGCAGCTCGTAGCCGGCGCGGATGACCTTGTTCAGGCCGGGTTCGTCCAGACCGAGCGTTTCCAGGAATTCCATTTCCTCTTCGTCCGAGAGCTGGGCGACCTCGGCCTCGATCGCCGCGGAAATCACAACGGTGCGGGCACCTTGCGCGGCGGCCATCTTCTCGACCGCCCTGGTATGCGCGTTGCCGGTGGCGGCATCGGCTTCCGCGACGTTGCAGACGTAAAGCACCGGGTGTGAGGTCAAGAGATTCAGCCCCTGCAGGATGCGCAGATCCTCAGCCGAGATGCCGTTGAGCAGGATGCGGGCGGGCTTGCCGGCCTGCAGCAGTTCAAGCGCCACTTCCATCATCGGAAGTACGGTCGCTGCTTCCTTGTCCTTGCCGGCGGCACGCTTGCGGATCTGCACGATGCGGCGCTCAAGGCTGTCGAGGTCGGCAAGCATCAATTCGGTTTCGACGGTCTCGGCATCAGCGACAGGATCGATGCGGCCCTCGACATGGGTAATGTCGTCATCCTCGAAGCAGCGCAGCACATGGACGATGGCGTCGACCTCACGGATGTTGGCGAGGAATTGGTTGCCAAGCCCTTCGCCTTTGGAGGCGCCACGCACTAGGCCGGCAATGTCGACGAACGAGATGCGGGTCGGGATGATCTCCTTCGACTTGCCGATCGCGGCGATCTTCTGCAGGCGCGGGTCGGGCACCGCCACCTCTCCGGTATTCGGTTCGATGGTGCAGAACGGATAATTGGCGGCCTGCGCCGCCGCCGTCCTGGTCAACGCATTGAAGAGCGTCGACTTGCCGACATTGGGCAAGCCAACGATGCCGCATTTGAAACCCATTTTTGTCTGATCCTATCGGGAAATCGAAATTTGATCAGGGCTATGGGCGAAAGCGCCGATGATCGTCAAGGCGCAATTCAATTCAGACGCTGCGCGATGTCATCGGTGCCTATCGCCAACGAACGAACGCCGGACCTGCTCAGTATTTGCAGAAGATGCCAGAACGCGTCGACCTCAGCGGTTCCGAAATCGATGGTCAGTTGCCCGTCGAGCAATTGCGCACTGTGAATGACGTTTCCGACGGTCTCCGATGTTTCACGCTCGCCATCGATATCGAACCAGCCGCGAAACCATTCGTCGAAGAGATCGCCGTCGAGCTCATTTATAGGGAATTTAAAATGAACCTCATCCCACCTGAAAGGTGAGATGAGGACATCCATTCCACCCATCCCGGCGTGAATATCCGGAGAGAATTTCACATAGGAATCGCTGTTGATGAATTGCGGATTTGGCTGTCCGTCATTACTGACGAAATCAACCGCGATGAAATTTCGATAGAAGGAATCGACGTTCGAAAACTTGATTTCGGTCGCATGCGATCCTTGGCTGTTGCGAGCAAGTTCGCCGGCAGCGGCGACGAAATAATCAACATACTTCTGTCTGATGAGACGGACCAATTCCTGAATGTCATCCAGATCCATGGCTCAGTCCTTGCCGCCAAAAAGCTTCTTCAGCATGGCCGCCATCGGGCCGGTTTCGGGCAGCTTGGCCGCCGGCTGCTGCGGCCGCGCCTGGCGGACGTGGCTTTGCGCCTTTGGCGCCTTGGGCGGCGGGCGATCGTCGTCGTCCGTCGGCGTGAGCTTGTCGCGCAGCGCCAGCGTCACGCGGTTCATGAACGAATTGTCGTCGCCCTTGGCAAGCAATCCGGCACCATCGGCGATTGCGTCGAGCAGCACGTTCAGCCATTCGCGGTCGCCCTTGGCGAAATCGCCAAGCACATGGCCGTGCACCATTTCCTTGACGCCGGGATGGCCGACGCCGATGCGCACACGGCGAAAATCCTTGCCGACGTGCTGGTCGAGCGAGCGGATGCCGTTGTGGCCGCCGGAACCGCCACCGACCTTGACCCGCACCTTGCCGGCGGCAAGGTCGATCTCGTCATAAAAGACAGTCAGCGCCGAAGGGCCGAGCTTGTAGAAGCGCAAGGCTTCGCCGACCGACTGGCCGGACAGGTTCATGAAGGTCTGCGGCTTGATCAGGATCACCTTTTCGCCGGCAAGCGTGCCTTCAGCGATCAGACCCTGGAATTTCTTCGACCAGGGCGAAAAGGAATGGCGGCGGGCGATCGCGTCCGCCGCCATGAAGCCGACATTGTGCCGGTTGTTGGCGTATTTCGCGCCCGGATTGCCGAGGCCTGCAAAGACAAGCATCGTCGCCTCCGGGCGGGAAGGGGTTACTTCTCTTCGGCGGCAGGAGCCGCTTCGGGCGCAGCCGCTTCAGTCGTCTCTTCCGCAGCCTCCGGCTTCATCGCCGAGGAGCCGGCAATGGTCGCGATGGTGAAGTCGCGGTCGGAGATCACCGGCTTGACGCCGGCCGGCAAGGTGACGGCCGAAATGTGGATCGAATCGCCGATATCGGTACCGGTGAGATCCACGATGATGAAATCCGGGATCGCATTGGCCGGGCAGTGGAACTCGACCTCGTGGCGCACGATGTTGAGCACACCGCCGCGCTTGATGCCGGGCGACTTGTCTTCATTGATGAAGTGCACGGGCACATCGACGTTGACTTCGGTATCCTTGCCGATGCGCAGGAAATCGACATGGACAGGGAAATCCTTGACCGGGTCGAGCTGAAAATCCTTGGGCAGAACCTGGATCTTGTTGCCGTCGACATCGATCGTGGCGACCGTGGTCAGAAACCCGCCGCCATGGATCTTGTAGTAGATGTCCTTGTAGGTCAGCGCAATCGCCAGGGGAGGCTGCTTGTCGCCGTAAATCACTGCAGGCACTTTACCGTTGCGGCGAACTGCACGGGCGGACCCCTTACCGACCTGTTCGCGCGCTTCGGCCTTGAGCTCGTAAGTATCGTGGCTCATGGCATTTCCTTTCGCGTTGTTCTGGAGCGCTCACGGTCAGCGTGGCTGGGCCGTAAACGTCGAAAGCCGCCGGGCCTGCATATCCGAAAGCCGGCAGCCGCATAAGCAAGCGGACCTTTGTTCGGGATCACAAGGGAAGGCAGCCTTCCGCCGCGTTGCCTCCAAGGGTGTCTACGCGGGTGACGGCTCTATAGCCGAAGGCGGGAAAGGGTGCAAGTCATGGCAGGCGACAGGTCTACAAGGGTTTCCCCCATAGCATGGCGACCACCCATGCCGATGTTATAAACACCGACATGCTGGCCTTCTTCAGGGCGTAAGGCCTTTCAGAACGTAACAAAAAACCGCCATCTGCGGGTGATCTCGTGTCAGGTCGTGCCGATGTCAGGCGATGCTCAAGCCGCCATCGATCAGCATTTCCGCACCGACCATGAACGGGCATTCGTCCGAAGCAAGAAAAACCACCGCGTTGGCAATTTCCTCGGCGGTTCCGAAACGACGGGCAGGCACCAGGCCGACCACAGCTTTCGCACGCGCCTTCGCCGCTTCGGGGTCCAGCCCAAGTTTGTCGTTGAGCGGAGTGTCGATCGGACCCGGGCTGATCACATTGGCGCGAATACCGCGTTCTATCAGTTCGCCCGAGAGCGTCCGGGCGAGCGAAATCATGCCGGCCTTGGCCAGCGCATAGACGTGCGTTCCAGCCATTCCCATATGCGCGTTGACCGAGCCGCTGAGGATGATCGACGACGGGTTCGAAAACAGCGGAACGAGCGCCTTGACCAGGAAGTACGGCCCCTTGAGGTCGACGTCGATGCTCCTGTCAAACGCGGCCTCGGTCCAGTCGCCAAGCGGGCGCAGGTCGGCGATACCGGCATTGAGGAAGAGAGCGTCGAGCTTGCCGAAGGTTTCCTCGATCCGCCGCGCTATGTCGTTCTGGGCAGCAGCATCTCCGGCGTCGGCGGCAATGACAAGCACATCACTGCCGAGGATGGTGCGCACCTCCTCGAGACGGCTCGCATTTGTTCCGGTGATAGCGACGCGCGCACCTTCCTCGATGAAACGTCGCGCCGTCACCAGGCCGATGCCGCTGGTGCCGCCGGTAATCAATGCGGCCTTGCCTTTTAGTCTGGACATAAGCGAATTGCCTTTCCTGGCGCGGAGCGCTGCGCAGCATCAGGGCTGAGCCCGGTATGTTCAACTTGAAGGCGCTGCTGACCAAAATTTTGCCTTCAGGGTGACCCTCTCTAACAGGCTTTTCACCCGGCGTATGGTGAAAGAATCATCGAGGGCGCGGCAACTGTCGCGCCCTCGTATCAATTCCGAAGATGAACTGATTTTTAGCTGGCCGCCGCCTCAACCTTCCGTGCTTCCCGCATGTTAGGCAGGAGGACCGTCAGTAGCCCGAGCAGCGGCAAATACGAGCAGACCTGGAAGACGAAATCGATGCCCTTCATGTCGGCGACGACGCCAAGCACGGCGGCGGCGATGCCGCCCATGCCGAAGGCGAAGCCGAAGAAGATGCCGGCGATCATGCCGACGCGGCCGGGCACCAGTTCCTGGGCGAAGACGACGATGTTCGAGAAGGCCGAGGACAGGATCAGGCCGATCAGCACCGTGAGAACCATTGTCCACTCGAAATTGGCGTAGGGCAACGCCAGGGTGAAGGGCAGCACGCCGACGATCGAGAACCAGATCATCGCCTTCTGTCCGTAGCGGTCGCCGAACGGGCCGCCGAGCAGGATGCCCAGGGCCGAGGCGCCGAGGAACAGGAACAGCATGACCTGCGACATCTGCACCGAAACGCCGAATTTATGGATGGCATAGAAGGTGTAGTAGCTGGACAGGCTGGCGATGTAGGCGTTCTTGGTCAATACCAGCAAGGTTAGCACCGCCAGCGCGCTCAGGACCTTGCGGCGCGGGAAAGGCGAAACGAAGCCTGCCGCTTTGCGGTTGCCGAGTGCGGCGCGCAGGCGGCTGTACCAGCCGCCAACCTGCCACAGCACGATGATGCCGATCAGCGAGCCGCCGGCAAACCAGGCGATGCTGGTCTGGCCGAAGGGCACGACGATGAAGGCTGCCAGCAGCGGCCCCATCGCCTGGCCGAAATTGCCGCCGACTTGGAACAGCGACTGCGCAAGACCGAACCGGCCACCGGAGGCGAAGCGGGCGATGCGCGAGGATTCCGGGTGGAAGATCGCCGAGCCGATGCCGATCAGCGAGGCGCCGATGAGGAGCAGCGAGTAATGTCCGGCATAGGCCAGCACGACCAGCCCGATCAGCGAAGAAGCCATGCCGTAGGGCAGCGAATAAGGCATCGGCCGCTTGTCGGTAATCATGCCGATCACCGGCTGCAGCAAGGATGCCGTCACCTGGAAGGTGAAAGTCAAAAGGCCGATCTGCCAGAAATCGAGACCGTAATTGTCCTTCAGCAGCGGATAGATCGCCGACAGCAGCGACTGCATGATGTCGTTGATGCAATGGCAGAAGCTCACCGCCAGGATGACGGTGAAGGCCGTCGCCTGAGCTGAAATGTGGCTGGCCGCTGCCGGCTTGGCGTCGGCGGTTGCTGTGGTATCGGTCAAGGCAGGCTCCGTGGTCTTTTTGGCGGGCGCTCCCGCAGGCGGTCTTATAGGCCGCAGCCTTATACGTTGCTTGTCACGCGACTTCTTTCGTGGTTTGGTCCAATAGTTTCGCAAGTGGGCCATAGCTGATGCCGCATGGCAGGGAAATGTTCAGAGCGGGCGACACCGATCTCGGGCTGTTGCATGAGCGTCGCTGGCAATGGCTGGAGCAGGCCGTAGGGCCGGCAGTGGCGCTGCCGACCGAATATCCGGACGGCTACCATGTGCCACGGCACCATCATAGCCGCAGCCAGTTGCTGCACGCGCTGGTCGGTGTCGTGCTGGTGACGACGCGGCATGGGCGCTGGATGGTGCCTCCGGACCACGCGATGTGGATCCCCGCCGGCACCGAACATTCCGTCGAGATGCTGGGCGACGTCAGCATGCGGTCCGTCTATGTGATGCCGGAGGCCATTCCCGGCCTGCCGGACGGGTTGCGTGTCGTCGGCATCACCGACCTGATGCACAGCCTGATCGTGGAATCGGAAAAGCTGCCGCAAGGCGCCGAGCTGGAGGGGCGGGGCGGACTGATCATGAAGCTCCTGCTGCACGAAATCCCGAACCTGCCGGAACGGCCGCTCGGCCTTCCGTTCCCGTCCGATGCAAGGCTGGCGACACTGTGCCGGCGCTTCGTCTCGGCACCGTCACCGCATGCGACGATCGACGAGTGGGCCGCTATCGTCGGCATGAGCCGCCGCTCTTTCACCCGCGCGTTCCACCGCCAGACCGGATTGTCGCTGTCGACCTGGCGTCAGCAGGCCTGTCTGTTCGCGGCGCTGCCACGGCTGGCCGACGGCGAGCCGATCACGAGGGTGGCGCTCGATCTCGGCTATGACAGCGTGCCGGCGTTCATCACCATGTTCAAGCGCATGCTGGGAGCCTCGCCACGCGGTTACATGCGGGGCGCCCGTGATGCTGGCGAAGGTGTGCGACGAATAAGCGGTCCGGCTCGGCCTGAGTCGCAGCCCTGAAGGGCGTGGCGTTCGACCGGCCTCATGCGACGCGCTCTGGGTTCTTGCTTTTATGCATGCCGTTATCGCAAAACCGCTGCACTTTGCGCGACACGCATTAATCGAACAGGCTCGACACCGATTCCTCGGTCGCCGTGCGCGAGATCGCCTCGCCCATCAATTCGGCGATGGAGATGACGCGGATATTGGCGGCGTCCAGCACTGCCTGGGTCGGCTGGATGGAATCGGTGATGACCAGTTCCTGCAGTTTCGAGGCGCCGATGCGGGCGATGGCGCCGCCGGACAAAACGCCATGGGTAGTATAGGCGGTGACACTGGTGGCGCCGTCGGCAAGCAGCGCATCGGCCGCATTGCACAGCGTGCCGCCCGAATCGATGATGTCGTCGATCAACAGGCAATCCTTGCCGCGCACGTCACCGATGACGTTCATGACTTCCGATTCGCCGGGGCGCTCGCGGCGCTTGTCGACGATGGCAAGCTGGGCGTCGATGCGCTTGGCGAGCGCGCGGGCGCGGACCACGCCGCCGACATCCGGCGACACCACCATGACATTGGCAAGCTGCTTGTATTTCGCCTTTACGTCGCGGGCCATGACCGGCACGGAAAACAGATTGTCGGTCGGGATGTCGAAGAAGCCTTGAATCTGGCCGGCATGGAGATCCAGGGTCAGCACCCGGTTGACGCCAGCCCTCGTGATCATGTTGGCGACCAGCTTGGCCGAGATGGGTGTGCGGCCCGAGGCGCGGCGATCCTGCCTGGCATAGCCGAAATAAGGAATAACTGCAGTGATGCGCTTGGCCGAGGAGCGCATGAAGGCGTCGATCATGATGAGCAGTTCCATCAAATGATCGTTAGTCGGGAACGAGGTGGACTGCAGGATGAAGACGTCCTCGCCGCGCACGTTCTCCTGGATCTCGACGAAGATTTCCTGGTCGGCGAAGCGCCTGACGCTGGCCTTGCCCAGCGGAATGTTGAGGTAGCGGGCGACTGATTCGGCCAGCACCCTGTTGGAATTGCCCGCGAAGAGCTTCATGCACCGTTCCTGGCGAAGGATTGAGAGACTCCGATAGCACTCCAGCCTCTTAGTCGGGCTTTTAGCGGCCCGCGCCGGTATTGCAAGCGTCGTGAATGGGAATCCGCCGGCTAATCTCAATAAACGCTTACGGCTTGAGCATGCGGCGATAGAGCCAGTTCCATGCCGACGGAATCGGGATAGCTTCTAACTTTCAGTCTGAGCATGCTCTTTTCCGAAAACCGGATTCCACTTTTCGGAATTATGCTCCAGGTCAGCCGGCGCCGCCGCCAAGCCAAGTGGCGAACTGGTCGATTGTCTGGTCGGCAATTGCCTGCATGGTCGCCGGCGCGACCGCCGTCCAGCCTTCGCCGCCGCCAACAGAGGGCGCCTTCTGCTGGCCGTTGATGCGATGCAGCCGGTTGCCGGCCGGGTCATAGATGTCCCAGACATAGATGACGGTAGTGTCCTTGCCTTCCGTCATGGTCGAGAAATAGCCCTTGAGCACATGCGTTGGGGTCTGGTCGGTGCTGCCGGCCAAGGTGATGCCGCGCTGCCTGGCGCGTGTCTGAAGCTCGGCGGTCAGCGGTGTCGCGGCTTCTACCGAGGCGCCGACGATCGGCGCCACCTGCAGCCGGGTCCGTGCAATGGCAGCCGCGCTTTTGGCGGGCGGCACGGCTGCTGCAGCGGAAGGCTGCGCTGTATCTGCAGTTTGCGCTGTGCCGGCAGGCTGAGCCGGAGTTGCGGGGGGCGTTGCGGCACCTCCGGCTCCGGAGAGCGATTGCGTCGATTGCGGGGCAATGGCCGAGGGTTCGAGAACGTCCTTCGCATTGGTGCAGGCCGCCAGTGCCAGCGCCACGAGCAATGACACGGTCGTCACATGCGATCGTCTCATTAGCCTGAAAACTCCTTGGCGACGAACGCCCCTCACACTCTTTCCATTATGGATTCACTGCACGATCAAGTCGAGATCATGGCGGGACAGCGGCTTGGGCTGCGATTCGGTGGTCAGATAGGTGCGGCCAAGCGTCATCGCGGTTTCGGTTTCGGAGTCCATGATGATCATATGGGCGAACAGCGTCATGTTCGGCGCAATCGGTTCGGGATTACCCTGATAGAACATCGGCATATCCATCCAGGACGGGGTGAAGCGGGCGCCGAGCGAATAGCCGCAGGCATTGAGCCGGTGCTTGGTCAAATTGTGGGCTTCGAGGGTGCGGGCATGGGCGTCGAACACGTCGCCGAACGTATTACCGGGCGTCATCGCCTTCTCGACTGCAAGTAGCGCGGCGCGGGCGGCATCGAACAATTCCTGGTGGCGTTTCGATACCTTGCCGGTCAACACCGTGCGCATCATTGCCGCATGGTAGTGGTGGAAGACACCGGCCCATTCGAGCGTCAGCTGGTCGTTCTTGGTGAGCTTGCGGCGACCGGCCTTGTAGCGGCAAAGCAGGGCGTCGACTCCGGAGCCGATGATGAACTCGTTGGCCGGATAATCGCCGCCGCCGGCAAAGATCGCACCCTGCATGGCGGCGAGGATCAGCGCCTCATCGCCGCCCTGCTTGATCAGCGGCAGTGCTGCGTCCAGCGCGTCGTCGGCCAGATTTGCGGCTTTTTCCGCCTTGGCGATTTCTGCCGGGCTCTTGAACAGCCGTAGCCGGCTGACAATGCCGGAGGCATCCGCGATCTGCCCGAAGGTCTGCAACTGCTCGTCGAGGCGCCGGCCATTATAGGCGGTCAGGCCGTGGGTGTCGTATTCGACGCCGATCCGGGCGCCGAGCAGGTCAAGCTCGTTGAGCAGATTGCGCAGATCTACCGCCGGATTGGCGCCGTTGCGGTCCGTCCACAAAACGATGTTGTCGATGATCGAGGTGTGGCGCGCCTGGCGCAAGTCGGCCGAACGCGTCAGCAGCACCATCGAGCCGTCGGCCTTGACCACCAGGCACTGGAAAAAGCAGAAGCCGAAGGTGTCGTAGCCGGTTAGCCAATACATGCTTTCCTGGGCAAACAGCAGGACGGCGTCGAGCTTCTTTTCGGCGATCTCGATCATCAGTCGATCGCGCCGCGCGTCGAATTCCGAGCGTTCGAAATGCAGCGCCATCAGTCAGCCTCCAAAACGATTGCCGAAACCTGTCGCCCGTAGTCGGGCTCGTTGCGATGCGTGCTGCGCCGATAGGAGTAGAAAAGCTCTTCCTCGGCATAGGTGCAGCGGCCAAGTCCTTCGGCGTTGACGCCAGCCTTGGTCAGCCGGTCGACCGTGTAGCGGTTGAGATCGAACATCGCGTGTCCGGCAGTTGCGGAGGGCGCGAAATAGCGAGCATTGCCGGCATCGGCGTCGACGAAACGGGCGACGAATTCCGGTCCGACTTCGTAATTCCGTGGGCCGATCGAAGGACCGAGCACTGCGACGATGCGGTCGCGCCGGGCGCCGAGGCTTTCCATTGCCGCGATGGTGTTTTCCAGCACTCCGGTGAAAGCGCCTTTCCAGCCGGCATGGGCGGCGCCGATAATGCGCGCCTCGGCGTCGGCGAAGAGGACCGGTCCGCAGTCGGCGGTCGAGGCACCGACGGCAATGCCCGGCCGGTCGGTGACAATGGCGTCGGCCTTGGGCCGCTCGCCGGCAAAAGGCTCCCTGGCAATGACGACGTCCGGCGAATGAACCTGGTGAGCGGTCAGCAGATGGTTTGCAGGCACGCCCATCCATTCGGCGACCCGGCGGCGATTCTCGCGCACCAGCGTCTGGTCGTCGTTCGAGCCGGTGCCGATGTTGAGGCCCCGGTAGATGCCGCTGGAAATGCCGCCGACTCGCGTGAAGTAGCCGTGGCGGATGCCTTGCGCCGTTTCCAGCAAGGGCGACCGAACGGGATCCGGTTTGGTCTGATTCAGCATGGCGGCTTTGTTGTCCGTATGGGCGATTTCGTCAAGCGAGTTGAAGGGGCGCAGTTGAAGGCTGGTCAGTTGAAGGCTGGCGCAGTTGATGTCGGGCGCTAGTCGGAGACGGGAGAGTGAGAGAGGCGGCAGCGAAAAGTCAATCCGTGCTTGGAAACGGCGGAACGGCAATGCCGGCGGGGAGGACGGCAAGCACCTTGAAGAGTTCGCCCATGGCCAGCGGGCCGGCGAGGCGCTCGACGTCGGCCGCGATCTTTTCGCGAGCTGCCTCATCGGCATTGGCGCCGAGCCGGCCAGCTCGTTCGAGAAGCCCCATCTTGAGCAGGAATTCACCTTGCGTTGAGAGGTGGGCATCGAGGCTGTGTGCCCGAACGGTTGCCGCGAGGGCAGCGAAATCGACATGGGCTGTGAGATCGGCCTGCCCCGGATTGGCCAGCACGTCCTCATGACCGTGCTTGCGCAAGGCCTGCAAGGTGTCGCCGATCCCGGGCTGGAGGTGACCGTAGTCGAGAAATAGGCCGGCGCCGCCAAATCCGGCAAGTCGCCCGGCGATGGCCGCCATCAGGGCGGCGCGGGCTGGCGCCACCTCGACGATCGCACCTTCCGGCGCATTCTCGGCACCCTCCGGCAGCAGCATCAGGTCGAGCGAGCCGGCGCCGACGAAAAAGCGCAGCCGGTTCGCATCGTCGAGACCGATCATCCGCTCGCGCCAGCCGGCTCCGGCGCGGACGAACTGGCGGATGGGCACCGCGTCAAACAGCTCGTTACCAACAATCAGAAGCGGCGCCTGCGGTAGTGTGTCCACGGCCTCATGCCAGGCGACGGTGGCCGACGTCCCGGCAAGCGTTCGTTTCTGGACCTCGGTCAACCGCGGACTGGTCTCGATCAAGGCGAACGATGCGCTGGCGGTAAGCGTCGGATCGACCCGCGAAAGCGTGCGCAGCATATCTCTCATCAGCGTGCCGCGGCCGGGGCCTATTTCGGCGATGGCGACCGGCGTCGGCCGGTCGATCGCCAGCCACGCCTGGTAGAGCCAGATGGCGACCAGTTCGCCAAACATCTGGCTGATCTCCGGCGCGGTGACGAAGTCGCCGGCGGCGCCGAACGGCTCGCGTGTCGTATAATAGCCGTCCTGCGGATCGAACAGGCAGAGCGCCATGTATTCGCTGATGGGGATCGGTCCCACGGCACCGATCAGCTCGGCGATGCGGGTCTTCAGCCGCGTCATGCCGGCTGCGGTTTTGTCACCGGCTTGGCTGTAGCCATCGCCCAGATGCCGGCCAGCACCATCGGCAGTGACAGCACCATTCCCATGGTCAGCCAGCTCGTGCCAAGGAGGTAGCCAAGCTGCTGGTCGGGCTCGCGAAAGAATTCGACGAAGATGCGCGAGGCGCCATAGCCGGCGATGAAGGCGCCGCCGACGAAGCGCGGCGCCTTCAGCTTGAGCCGCGAATGGGTGAGGAAGCGCAGGACAAGGAACAACACCAGCCCTTCGAGGAGCGCCTCGTAGATCTGGCTCGGATGGCGTGCAAATGGGCCGCCATTGGGGAATTCGAATGCCCATGGAACGTCGGTCGGCCGGCCCCATAGTTCGGAATTGATGAAGTTTGCCAGGCGAACGAGGCCAAGCCCCACCGGCACGCCGGCGGCAACCACGTCGAACAGCGACCATGTGCGGATGCCACGAGACCGGGAAAACAGCGTCATTGCGAGAATGACGCCGATCAGGCCGCCATGAAACGACATCCCGCCCTGCCAGACGGCGACGATATCGAGCGGATTGGCAATGTAGCGCGGCAGGTCGTAGAACAGCACGTAGCCGGTGCGTCCGCCGAGCACCACACCGATGGCTGCCCAGACGATGAAGTCATCGAGGTCGACGGGCTTCATCGGCAGGGTGCCGTCGGGCCACAGTTTTGGGTTGGTGACGAGGCGCTTGGCATACCACCAGGCGAACAGAATGCCGACGATGTAGCCGACGCCGTACCAATGCACCGCCAGCGGTCCGATCCGGACGATGACCGGGTCGATGTTGGGAAAGGGCAGGGCGGCCAGCGGCAGCAAATATTCGCTCAACAGGGTCTCCGGGTTCCCAATCAGGTTCGGGCGCGGACCATGCGGCAGGCTTTTGGCGGGGTCAAGGCAAGCATATGCTTGCATTCCGAATCGTGCGCCACTACGTCAATTCGACCAAGCGAGGATTTGCCATGGCGACCGGACCGAACCGCATTCTCGATGAATTCGCCAAGCTGATGACCGATGCAGCCGGTGCCGCGCAAGGCGTGCGGCGCGAGGTGGAGACCGCCTTCAGGGGCCAGGCCGAGCGCATACTCAACTCCATGGACGTGGTGCAGCGCGAGGAATTTGAGGCCGCTCGCGACATGGCGGCGAAGGCCAGGGAAGAAAACACCCGCCTCGCCGCTCGCATCGAGGCGCTTGAGGCCAGGCTTGCCGAATTGACCGGTCAAGCAGCGCCTGCGGCTGCGTCAAAGCCGCGTGCAAAAAAATAACAAGAAATAAATTGTTAAACTTTTCCACAAAGCCGGATCGCAAAAAGCGCTTTGTCGTGAATCGCTTACCGGTACTGCGTGAATCTTTGTGACAGCGCCTTTCCACATGCGAATGACGCAGTGCGAAAAATTTGGCTGGTCACGCGACTCCCGATCAATAGACTGAATTTGTTGCATGATTCGGAGCAGGGTCATGCGCCGGGCGGTGGGGTCCGGTCCGGGGTCTTTGCGTTGACGAAGTCCTGGCCGTCCGAGTTCTAGGCAGAATTGTTCGAGTGCGCCTCTCCCGCGGAGCGTGTGGTGGCGCTCCCAGAACGACAGGAAGCATTTCATGGAACTTCTCGAACTCGAATTCTCCCGCGAAATCCATCCGGTGGATGTTATCGAGCAGGTGGCGCACAACAACGATTGGTCCTTCGAGCGGGCCGGCGACGACGAGATCTCGATCTCTGTTGCCGGAAGCTGGACCGACTACCACGTTTCATTCTCCTGGATGGAGGACTATGAGGCGCTGCACCTGGCCTGCGCCTTCGACATCAAGGTCCCGGAGGCGCGCGCGCTCGAGGTGATGCGGCTGCTTTCGCTGATCAACGAGCAGATGCTATTTGGCCATTTCGACCTCTGGGAGCAGGAAGGCGCCATCATGTTCCGCCAGTCGCTGCTGCTGGCCGGTGGGGTCGAGCCGTCGAGCCAGCAGGTCGAGGTGCTGCTGTCGTCGGCGCTGGAGGCCTGCGAATGCTATTTCCAGGCGTTCCAGTTCGTCGTCTGGTCAGGCACTTCGGCCAAGGATGCGTTGGCCGGCGTGCTGTTCGAAACCTACGGAAACGCCTGACCGTCGATGAGTTCGAGCAACGCGCGAAAACCCGAGATCAGCTTTGCCGATTTCGACCGCATCGACATCCGCGCCGGCACGATCGTCGAGGCCGAGCCTTTTCCCGAGGCGCGCAAGCCGGCGATCAAATTGAAAATCAACTTCGGTCCCGTGATCGGGATGAAGAAATCCTCGGCCCAGATCACGAAATATTATACGCCCGAAACCCTAATCGGCCGGCAGGTGTTCGCTGTGGTCAATTTCCCGCCGCGTCAGATCGGGCCATTCATGTCGGAAGTGCTGACGCTCGGCTTTCCTGACGAGGAGGGCGCCGTCGTCCTTGGCGCGATCGAGCGCAAGGTGCCGGACGGCGGCAGGTTGTTCTAGCTGCGCTGTTGTTCACGCAGCCAGTTTACGCGTGGTACCCAGCGCCTCTTCGACCGTTTCCATGAACATTTCCGCGCAGGCCTTCCAGCTGTAGCGCATCGCGCGTTGCCGCGCCTCGGCGCGGTCGACGTGAAGGGCGGCGAGCGCTGCTTGCCGCAGGTCGTCCGACACCGCGCCGCCGATGCCGTCACCCACAATATCGATCGGTCCGGTGACTGGATAGGCTGCGACCGGCGTGCCGCTGGCCAGCGCCTCGATGATGACGTTGCCGAACGTGTCGGTGCGGCTGGGGAAGACGAAGGCATCGGCCGAAGCGTAGATCTCGGCCAGTTCGTCGTTCGGACGATGGCCAAGGAAATGGGCATCGGGATATCTGGCCTTCAGCTTCGCCAATTCCGGCCCTTCGCCTACGATCACCTTGCTGCCCGGCAGGTCGAGGTCGAGGAAGGCCGGCAGGTTCTTTTCGATCGCGACGCGGCCGACGCAGAGGAAGATCGGTCCGGGAAATCCCAGGTCCTTTCGTTTGTCCGGCCGAAAATGATCGGTGTCGACGCCGCGCGTCCACGGCCGGAGCTTGGTGAAGCCGCGCGCCGCAAGATCGTCGGCAAGCGACTGGGTGGCAACCAGCGTGCCCTGTCCTGAATTGTGGAAATCACGCAGCCAGCGATAGGCCCATGCTTCAGGCACCGGCAGGCGCGCGCTCAGATATTCCGGAAAACGTGTGTGATAGCTGGTCGTGAACGGCCGGCCGGCGTTGCGGCAGTAGCGCCGGGCCATAATGCCGAGCGGTCCTTCGGTGACGATATGGATGTGATCCACCTTGCGTGCCTCGATCAGCTGCGCCACGCGGTGCGGCGTCGTCAGCGCCAGCCTGATATCGGGATAGGTCGGCAGAGGCAGGGTGCGAAAGATATTCGGCGTCAGGAAGTCCGTCTCGATATCGAAGGATTTCAGGGTCTCCGAGAGGCGCTCCAGCGTGTGGACGACGCCGTTGACTTGCGGGCGCCAGGCGTCGGTGACCATCAGGATGCGCATGGCGGTCCCTTGGCGGCAACCTTGATTGGCTTGCCGCGATGCCTGAACGGCGACCACGCCGCCACTCTGGCCTCGCACCGGCGCACCCGGACAGGCGCGGGGTCGAAATGAGGCCGCAGGGCCGAATCAATCAGGATCGCGCGCTTCATTGGCGCTCTTCACCATGGTTTCATGACGGGCCGATGAAGGCCGGGTGTCGCTGCCGTCAAGCGGGGACCTTGATCACCGCCCGAAGGCCGCCGAGCGGGCTGCGTTCGAGGACGATGTCGCCGCCATGGCTGCGGGCAATGTCACGTGCGATGGAGAGGCCAAGGCCGGTGCCGCTGGCGTCGAGGTTGCGGGCCTCGTCCAGCCGCACGAACGGCTTGAATACATCCTCTCGCTTTTCGGGCGGAATTCCCGGGCCGTCATCGTCGATGGTGACGAGCAGCGAACCGCGCCCATGATTGGCATTGATCTCCACCGTCTTGGCATAGCGGAATGCATTGCCGACGACGTTGGACAGCAGCCGGGCAAAGGCATTGGGGCGCACGTGCACATGCGGATCGCCGACAAGCACGGTCGACAGCTTGCGCTTGCGCAGCGCGGCTTCCTCGCGAAGCTTGTCGAAGAAGGCTTCGAGATCGAACTGACCGGCGTCTTCCGAAGCTTCGCCGCGTGCAAAGGCAAGGTAGCCTTCCAGCATCGACTGCATGTCGTCGATGTCCTGGTCGAGTGCCTGGGTATCGGCCGCCTTGGTCCCGGCAAGCGCCAATTGCAGTTTGAAGCGGGTGAGGATGGTCCTCAGATCGTGGCTGACGCCGCTCAGCATGGCGGTACGCTGCTCGAGCTGGCGTTCGATGCGTTCGCGCATCTGTATGAAGGCAAAGCCGGCGCGGCGGACTTCCTCGGCTCCGCGCGGGCGAAAATCGCGCGGCATCGGCCGGCCCTTGCCGAAGCTCTCGGCCGCCTCGGCCAGCGTCAGAATCGGCCGGATCTGGTTGCGCAGGAAGGGAATGGCGATCATCAGCAGCACCAGCGAGGTGCCGACCATCCAGATCAGGAAAATATGGGTGTTCGATGCATAGGCCTGGCTGCGGCGCACGAAGACGCGCAGCACCTTGTTCTCGAGCTGGACGCGGACCTCGACGATATTGGAATTGCCGACCGTATCGATCCAGAACGGACGGTTGATCTGGCGGGTGATCTCGGACGAAAGGATCTCGTCGAGGATCGAGAAGAACGGCTTTGGCCCGGGAGGCGGCAGCGGGTCGGGCGGCAGGAGGTCGACTTTCAGCTGCATGCGATCCTGGGCGATGCGGATGACGTTGGCGTAGTCGGCGTCGTGAGGATAGGTCTCTATCAGGTCGATGATGGCGGCGATGTCGCGCACCGTGGCCTGCGACAGGCGCTGCGTCACGGTCTGCCAGTGGCGCTCCATGAAGACAAAGGCGACGACCGACTGCAGCATGATCATCGGCGCGATGACGATGATCAGCGAACGGGCATAGAGCCGCTTCGGCATGTAAAGCGACACCAGGCGCCAGAAACGGTTCCAGGCGCGCGGCACGGCCTTGAGCGCCCGCGTCGCGCGAGCGCTCAAGCCGCCATCTCCCGGCCGTTCGAGTTGCGTGGTCGCCATTCGTCTTTTCGCTCACCGGCGGCCCGGCAAAGGACCGCTGTCGGCGACATTCTATTCCACGCTGAGCCGATACCCAATACCGCGCACTGTCTGCAGCCAGACCGGATTGGACGGATCGCGTTCGATCTTGCGGCGGAGCCGATTGATCTGGACGTCGATCGTGCGCTCGCCGACCTCGGATTCATCGCCGACAAGCTCATGCCGCGGTATCGTTTCGCCGGCACGCGCAGCGAAGATCGCCAGGATTTCCTGCTCGCGGTCGGTCAGCTTGAGCGCCTCGCCGCCGCGCTTCAGCTCACGCCTGGCGATCTGGAACGTATAGGGGCCAAAGACCAGCTGTTCGACCTTAGGCGTTGTCGCGGGGCCGCCGCGGCGCAGGATATTGTTGATACGCAGGATCAGCTCGCGCGGGTCGAACGGTTTAGGCAGATAGTCGTCGGCGCCGGCCTCGAGCCCGGTGATCCGGCTGTCGGTTTCGGACAGTGCGGTGAGCATCAGGATCGGCACGTTTTTCTCCGCCCGCAGCGCCTTGGTGAGGTCGACGCCACTTTCACCCGGCATCATGACGTCGAGCACGATCAGATCGAAGTCGAGGCCGGCGAGCTTGCGCCGCGCCTCGCCGGAATTTCCGGCGACGGTGACGCGAAAGCCGTTTTCGGTCAGATACTGTTTCAGAAGATTGCGGATACGGGTGTCGTCGTCGACCACCAGCAGATGCGGCGCGTCGTCTTCCGGTGCTGTCGGATGATCAACCCTCTCAATGGTCTCCATGGTTTTTCCCTGACATCTTTGCGGGCACAATGTCGATCTGCGCCCTTAGTTCCGGATTGACCATCGCTTCAAGGAACCGTTCGATAACGGCGCGTTCGGTGGCTCCGGAATCTTCCAATGCAGCATGGATGCGGCGCGACTGTGGCCGCGCCAGCGCCAGCGCCAGGGCACGGCCCTTGGCCGTCGGGTAGAGTTCGCGCTGGCGGCGGTCGCGAGGGCCCTGCAATTGCACGATATGGTCGGTGTCGATCAGTTGCTTGAGCACGCGCGCCAGGCTCTGCTTGGTGATCTTGAGCACGTCGAGGAGCTCGGCGACCGTCAGCCCGGGCCGGCGATTGACGAAATGCAGAACCCGGTGATGGGCACGGCCAAAACCGTATTCGGCCAGGATCTGGTCCGGATCGGAGGTAAAGTCGCGATAGGCGAAGAAAAACAACTCGATGATGGCGAAATCGATGCCGTCCTCGTCGGTGATCGCCGTCCTGATCGGTTCTGCGGCTGCGTGGCTCGTCATCTTTTCTCCGTGTGAAGCAGGAAATTATGTCAGCACTATTGACGTATTTTCCGCGCGATGGTAATTTTTGGCAAGCTTTTCGGCGGATTGCGAACGAAAATGCAAGCGAAGCCGTTTTTTCCGGAACTTCCTGAGTTTGCCAGACCTTAAATATCCGCCTACGCTTTGACACAATGGCCGCCCGCAGCGGCCGAGGCGAAACACGCAACGACACAATGATGTGCGGGCTGCCGCCCGCGGGAGGTTACCATGGCATCCGTTCCCTTCGACCAACTGGACGGCTTTATCTGGATGAACGGCGAGTTCGTCAAATGGGCCGACGCCAAGATCCACGTCTTGACCCACGGGCTGCACTACGCCAGCGCGGTATTCGAGGGCGAGCGCGCTTATGGCGGCGAAATTTTCAAGCTGACCGACCACACCGAACGCCTGCATGAATCGGCGCGCCTGCTTGGCTTCAAGATACCCTATTCGGTCGCCGAGATCGACGACGCCTGCCGCACGCTGTTGAAGAAGCAAGGTTTCCAGGACGCCTATGTCCGGCCGATCGCGTGGCGCGGCAGTGAACAGATGGGCGTTTCCGCACAGAACAGCCGGATCAACTGCGCCATCGCCATCTGGCAGTGGCCAAGCTATTTCGACCCGGCGCAGAAGCTCAAGGGCATCCGGCTCGACATGGCCGAATGGCGCCGCCCCGACCCGCGCACCGCACCGTCGAAATCGAAGGCGGCCGGCCTCTACATGATCTGCACTATGTCCAAGCATGCCGCCGAGGCCAAGGGCTATGCCGACGCCATGATGCTCGACTGGCGTGGCCAGGTGGCGGAAGCGACAGGCGCCAACATCTTCTTCGTCAAGGACGGCAAGATCCATACGCCCAAGCCTGATTGCTTCCTCGACGGCATCACCCGCCGCACGGTCATCGACCTTGCCAAGGACCGCGGTTTGGAGGTGATCGAGCGCGCCATCATGCCGGAGGAGCTTGAAGGCTTCCACCAGTGCTTCCTCACCGGCACGGCGGCCGAGGTGACACCGGTTTCGGAGATCGGTCCGTACCGATTCGAGGTCGGCGATATCGCCAAGACATTGATGAACGACTATTCTGCGGCGGTTCAACCCAACCACGCGATTGCTGCAGAATAACGAAAGTCACAGGTTTTTTATCAAGTAGGGGCGGTTTTCGGGCCGCCCCTTTTATTTAAGCGTTTGCGCATTTGACTTTCATTCAATTCGGCGTCTCATGATGGCGTCGGCCTGGGAGGCTGGCAGCTATGGAGGGACTGGAAATATGGATATGAACACGCTTCTTCCGATCATTATTCAGGTGATTACGGGCATCATCGGTGGCCAGGCGGTGGGTGCGGCTATCAAGAGTGCGGCGATGGGGCAGCTTACCAAAATCCTGGGTGGCGCTGTCGGCGGCGTCGGCGGTGCGGCCATCCTCAACAGTCTGCTGGGTGGCGCGGTCGATCCGGCAGCAGCCGCCACGGCGGCAGGGGCCGGCAGCGCGTTGAACATTTCAAATATCGTTGGCGGTGCCGGCGGCGGCGCCATCCTGACCGGCATCATCGGTGCGGTCATGAACGCGATGAAGAAATAAGCTTCGACGTTTCAGGTTTTCAAATGGGCGGCTTCGGCCGCCCATTTCGTTTGCCGTTTGTGGGAGCGGTGGACGCCGTTCGCGTGTGTCTCTACATCAGGGCCTGGTTCAAAGTTGGAGCTCTCCTGACGCGTTCGAGGGGACGCGCAGCACTCCGACAGCGTGAAAGGACGAATATGGGTCAGCTCAACGCCGGCATCGTGCCGGTCACGCCGTTCCAGCAGAACTGCACCATCCTCTTCGACATGGACGACAGACAAGGCGTTGTCGTCGATCCGGGCGGTGACATCGACAAGGTGCTGGCGGCGCTCGAGGACAATGCGATCACTGCCGGCGCGATCTGGATTACCCATGGCCATATCGACCATGCCGGCGGGGCCATGGAACTGAAGGAGGCGCTCGGTATCGAGATCATCGGTCCGCATGCCGCCGACCGGCCGCTGCTCGCCAATCTCGAGAACCAGGCAAAGCGCTACGGCATCACCGATCCCGTGCGCAACTGTGTCCCCGACCGGTTCCTTGCCGAAGGCGAGACCGTTTCGTTCGGCTCACACGAGTTCGAGGTGCTCCATTGTCCGGGCCACGCACCCGGCCACGTCGTCTACTATAACCGGGCGGCGAAGTTCGCGCATGTCGGCGACGTGCTGTTCCGCGGTTCGGTCGGCCGCACCGACCTGCCGGGCGGCGACCACGCCGCGCTGATCGCCTCGATCAAGGAGAAGCTTTTGCCGTTGGGCGACGACATCGGCTTTATCTGCGGCCATGGTCCCGGCGGCCGTTTTGGTGAGGAGCGGCGGAGCAATCCTTTTCTGGTCTGAAACCGCTTGCCGGAAACAAAAAGCGCGGCCTGTGCGACCGCGCTTTTTCCGACGGGAAACTGCCTCCGCTAATTGGTGGTGCAGAAATGCTGTTCGCCGTCATAGCCGGTGAACGTGCCGGTACGGGCGTTGAAGCTCCGGTAGCGGTCCGAGCAGTATTCGTACCAGCCGCGGGTCCACGGCTCCGCATAGCTTTCGGCATAGGCCACTCGCGGCTGCACGTAATAACGGCGTACCGGGGCAGGCCTGTAGTATTCATCATCATAGGCCGGGTCGTAATAGCGGGGCTGCGGGTTGGCGAGAGCACCGCCGATCAGGGCACCGGCCGCAAGGCCGAGCACGCCGGCCGCAACGGCGTCGCCGTGGCCGTGGTGGCGGCGGTGATGGCGCCATTCGTCGGCATTGGCCGCGGGCAAGGTCGCAAGCGTGGTCGCAACGACCGCGGCGGACAGGATGGCAGTCTTGAAAATTCGGTTCATGTCGGTCTCCTTCGTGCCGGCCCGGGTCGTTTTCGGGGGATGCGGTCCGGCTTTAACGAAGATTAATATGCGACCGTGGCTGAACGGGGGCTGAACGAAATTTGACCAGGCGGCTCATCTAACTGGGCGGTTCAAGCGTGCGGCAAACACCGCAGGCCAGACCGGCCCACGTCCATTCTGTCCGGGGGTGGTTCAGCCGATCGACAGGTTGACGGCTTTCGGACCCTTGCCGCGCTTGTCCGGCTCGGTGTCGAATGTCACTTTCTGCCCATCCTCAAGACCGGGAAGACCCGACGCCTGCACGGCCGAAATATGGACGAAGACATCCTTTGCCCCGTCGTCCGGCGTGATGAAGCCGAAGCCCTTGGCGTGATTGAAGAATTTGACGGTGCCGGTCTGCGGCATGGGAAGCTCCTTTGATCCCACAAGTCCAGTCTCGGGCCGGCAAATGCCCGGACGGAAATTTGTCCTTTATTTTAGTGCCATCGGCAAGAGAAAGTTTTGCGGGTGCGGGCAAGCATCCCGGAACACAAAAGGCGCGACGAAAACCGCCGCGCCTTTACAGAATTCAAGTTCACTCCAAAAGCCTTGCAGCATCCTCACCCCGAAAGGACGCGCGGCACGCTGTGGTTTCAGGCAGCGCGGAGATTGACCGCTTTCGGACCCTTGCCCATACGGTCGGGCTCGACATCGAAGGTGACCTTCTGACCGTCGACGAGCGTGCGCAGCCCGGAAGCCTCGATCGCCGAGATGTGGACGAACACATCCTTGGCGCCGCCATCGGGCGTGATGAAGCCGAAGCCTTTGGTAGCGTTGAAGAATTTAACGGTGCCGGTCTGGGCCATTGGGGAAACTCCTTCACCCGTGTCAGTCTTGGTGGTTCCGCCCGCCGCCTGGCGCCGTGGGCAAGTCCCGGTGGTTGCTTCGGCAGTCATGCATTGGCGCATGGTAAAACCCCCCGCCGAAAACGGGGCTGTCAGAGATTCACAGTATCGGGGAAAGGTCGTCCAAAACGTTCCGCTCTCCGGGTCGCAAATGCCCGAACACAAAATTTATCGCACGGAAACGTGATGCTTGCAAGACACAGCCGCGGGCGGCCCCAACAGGCGCATCCCGACGCATCGCACCGATAGTCCCGGTTCTCTGCGCGGTCATCGGCCAGACTTCACCCAGGCATGGTCCAGCAAGCGGGGCAGGTGCTGTCTTGGCTTGCGCCGCCATACCGCCCTGGCTCGCCAGTTGCAAACAGGGGTTGCATCTGGCAGCGGAATGACGAGGATCGGCCTGACCCAGGCACCATTTGTGCAGGCAGGAGTTTCGAGGAGGGAACATTCATGCGGTTTCTTGCGGCAATCTTTCCGCGGCAGGTTTTTTCCATCCTGTTCCTGTTGGCAATTCTCGCAGCCTGCACCGTCGTGGTGGATGATGAGGGGCCGGGGCCGCGCCCGCCACGGCCGGGGCCGCAATTCTGCACTAGGCAATATGACCCGGTCTGTGCCCGGCGCGGCGGCGACCGCCAGACCTTCGCCAATGCCTGCCTTGCCGAACGGGCCGGATACCGCATCATTCGCGAGGGCGAGTGCCGCGGCGGTGGTGGTGGCGGTGAGGAGCAGACATTCTGCACCCGCGAATACCGCCCAGTCTGTGCCCGTCGCCATGGCGAACTGCGCACATTCCCCAACGAATGCGAAGCCCGCGCGGCGGATTATCGCGTCGTCGATGACGGGCCCTGCTAGCGCACCGACCTACAGCCTGGCCGGATAAGCACCATCTGGGGGCCGGCGTAGAGCTCAGCGCCGTTCCCGTTGGAGATGCGCAGGCGACGCGGATCTGCGGCATCATCAGCATGTGAAGCAGCGTTGTGGCGCGTCGGCTCAGTTGGCCGGGTTGTCGACCGGTTCGAGATTGTCTTCCGTGGTGACCCGCTCATAGGTCTCCTGATCGCTGCGGATGCGATATTGCGGCGAGCCGTCCTTGACCGGCAGCCGGCTCTTGATCTGGAACAGCTCCGCGGTCTTTTGGGCAAGGCCGGTGCGGCTCTTCATGCGGACGGTCTGGCCGACGGTGAAGATATGCGCCGGCGTGTCCGTGCGCCGCGCATTCTGCTGGAAGCGGATCATGTGACATTCTCCTGGTCGTGCCGAAGCGCTGCGTCGAGCTCGGCATGGTCAATGGCGACAAGCTGGCTGGTCGCGCTTTTCACTGTCCTTGCCGGCAGATGGATGAAAGTGGCGACGCGGCGCCAGGCAGGCCAGGACATGCCGTCGATCAGTTCTTCGTCGTGGTCGATGTCATAGTCGCCGGCCGGCTGCACGCCATCCAGCCCGCCAAGCACGAAAGGTGCCGCGAAATGCGCTATGGAATGGGTGGTGCGAGCAGACATTCTTGTGCCTCGAAGTTCTCGCTTGTGCCTTGAAGTTCTCGTGCCTTGAAGTTTCTTTCCGGCCTGCCCCGGAAGCGGAGCCTGCATTGCGGTACCAGGTGTCGGCGATTTGGATAAGTTTGGCGGGCCGAGAATCCCTGACACCGCGGGGCCAAGCATGGCCCAAAACGGTTTCATACCAATAGTCTGAAAATACGGCTTATTCAAGAAGTTTTCGGCCTCTTACCCCTACCAACGTCAAATTACTTTTCTATAGTTATCCGCAGAACGATGATACGGTCCCGGTGCACCTCAAAAATTGTTTGAAGAACTTCCGAAAAAATTCCTCCGGCATTTGTATTTATCTAGCAATGGAAGGAAGAGAGTCATGAACTCCGCAAGAACACCGGATGTCCCGACAGTTGCAGTCAGTCCTGTCGCAAAGCCGATAAAGGTCTTGTCGCCGCGTCTCACGATAAGAAGCGACGAGGCGGCAAGGCGAAGGATTGCCGACACCGACGGCACGGCGCGGCGGGCGCGCCAGCTTGCCGAAAGCAACCGCCTGATTTGACGCGCAAGCCATGACGCTCAATTTTCCCAATCCCAGCCGCTCCTATGACGCGGCGGCCAAGCGCATTCGTTTCGTCGGCCATGACGGCATGTTCGAAGTCCCGTTCTTTGTCGAGGTCGCGGCACTTTCGGCGGCAAACCCGGCAGCAAGCGGAGCCGAGGCCGAATTTCTCAGCGCCTTCGACGCCAAGCGTTCGTCGATCCACGAGATTGCGCGCCAAGCCTACTCGCACGGCCGCAGGAACATGTATGTGCTGACGCCGGCCGACTTTCGGTAGGCTCCCCCGGGTTCGAAGTTTTGCTTCGTAGCGACCGCCGTCTGCTCTTGCACGCGCCGCAGCGATGGCCTAGATCGCGGCAGGCGGACAACACGGCAGGTTTCCCATCAACAGAGATCCGAGACAACCGGCAGGCGCACGTTACGGCTCAGGCGGACAGCCGCCGCTGGGGCTCGACCAGCACGTGCAGCAGGCGCTGCAGCTGCACCAGGCCGGGCGCCGGCAGGAAGCCGAGGCGCTTTACCGACAGGTGCTGGCGCAAAAGGCCAACCACCCGGCTGCTGCGCATTTCCTCGGGCTTCTGCTGCACCAGACCGGGCGCAGCGCCGAGGGGCTGGCGCTGATCGAACAATCGGTGCGTCTGCAACCGAACAATCCGGATTTCCTCAACAATCTCGGCACCGTGCTGCGCGACCTCGGCCGGGTCGCGGCCGCCGCCGATCTCTTCCGCAAGGTGGTGGCGATTCGGCCGGACCAGCTGGCGGCGCGTGACAATCTCGGCTCGTCGCTGAAGCAGCTCGGCCAATTCGAAGGCGCCGAGGATATTTATCGCGGCACGATCGGCCGCAACCCGTTCCATGTCCGCGCCCGCGTCGGGCTTGCCGAGACGCTGCAGGAAGCGGGCCGGCTGGATGAGGCATTGGCTGTTTTTCGCGAGGCGCTGACGATCCGGCCGAAGGATGCCGATCTTTTGCATGGCCTGGGCGTCGGGCTGATGGAAAAGGGCAATCTCGACGAGGCTGCGGATCTTTTCAGGCAGGCGCTGGCTGTGGAGCACGGCATGGCGAGGGCCTGGCTGATGCTTACCCAGGTCAAGCGCCAGAAGGAGCGCGACGCCGAGCTTGCCCGCATGGAGGCGGAGCACGCCAAGGCGCCGCAAGGCAGTCTGGCGCGCATGCAGCTTTCCTTCGGTCTCGGCAAGGCCAATGACGACCTCAGGCAGTATGGCCGCGCCTTCGACTATTTCGCCGAAGGCAACGCGATCCGCCGCCAGGGCATTGACTACGACGCCGGCAAGACGCGCGGCGAGTTCGAGGCGATGAAGGCGGTGTTCGACAAAGCCTTTTTTGAAAGGCACAAGCCGAGCGAGATAGCCGAGGACACGCCGATCTTCGTCGTCGGCATGCCGCGTTCCGGCACCACGCTGGTCGAGCAGATCATCGCCAGCCATCCGCAGGTCTATGGCGCCGGCGAGCTCAGCATATTGAAGACGGCGGTCGGCAAGCAGTTTCCGCTCAGCATGAAGGGCGGCTTTCCCTGGGGCATCGCCGACATGCCCGACAAGGCCTATGCCGAGGCCGGCCAGGCCTATCTCGACATGCTGCACGCCCGCTATCCGGGTTCTCGACACGTCACCGACAAGATGCCCGGCAATTTTCTGTTGGTCGGTTTCATCCACATGATGCTGCCGCGGGCCAAGATCATCCATTGCGCGCGCGATGCGGCGGCGACCTGCCTGTCGATCTACAAGGTGCACTTCCGCGGCGACAGCCATCGCTACGGCTACGATCTCGACGAGCTCGCCGATTTCCACAATCTGTACACCGACATCATGGCGCACTGGCACGCCGTGCTGCCTGATGTCGTGCACGACGTTCGCTACGAGGATTTCGTCGCCGACCAGGAAGGCCAATCGCGGGCGCTGATCGCCCATCTCGGCCTGCCGTGGGACGACGCCGTGCTGTCGTTCCACCAGACCGACCGGCCGGTGCGAACGGCGTCGGCTGCGCAAGTGCGCCAGCCGATGTATCAGGGCTCGGTCGACCTGTGGAAGCGCTATGGCGACCGGCTGAAGCCGCTGCTCAATAAACTTGATCGAGGGGCGCCTACAGCTCGATGAAGGGCTGGAAGCCGCCGAAGATCATGCGCTTGCCGTCGAACGGCATCGTCGACCAGTCCGGCTTGAGGCGTGGGTCGGCCATCACCTTGGCCATCACCACGTCGCGGCTTTGCCGCGATTCATAGACCACCCACGAGAAGATGACGATCTCGTCGTCCTTGGCCTGAACGGCACGCGGGAACGAGGTGAGCTCGCCATAAGGCACGTCGTCGCCGACGCATTCGACATAGGCAAGAGCACCGTGCTCCTTCCAGACAGCGCCGCCGGTTTCCGCCAGCTTCTTGTAAGCATCGAGCTTTGCCTTCGGTACGGCAAGTACGAAACCGTCGACATAGGACATCTGATTTCCTCCATGCGATCGTTTTCCTCTCCCTCTGGAGCGGGAGAGGTGATTTCAGACACAGCCTGTGTGGAATGCTAAGCCTTCTTCACCGGTGCGTTCATTGCCCATTCGACGCCGAACGGATCACGCATATTGCCCCAGCGGTCGCCCCAGAACATCACCTGCAAAGGCACGACTTCCTCGCAGCCCGCCTCGATGGCCCGCTTCCACCAGGCGTCGATGTCGTCGCTGCCGAGATGGAGCTGCATGGTGTAGCCCTGCGGCTTTACAGCGGCCATTCCATGCTCGGGATAGAAGTCGGAAAGCATCAGGGTCGAACCGTTGATGTGGAGATGGATATGCATGGTGCGGCCCTGTTCGTCCGGCGGATAGGCAAAGACCTGCTCGGCACCGAAGGCCTTTTGGTAAAATTCTGCGGCTTTGAAAGCGCCGTCCAGCTGAAGGTAGGGCGTCAATCCGCCAAGCACTTTGGCGGCGGGCTGGGTCTGCGGCTGGTCATTCATGTCATGCTCCTCTTTGCGTCTGGTTTGCCTTTGCGAACCACAGGACGAACGAAATGGCGACGATCCTACACGGCCGATGGTTTTTTGGATTCGAAATGGCGCCTGCCGCGACGGCCAACTGCCACCTTTTAACCTTCGATGCGAATCCGCGGGCTGTTTTGCGCGTCGACGACGATTTCCGGCCAGCCAATATCTTTGCGCAGCTCGATCGGCAATGAAAGGATGGCGCGTTCGCTGCGATAACGGGCGCGAGCCGCCGAGTAACGCGTCACGGCGTGACCTATGGATGACAGAATAGACATGATGCTTTCTCCTCGATTGGCGCCGGCATCACCGTGTCGGCAACCCAAGGACGTGGCATGCGATCATCATCCGACAGAGCGCCGGAATTTTTTTCCGCAAGCCTTCAGCCGCCGGCTTCGGCAACCTCCCGGAAGAACTCCTCCGGGCTGTCGATCTCGGTCAATCGCCGTTTCTCGATCAGCCAGAAGCGGTTGCCAACCGCGCGGATGAAGGAGCGGTCGTGCGAGGCAAGCAGGCAGCTGGCCTGATGTTCCAGCAATTCCGCTTCCAGTGCTTCCTGACCATCGATATCGAGATGATTGGTCGGCTCGTCGAGTAAATAGAAATTGGGATTGGCGAGCCTCAGCGCCAGCATCATCAGCCGCGCCTTCTGCCCGCCCGACAGCACGCCGATCCTGCGCTCCTGCATCTCGATGCTGACGCCGGCGCCCGCCAGCAGCGAACGGGCGCGCTGCTCGCCGACATCGAATCTGCGCGAGAGCATCGCCAGCGGCGTGTCGTCGCCGCCGATGCCCGACAATGCCTGGTCGCTATAGCCGAGCACCGTCGACGGCGTCACCTTCAGGCTTTGCGCCGCCGTTTCCGGCTCGACGATGGCGTTCCGGATCAGGCCGATCAGCCGTGACTTGCCGACGCCGTTACGGCCGAGCAGGACGATGCGGTCGCCTTGGCAGATGTGGCGCTTGCCGGTGCTGAACAGAACCGTGCCGTCAGGTGTTCCGACCACCAAATCGTCGAGCGTGATCAGCACCTTGGCATGGCTGCCGCGATTGGCGAGCTTGATCGCGCCCGCCGATTTTTCGCGATGCGCGGGGGCTGCGACCTCCTCGAGGCGCTGGGCGCGTTGGTTGAGCTGCTTGGTCTTGACCGTCAGGAGGTCGCTGCCGGAATTGATGCCGATATTGTTGAGCTTGGCCGCTTGCCGGCGCAGCTGTTGCGCCACCTTCATGTCGCGCTGGAACTTGCGTTCGGTCGAGGCATCGACTTCGCTCAATGCGTCCCTGGCTCGTGAATAGGGCAGCGAGAATACCGGCGACTGTTCGCGGCGCAGGAACAGCGTCCGGTTGGTCGTAGCATCGAGAAAAGCGCGGTCGTGGCTGGCAATCACCAGCGGCACCTCACGTGGCAGCGCGTTCAGCCAGGTCTCGAGCTGGCTGATCTTGCCGAGATCGAGGTGATTGGTCGGCTCGTCGAGAAGCAGGACGTCGGGGTCGGTGACCCAGACGCGGGCGATCAGCGCCAGCCTTTGCCAGCCGCCGCTCAAGGCCAGCATCGGCCGCGCTCGCATCGGCTGCGGCACGTCGAGCGAGTCGAGAACCACGTCAACGCGCCATTGCTCGCTTTCGGCCTGCTCGGCCGGCAAGGCGTCGGCCACCACCTCATGAAAGCTACGCCCGGCCAAGGCTGCGGGGACGACTTGCTCGACATAGCCGACGCGCAGGCCGCGCGTGCGGGTGATGTCGCCTGATGTCGACTCCATCTCGCCGGTCAGGCACTTCAGCAAAGTGGATTTGCCCCGACCATTGGCGGCGACGATGCCGAGCCGGTCGCCGGTGCCGATGGTGAGGTCGAGGTTGGAGAAGAGCGGCGCACTCATGGTGACGCCGAGAGACTTGAGGCTGATCAGGGCCATGTCGATTTCTCTGGTCTGTCCGGAGTGAATTCCGGTTCCATGCACTTTGACGGTGCGCAGGCTGGCCATCAGGCTCAGCGTTGCGGCACCACGAAGGGCAGACCAAGAAAATCGAAGCGGGAAGAAAAACCCGGACCGTCTCTGGTCAGCCCTGCAAGCTAGCTCGCAGGGCAGGGACAGGGCCGCGCTGACGGTGGTGAGAAAATAACACGCAGCCCTCCTTTCAAGACGTTCGAGTTGTAGAAACTGGCTACACCAGAGGTAGGGCCGATGGCAAGTGGCTAGCTTCCCCTTCTCCCACAAGGGGAGAAGGGAAGCTCGCTACCGCCCCGGCCGTCCCGTCTTGCCGGGACGGCGCTTTTCGCGGCGGGCGTCGGCGGGGTCTTCGTAGGAGCCGATGCCGGCGCGCTGGCGGACAACAGGTTTGGCGGAATCGTCGCGTCCCTTCGCGCCCCCTCTGTCCTGCCGGGATTCTCCCCCACTTGGGGGGAGATCGGCTGCGGCTTCGCCGGCACTTTTCCCTCGACCGGCTTCTCGGTCCGCCGCACGGTCATCTCATCGAGCGAGTTCTTCTTGAACAGCGGCTTGGTCGGTCCACCCGGGATGCCGAAGTCGGAGCCGTGCGCTTCTTGCGCCGACTGTTTCTTGAACAGCGAACGCGACACCGCGCCTGACGGCGTCGGCATGTCGGTGCCTGGTCCCATATCGTCCAGCGACGGCTTGGCAAACAACGGCTTCTTCACCGGCACGGCGCCGTCGGCGCCCATTTCGTCGAGCGCCGGCTTGTGGAAGAGGTTGGACCGGGTAGCCTCTTCGGCGGCACGTGCCTCGTCGAGCTTGCGGAAACGCTCCTGTTCCTCCGATGTACGATGTTTGGCCACGCCCTTGTTGTGCTTGCCCTTCTCGCGGCCCGAGACTGGGCTTTCCATGTCGGCATACTTGGCCAGCGGGTCGTCGGAGATGGACAGCTCCATCTCGCGCAGCCGCTTGATCTCGTCGCGGATGCGGGCGGCCTTCTCGAAATCGAGGTTGGCGGCGGCGTCGCGCATCTGCTTGTCCAGGGCGTCGAGATGCGCCTTCAGATTGTTGCCCATCATCGCGCCGGCGCTGTCGGTGAACTGCGAGATATCGGCGCGGACATGATCTTTTTCGTAGACCGAGTCCAGGATGTCCGAAATGCGCGACTTGACCGATTCCGGGGTGATGCCGTTGGCCGCGTTCCACTCCATCTGCTTTTCGCGACGGCGATTGGTCTCGGCCATTGCCCGCTCCATCGAGCCGGTGATCTGGTCGGCATAGAGGATGACCTTGCCGTCGACGTTTCTGGCGGCGCGGCCGATGGTCTGGATCAGCGATGTCTCGGAGCGCAGGAAACCTTCCTTGTCGGCATCGAGAATGGCGACGAAACCGCATTCGGGAATGTCGAGGCCTTCGCGCAACAGGTTGATACCGACGAGCACGTCGAAGGTGCCGAGGCGCAGGTCGCGCAGGATCTCGATACGCTCCAGCGTGTCGATGTCGGAGTGCATGTAGCGCACGCGAATGCCCTGCTCGTGCAGATACTCGGTCAGGTCCTCGGCCATGCGTTTGGTCAGCACGGTGACCAGCGTGCGGTAGCCCGCCTTGGTGGTCTCGCGGATTTCGCCGACAACGTCGTCGACCTGGCTCTTGGCCGGGCGCACTTCGACCGGCGGATCGATCAGGCCGGTCGGGCGGATGACCTGTTCGGCGAAGACACCGCCGGACTGCTCCATCTCCCAACCGCCGGGCGTTGCCGAAACCGCGACGGAAAGCGGGCGCATGGCGTCCCACTCCTCGAAGCGCAACGGCCGGTTGTCCATGCAGGACGGCAGGCGGAACCCATACTCGGCCAGCGTCGCCTTACGGCGAAAGTCGCCGCGATACATGCCGCCGATCTGCGGTATGGTGACGTGGCTTTCGTCGACAAAGACCAGCGCATTGTCGGGGATGTATTCGAACAAGGTCGGCGGCGGATCGCCCGGCTGGCGGCCGGTCAGATAGCGCGAGTAATTCTCGATGCCGGCGCAGGAGCCGGTCGCTTCCAGCATCTCCAGGTCGAAGCGGGTGCGCTGCTCAAGTCGCTGCGCCTCCAGCAACCGACCGGCCCGTTCGAGTTCGACCAGCCGGTGCTTGAGCTCTTCCTTGATCGATTTGATGGCCTGATTGAGGGTCGGACGCGGCGTCACATAGTGCGAATTGGCGTAGATCTTGACGCTCTTCAGCTCGCCGGTCTTCTGTCCCGTCAGCGGGTCGAATTCGGTAATCGCCTCGATCTCGTCGCCGAACAGCGAGATGCGCCAGGCGCGGTCCTCGAGGTGGGCCGGGAAGATCTCGATCGTGTCGCCGCGCACCCGGAACGAGCCGCGGACGAAGTTGATGTCCTGGCGCTTGTACTGCTGGGCGACGAGGTCAGCGAGCAACGCGCGCTGGTCGAGCCGGTCGCCGATCTGCATCTGGAAGGTCATCGCCGTGTAGGTCTCGACCGAGCCGATACCGTAGATGCAGGACACCGAGGCGACGATGATGACGTCGTCGCGCTCGAGCAGCGAGCGCGTCGCCGAATGGCGCATGCGGTCGATCTGCTCGTTGATCGAGGATTCCTTCTCGATGTAGGTGTCGGTCCGGGGCACATAGGCCTCAGGCTGGTAATAGTCGTAGTAGCTGACGAAATACTCGACGGCGTTTTCCGGGAAGAATTTCTTGAATTCGGAATAGAGCTGCGCGGCCAACGTCTTGTTGGGCGCCAGGATCAGAGCGGGGCGCTGCGTCTCCTCGATCACCTTGGCCATGGTGAAGGTCTTGCCCGAGCCCGTGACGCCGAGCAGAACCTGGGTGCGGTCGTTGCTGCTGACGCCCTCGACGAGATCCTTGATCGCCGTCGGCTGGTCGCCGGCGGGCTCGAAATCCGAGACCATCTTGATGGCGATGCCGCCTTCGGATTTTTCCGGCCGGGCGGGACGGTGCGGCGTCCACAGCACGCCGTCCTTATGCAACGGATTGCCGGATTCGATCAGCGCCGACAGCGCCGCGACGGTGGCGGTGACGCCGCCCGAGGCCATTGTCTCGGCCTCTTCCAGTGAGACATCGAGGCCGGCGACAGGGTTGAGACCGGCCGCAGTGCGCTCCCGCGCCGAAGCCGCGCCGCCCATCGAGGTACCGCGTGCCGTACGGCCGGGGGAAGAGGAGCGCTCGGGGATTTTCTTGGCAGACTTGGCGCCTTCCCTCCCCCTCGAGGGGAGGGTGGCGGCGGAGCCGCCGGGTGGGGTCGGTGCGGCAGTACTCGACGTTCCTTTGCGTCCCGCGCTGCCTCCGGCGACCCCCTCTGTCGCCTTCGGCGACATCTCCCCCTCGAGGGGGGAGATTTGGCGCCCTTCCTTCTCGGCTTCCTGCTCTATCTGCTCGGCCCAGTCGGCGATCGAGCCGGTCAGCGGGGCGCCGGTGAACTCGGTCTGCGGCGCCTCGGCAAAGCCGCCCTTGTACAGGGGCTCCGACGCATCGAGGAAATCGGTCAGCGGACTGCGCCGCTTGGGCGGTGAAGCGCGCTCGTCATTCGCCGGCGGAGGCGTTTTCTTGTCGGACAGTCTGGCCATGGCCCGAATATGGGAGGTATCGGCCAAAATGGAAAGAGCGGAGTGGCGGGTGGCGCGAGGCGCAATCCAGCTGCTGACAGAAGGGTGTCAGGAGCACCCTCCACGTTTCCCGCTCAATTAAACCAAAGCGCGAACGTCAGAAACCCGGCGCCGCCGAATTGGCGTTGGATCTGATCGAACTCCTCGCTGGTGAGAATCTTCCCGCGTTCGAGATAGGGCGCGATGGCCGGGCCGGTGATCGACAGCACCAGGTCGAAGGGCTTCGGCTCGTCGAAGAAGCGCTTCATGTTGATGCCTTTGTCGGCGATGCGGAAATGCGGCAGCAAGGTGCGGCCTTCCAGCAGATCCTCGGCCATGGCCAAGGCGGCGAGCCAGGCCTGCACCTGCTGCTCGCCGACTTCGAGGCCGGTCAGCGGGCTGGCGCCTTTTTGCTGCGGGCCGGGCAGCCATTCACGGTCATTGTCGGTTTCGGCTCGGATGGCTTTCCAGTCCTCGCGCGACAGCCGGATCATTTCCATGAGATGGCGGCGCGCCGCTTGCCGGCGCTCCGGCTCGACCACTTGCCAGTTGATGAGATGGACCAGCGAGATGAAATCGGCGATGCGCCATTCGGACGACAGAATGCCGCCGCTCATGCCGCCGTCCGGCGGAACGAGCGTGTCCTGCAGCGGTAGTTTGGCGCGCGGGAACAGCATGTGGAAGGAGCCGTCGAACGTGTCCCTGAAATCATGCGCCAGCCAGAAGTCGGCCTGCGCCATCAGGAACTCGGCATAGCCCTGCAGCCAGTAGCCGTCGGCGCGGTCGAAGCGGAAGATGAGGGCGGGTGCGGCCGCGTCTGGCGCACCGCCGCCGCGTGACAGAGACGCCATGATCGCCGCGGCGCTTTCGTCCGGCGCGATCGTACCGTCCTCGTTGAGGTCGATGCCGAGGCGGGTGAGGTCGATGACCATGCCGACGTCCGCGTCGGCGGGTACCGAACCCAGCGTGGCTGCGGATTTCTCCAGCCGGTCGCGGAAGGCGACGAGAATGGCGCGGAATTGTTCGTAGGTCAGCGGCTCGGGATTGGCATTGTCCGGCACCGGCAGCCGCATCAGCGGCAGCATGAAGGATTGCGGGCTGTCGAAACCGTGGCGGTGCAGACCGCCGGCCAGGATCTCCAGCGCTGTGAAGAATTCGCCGGCGCCGGCGGCGTAGGCGGCTGCCGGATCGCCTGGCGCGGCGGCTTCCAGAGCGGCAAGAGCGCTGTCGCGTTCGGCTACGATTTTTGCCTCAAACAGGGCCGCCGCTTCGGGAGCCGCGGCGCTGGGTAAAGCCAGCGGCAGGAGAAGAATGATGGCGCACGCCACCAGCCTGGAAAAACGCTTCATCGTGATCGCCCCTTTTGTCGCTCCGCAGTGGATCATACACGCATTTGGTTCGCTGCGCCTGTGGCCCTGTGGTTCACCCACAACAGTCGACGCTTCAATCAATCCGGCGGACGGTCTACACAAGGCAAACGATTGGGCGTCGCGTGTCGAACTATCCGCTTTCCTACAAACTGTCGTGGCTGCCACGCTTCCTCCGGCCTTCGCTCGATGGCGACGCGCGCGGCTTTGCTCCGGCGGCCGCAGCCGTGCTCGAACCACTGCCGGCGCGGACGGTGCGGCTGGTTTTCGTCGGCGATATCTCGGCGGTGGCCAATCGCCGCGCGCCGGACTGCGATCCGGCGATTGCGGCACTGCTTGCCTCGGCCGATCTGGTGGTCGGCAATTGCGAAAGCCCGGTGGTGGAGCGGCCGAGCGCTGTTTTGGGCACCAGGCTTGGCACGCACCACGCGATGAGCGAGCGGTTCCTTGCCGAGGCGCTGGCCGCCGCCGGCATTTCGCGTGAAAAACTGGTGCTGTCGCTGGCCAACAACCATGTGCTCGACCAGGGTATTGCCGGCTTCGACGAGACCGTCGCCGCGCTGGAGCAATTAGGCATCCGCACGATCGGCACTGCGGCTCCGGTCGAGCGGTTTGCGGTTGGTTCGCTGACCATAGGCCTTGCCGCCTTTACCTTGTGGCGCAATACCGACGAGGCTCAGTTCGCGGGCCGAGTCTCGATGCAAGCCGATCCGACGCAATGGCCGCACGCTGCCGCTTTGGGTGTCGACCTCCTCTGCGCGGTGCCGCATTGGGATTGGGAATTCCGGCATTTTCCACGTGCGAAGACGCGGGCAATGGCGCGACTTCTGGCCGAACATGGCGTCGGCCTGATCGCCGGACATCATGCCCATGTCGTGCAGCCGATCGAGCGGATCGGCAAGACGCTCGTTGCCTATGGGCTCGGCGATTTCATCGGCACCGCCTTCGCGCGGCAGCCATGGCCCGGCCGCATCGGCGCCATTCTCGTCGTCGAGATCAGCGACGATCCCGGCACGCGCGGGGCCATCGCCGCCTACCGGCTGCATGCCTTCATGCGGTTGCGCGCCGGCGATCACGAGCGGCTGGTCCCGCTTGAAACGCTGGCGGGAAAATCCAGGCAAAGGGTTCTAGCCCGCCTCGATGCGGTCTTCGGTGCCGTGCGCTGACGCAGTCCACCAAACCGGCTATCATGCCCAGCGCGGGCAGGCTTGTGGCGGCGGGTGGGTGATGGAAACTGCGGATTTCATGCCGAACGAAGCGGTGATCGCCGGCCTCAGGAAGAACATCGAGGCCTATGAGGCGCAACGAGCTTCGGCCCATCGCCGGACGCGCTGGCGGGTGCCACTTTTCATCGGGCTGGTGCTGGTGTTCGTGGCGCTTGTGGCCTGGCTCTTCAACGGGGTTGCCGACCCCAACGAGCAGTGGTTCTCGACCCCGCATGTGTTCCTCTATATCGGCGGATTCCTGGCCGCGATCCTGCTCTATTTCCAGGCGATCAAGCCGGCGAGCAAATTGCAGCAGTCGTTTCGCAGCACGCTGTTGCCGATCATCTTCGGCTTCATCGACGACATGCGGTACCGGCACAACATCAAGCCGAATTCGTTCGACCGGTTGCCGCGCGAGACGGTTGGTCCGTTCAACCGGCAATCTTTCGATGATGTTTTTTCCGGCCGTTATGAGGGGTTTCCGTTCGAGCTTTACGAAGCAGATCTCCGGGAAGGGACGGGCAAGAGCACGACGGCAGTGTTCAAGGGCGTCATCGTCGCCTTCGAGACGATCGTGCCGTTCCCCGGCACATTGGTGGCCGCGCGCCGGACCAACAAGGTCGTCGGCTTCTTCCGCGGCATCTTAGGCAGCAAGATGCAGGAACTGTCCAGCGGCGTGCCGGAGCTCGATGCCGCCTACGAGTTCCGCACCGACAATATCGAGGCGGCGCGGCCGCTGGTGACCGGCCGGCTGGCGCAGGCACTCGAATGGCTTGGCGAAACATGGCCGAAGGAACCGGCACGCGTCGCGCTCAACGGCAGCGACGGCTTTCTGCTGCTTCCGCAGACGAAGAACTTCTTCGAGCTGCCGGACATCTCTGTGCCGCTCGACTATGTCAAGCATGTTGCGCCGATCATCGCCGACATGGCCACGATCCTGGCGACCGCGGCGCTGGTGCGCAAGATCGGGGCGCAGGACGAGGAGGCGGGGTAGCGGCTAAAGCGCCTCGCGCTCGGACATCAGCAGTCGAAGCCGTAATTGTCGCGGAGATAGTCCGCGTCTTCCTTCGACATCTTCTTGAGCATCACACAGACGGTAAAGCTGCCCACCTGATGGCCGTTCTTGGTGTATCCCCAGTCCGAAATTTCGTCCCGGGTGAATTCGATCTCCTGGCCGGCGACGACGTTGTGCACTGCCTGCGGCTCGTTTGCTAAAATTCCGGCAAATCCGCTCGCCGTTCGGTGAAAGGGAATGATCCAGAAATGTTCCGTCGCGGTTCCGTCTTCGATCCTTACCTTCAATTTGAACGTGGCTGTTCCGGACGGCGGCGCCTCGGACAGGATCAGGAAGTCATCCAGGCTGGCGCGGGCCTGCTCAATCGCCGCCGCCATCTCCGGATCGTCCCTTGCCACACCGAGGACTCCCTTTTCACCGCTTTGGGCGTCGGCTGAGACCGGAGCAAACGCGAGTACCAGGGCAATCGTGGCACGGACGGCAAGCTTCATGGTGCGGCTGCTTTCGACGCTTTCGCCAGAACGACTGTGATCATCATTTGCCGAACGTCTGATGGCAACTGGTTTTTGTCTCCATCTGGCGCTATTCCTGGGACAGTGGGGTGGGGCTATGATCGAGGAACGCAAGGGGTTTCGCCTGTCGCGGCGGCTGCTGCTGGGTGCGGCGGTGGTCGGCGGCGCGATGCTCTGGGGCGGGACGACCGTGGCGCGGCTGGCGCGCGGTCCGTCGGGGCAGAAGAATTCCGGGCGCATCGCCGACATTGACGGGATCGACCTGGCGCAGAAGCCGCTGGAGGGCCCGCCAGCCTACGATCCGGCGCTGCCATGGCTGACCAAGGGCGGCAACATCAACGATGCCAGCGGCCTGTCGATGACACCGGTCTACGGCGTTATCGAAGTCAGCGAGGAAGACCACATCGCGAGCGCGCTGGCCCTTGCCCGCGCCAATAGCCTGAAGGTCTCGGTCGCGGCGGTGCGCCATTCGATGGGCGGCCACGCCTTCGACGACAACGCGCTGGTCCTCGACATGCGCAAATTCAACAAGGTCAGTGTCGACCCGACGGCGAAGACGATCACCTTGCAGCCGGGCGCGCGCTGGCACGACATCCAGAACCTTTTGCACCCGCGCTTTGCGGTGAAGGCGATGCAGTCGACCGACATCTTTTCGGTCGGCGGCTCGCTGTCGGTCAACGCGCATGGCATGGACCACCAGGCCGGCTCGGTCGCCGGCTCGATCCGATCGATGCGGGTGATGCTGGCGGACGGTTCGGTGACGACCTGCTCACCGGCCGAAAATACCGAGCTGTTCCGCCACGTCGTCGGCGGCTACGGCCTGTTCGGCGTGGTGCTGGAGGCGACACTCGACATCGTCGACAACGCCGTCTACCGGACCTCGCGCGAGATCATCAAATCGGACGATTTCCCGACGTTCTTCGCCGAGGTTCTGGAGCCAAACAGGGCGATCGGTCTGTTTTATGGGCATCTGTCGACTGCGCCGGGCAATTTCCTCGAGGATATGATCGTCTACCGCTATGACAAGGTGGCCGACCAGCCGCCGGCCGACCAGCCGGCAATCGGTGAACCGGGTTCGGTCGGGCTCAAGCGGGTGATCATCAACCTGGCGAAATGGGGCAGCCTGTTCCAGGAGCTGAAATGGTTCACCGAAAAGACGCTGGAGCCGCAATTCGAGAACTGCACGGTGGCGCGGACGACGGCAATGGCCGAGGGCGAGGCCTGCCTCGTCACGCGCAACAATCCGATGCACGATTCAGTGCCCTATCTGTTCAACGATCTGCTCGATGAGACCGACATCCTGCACGAGTATTTCATCCCGCGGGCGGCCTATAACCCGTTCATCGCGGAAGCGCGCGAGATCCTGCGCAACCAGACCCTGCCGGTGCTCAACGCGTCGGTACGCATCGTCCACAAGGAGGATGTGGCGCTGAATTATGCGCCGGAGCCGGCCTATTCGCTGGTGCTCTACATCAATCAGCCGACAGACGCCGACGGCAATGCCAGGATGCGGGCGCTGACAAGGGCGCTGATCGACGTGACGATCAAGCATGGCGGGCGTTTTTTCCTGCCCTACCAGCTCCACTACACAGGCAAGGAACTGCTTGCCTCCTATCCGGAACTGCCGTCCTTCCTGGCGAAGAAGCTGCAATACGATCCGGGCGAGCTGTTTTCGTCGATTTTTTATCGCGCCGTCAAGGCACTGATCGGCACGGCCTGAAGCGGCGGCTACAGACCGTCAGGCAGCTTCGCCGCCAGCCAGTTCGCCGAACGCCTGGCGATGCCGATCGTTGCCGATGCGGCGCGGCCGAGATCGGTCTTGACCACGGCGTAGCCGGCCTTCGTGCGGTAGAGCAGGGCGCTGCCGCCATCGACCGCCGCTTCATAGGCGACCGGCCGGACGGCTTCCGTTTCCGTCGCCGTGGCCTGCGTTCCGACCGCAGCACTGGGCTGATGGCTCAGTTCCGGTGGCAGCGGGTCTGTCGCTGCGGTGCTGGCCGTCGTCAATTCAGGCTCGGAAGCGGTCGCAGCGAGCTGCGATGACGAAGACGAGTTCTGTGTCCGGCAGATGCCGGAGACCAGCGGATAGTCGAAATTGCGCTCGTGCAGCATCTGGCTTTTCATCGCCGCTTCGCATTCGGCGATGGTCGACCATTTGGCGGGCGTCTCGCCGATATATTCGCAAAGCCTGGCGTCGCAGTCGCAGCCGACGATGGTCATGGCGACAAGGGCGGTCTTGATCACGGTCTTGTCCCTCCGAGTTGCCTGGCACATGTGCGCAAGACAACGTGTCTACGGCATCATCAATCGTTGCGGAACAAGGCGGGATTTGGCCCCGATTGTGGAATGAGCGTGGCGGAGCATCACGCAACGTCTTGCCGAGGCCGGCTGTGACCGAAAGGCCTCAGTAATCATAGACATGCTCGAGCCTGGCGCCTGCCGTCATCAGCGCCGGCAGCACGATGTGCAGCTTGCGCACGGCGACGGTCAGGGCAGTGCGGCGCGTGGAGGGTTCCGCCGGAAGCGGGTAGCTGAACAAGGTGCGTGCACCTTCGGGAACATTGATCTCGTCATTGGAAAGCAGGGTGACCATGATCTCGTCATTGCCGCCGATCTCGACGAAGGAGACGCCCTTGTCGATCAAGCGCGGGATCATGTCGGTGAACACCTGATAGCGCCTGGTGACGAAGACCGTGCCGTCGGCGCCGAGATCGCGCTCCAGCAAGGTGTCGGGTTCGTTGCGCGTCACTTCCCCGACCGGACCCTTGGCCCAGACATGAATGTCGAGCAAGGCGGGATCGGTGGTGGCGGCGAGCGCCGACTTGATCAGATCGGCATAGCCCTGCTTGATCGTGTCGGCGAGGCCGAAGGCGAGCTTGCGTTCGCCGGTACGGAAGGCGCTGTCGTCCGGCGCCGGCTGGACGGCTAACAGGCCGGCACGCTTTTCGGCATAGGGAAACTGGTACCACGGCACCTGGTCGAGAAAACCGGCATAATCGGCCGCCACCTTGGCCTGGTAGATGTCGACGGCGGTGCGCTTGCCGGCTGTCGCTTCGGTGACGCGGCCGATCGTATTTTCATAGGCCCACTGGATGGCGTGCTCGATCGTGTGGCTGGTGCCGATGACCACCAGCATCTGGTGATTGTCGAGGTTGAATTTGTAGGCGGAGCTGGCGCGGGTGACCATCGCGTAATCCTGCCAGAAGCGGCCGATATAGGAGAGATAAGGGAAGCCGCTCGGCTGGTTCTTGTCGACAAAGCCGGCATATTCGCGGGCGGCGTAGACGATGGCCCATTCCGGATAGGTGAGAAAGGTCGATTCCTCCGGCCGTTGGTAGCCGGGGATCTCGGCACGGACCTTGTCGGCCAGCGCCTTTGGCGGAGCACCCTCGGCGATGCCCGGCAATGGTGTTGTGTCCAGCGACGGCGTGGTGAGAAAGCCGTAGGCCAGCCCGGCGATCGGGATCAACACGACAATGACGACGAGCCAGAGGATCGCCTTGATGATGCGCTTCAGCCAGCGGAACAGGAACATGGCCGGTCAGGCCGTGGCGAAATGGTCGTACACACGTTTCGACAACCAGAACCCGACATAGACGGCGAAGCCGCCGATGACGATGTGCGGCAGGTTGGCGAAGAAGCGGGCCGGGAATTCGATGTCGTTCAGGGAGCGGAAGCCGTTGATGAAGATGCCGCCATCGAGGCAGCCGGAACCGGTGACCAGGCCGAGCACGCCGTCGAACAGATAGACCGAGCCGAACAGCTTGAAATAGAACACCGCCTGGCGGTGCGAGATGAAGGCGGCGGCCAGCGCCCAGACGCCGGAGAAGGCGTGCAGCAAATCATCATACCATTGCAGCGAAAACAGGCCGAACAGATTGCCGCCGGCATCGTTGAAAGCCGGCACATAGCCGATGGCAACGACACCGAAGAACAGGAAAGCATAGGCAACGGCAAGCTTTTGGATGAGCGTCATGAAATGTCCCCCTGCCGTCAGCCCTTTTAAACGGCCCCCGACGGCAATGGATAGTAGCTGATTTTGGCGCAGCGTGAAGCGTCGCCGGCAAAATCGTCAGGCGGGGCCACAAAGACAGTCGGCGCCGGGATTTCTCCCAGCGCCTCCCTGTCAGATCAGGACACGGTCGCGGCAGCAACTCCCGAAAGATGTCGCGCCATGCCGGCCTTGATTTTGACGGTCCTGCCAGTCGCCACCCTAGGGCAGCGTCCGTTCCGGACCACGCCGGTCTCCGCTCTTGCGAGCTTTGCCCAGCGCGCCATCGAAGGTTTTTGCCGTCCTTCATGGCAGCATCGGTCCGCCGTCGGCGTTCGCACGCTTTCCGCGGCCCCGTAGGTCTCGGCGTCCATCCCTCCAACAAGCAAGCCTGTTCTCGTTCAGGGCCGTACGGGCCTCAGGAAATCCGCCGTTCCGCTTTGCCTTTCGGCGTGGCGATCGGTAGCCGCCTGAGATGGGTTTTAAGGTACGTCGGATAAGCGTTTGGCGAAACTGCCGCGAGCCTGTGGATAGCGGGATTATCGGGGACTGACCCTGCCAAAATAGCGACTTTCCGATCTCTGCCGCCGCCGGTCGGGATTTGCCGCCTCGATGCCGAAGCCGCATTGTCGGGTAATCGACCCTTGCCCCGCGGCCCGGCGCGGGCTTCAATGCCGGCAAATGATTGGAAGGCGTGTTCGATGGCCTTGGGGAGGCAGGCTTGAAGGTCGCGGTGGTTCTCAATCCGATCGCCGGCGGCGGCAGGCTCAAGCGGCATTGGCCCGAGGTTGCGGCTTCGCTGAAAAGACATTTCGGCGATTTCGAGCTGCGTGAAACGCAGGCCGAGGGGGATGCCGAACGGCTGGCGCTCGACCTTGCCGCCATCGGCTTCGAGCTGGTGATCGCGGCCGGCGGCGACGGCACCGCCAGCGAAGTCGCCGACGGGCTGCTGAAGGCTTTCCGGGAAAGCGGCCGGACGGCCGAACTCGGGCTGCTGCCGTGCGGCACCGGCATCGACTTCGCCCGCGGGCTCGGCCTGTCGAACAATGTCGATCTGACGCTGAAGCGGATTGCCGAGGCCAAGCCGCGCAAGGTCGATGCCGGCTGCATCAGCTATGTCGACGACCATGGCGCGCTGGCCAGCCGCCATTTCATCAACATCGCCAGCCTCGGGCTTTCCGGCGCTACCGACCGCGCGGTCAACGCCGACAGGCGCAAGGGCAAGGTTTCGGCCAAGGCGCTGTTCTATTGGCGCACGGTCTGGGAATTCCTCCGTTACCGCTTCCAGGACGTTGCGATCACCATTGACGACGGTGCCCCGGTCGAGGCGCGCATGGCATTGGTGGCGGTGGCCAACGGCAAATTCTTCGGCGGCGGCATGATGATCGCGCCCGACGCCGAGCTTAACGACGGCGAGTTCGACATCGTCATCCTGCGCGCCGCCAGCAAGCTGAAGCTGATCTGGGACATCCGCCTGCTCTATGGCGGGCGGCACCGCAACCATCCGGCGATCACCATCCTGCGCGGCAAGAAAGTGGTTGTCGAGCCGCTCGGCGATGTGCAAAAGAACGCCGCGCTGATCGACATAGACGGCGAATCGCCGGGTCGCATACCAGCGACTTTCGAGATCCTGCCCGGTGCCTTGACGCTGAGATATTGAATCAAGCCGTTGAGGGATTGATTCAAATCCTTTCGGCGGTGATTCCGATCCTGCGTCCAACACGTTGAAATCGCGTGATATTGTCTGTCGATCCCGCTCGACAGGTCACGGCATCAGCGGCGTCTGCATCATCTGCAAATGCAGATCCTTGCCGGTCCAGGGATGCGCCTCGCAGACGGCTTCGTCGAGTTCGACACCGAGGCCTGGCTCCTTCGACGGGATGACGTTGCCGTCCTGCCATTCGATCTTCTTCTTGAGCAGCTTCGCGTGAAAACCGTCCCACTGTTTCAGCGATTCCAGAATGAGGAAATTGGGCAGCGTCACCGCGAGCTGGATGTTGGCGGCGCCGACGATCGGCCCGCAATAGCAGTGCGGTGCGATCTGGATGTGATAGGCCTCGGCCATGGCCGCGATCTTCTTGGTTTCGAGAATGCCGCCGGAGCGGCCAAGGTCCGGCTGAAGAATGGTCGCCGCACGGTTCTCGATGACGCGGGCGAATTCGAACTTGGTCGTCAGCCGCTCGCCGGTGGCAATCGGGATCGGGGTCGCGCGGGCGACCTGCGCCATCACCTCGGGCATGTCGGGCGGCACCGGCTCCTCGAACCACAGCGGATCATAGGGCTCGATGGCGCGAGCCAGGCGCAGCGCGCCCGATGCGGTGAACTGGCCGTGCGTGCCGAACAGGATGTCGGCTCTTGTGCCGATCGCCTCGCGGATCGCCTTGACCATGCGGGCGGAGAGATCGATGTCGACGAGGCGCGGCTGGTGGCCATCGAAGGCGGTGTAGGGGCCGGCCGGGTCGAGCTTGACCGCGTTAAAACCCTGCTCGATATATTCCAGCGCGCAGGCAGCGGCCAGGTCGGGATCGTTGTAGACGTTCTTGCCGCGCGCGTCCTCGGAGTGGACGCTGCCGCTGTGCGGGTAGAGGTAGGTATAGGAACGCAGCGTTTCGTGCACCTGGCCGCCAAGCAGCTTGTAGACCGGCTTGCCGGCCTCTTTGCCGATAATGTCCCAGCAGGCGATTTCGAGCGCCGAGAAACAGCCCATGCTGGAGACGTCGGGGCGCTGGGTGAAGCCGGACGAATAGGCGCGGCGGAAGAAGGTCTCGACGTCGTGCGGATCGCGGCCGATCAGATAGCGTTCGGCCATGTCCTCAACCATTTTCGCCGTGACATGTGCCGAGAAGGTGGCGTTGTAGGCCTCGCCATAGCCGACGACGCCGCCATCGGTGGTGAGCTTGACGAAGATGAAATACTTGCCGCCGATGCCGGGCGGCGGATTGCCGACCACCCAGGTCTTGACGTCGGTGATTTTCATTTCTGATCCTCCAGAACCAGTTCGGCGCCCTTCCATCCGGTCATCATCGCGGCGGCGTTGGTGTTGCCGGTTATGTTGTCGGGAAAGATCGAGGCGTCGATGACGCGCAAGGCCTGGATGCCGTGCACCTTGAGGCGCGGATCGACGACGGCGTGCGCCGCGTCCGGCCCCATGCGGCAGGTCGAGACCGGGTGGTAGACGGTGCCCGAGCGCTTCCTGAAATCCTGAATGAGATCCGCATCGGAGGTGATCGAGGGGCCGGGCAAAACCTCTTCCTCTATGATCTCGGCCATCGCCGGCATCGAGGCGATCTTCCGGACGAATTTCACCGCCGCCAGCATTTCAACGACATCCGCCTCGGTCGAAAAGGCATTGGCGACGATTTTGGGATAATCGCGCGGATTGGCGGAACGGATCATGATTTCGCCGCGGCTCGACGGACGGCAATTGGAGAGACCGATGGAAAAGCCCGGCCATGGATCGGGCGTCAGGATCGGCCGTTCGCCGCTCTTCGGAATGACCGTCGAAAACGCCTGGAAATAGAGCTGCATGTTGGGCCGTGCCGTGGCCGGATCGGTGCGGAAGAAGCCGCCGGCATTGTTCATCGACAGCGACAGCGGGCCTGAGCGCAAAAACACGTACTGCATGCCGACCAGCAGCTTGCCCCACCACGGGCGCAGGATCTGGTTGAGCGTCGGCAGCCTGCCCTTGAACGTGTAGTTGATGCCGACATGGTCCTGCAGGTTTGCCCCGACATTCTCGTTGGCGTGAACGACGGGAATGCCGAGCGCGCCAAGAAGCGCCGACGGGCCGACACCGGAAAGCTGTAGCAATTGGGGCGAATTGACCGAGCCGCCCGACAGGATGATCTCGCGGCCGGCGCGGGCGGTTTTCGTCGCGCCATTCTGGAGATATTCGATGCCGACGGCGCGTTTGCCCTCGAACAGGATTTTTGTCGCCAGGGCGTTGATCTCGACGCGGACGTTTTTGCGCTTCATCGCCGGGCGCAGGAAGGCGCGCGCCGCCGACATGCGGCGGCCGTTCCTGGTGGTGATCTGGTAGACGCCGGCGCCTTCCTGCGAGGCGCCGTTGAAATCCGGGTTGAGCGGCAGGCCGGCTTGGTTGGCGGCGGCGAGATAGCGCTTGGTGAGCGGATGGACGGAGGTCGAGCAGTCGGTGACATGCAGCGGCCCGCCGACGCCGCGCCATTGGTCGGCGCCGGCCTGGTTATCCTCCAGCGCCTTGAAGGCGGGCAGCAGGTCATCGAAGCCCCAGCCGGGATTGCCGGCCGCTGCCCAAGCGTCGAAATCCTCGCGCGCGCCCCTGATCCAGACCATGGCGTTGATCGAGCTCGAGCCGCCGAGCAGCTTGCCGCGCGGCCAGTGGTCGGCATTGCCGGCCAGGCCGGGATCCGGCTCGGCCTTGTAGTTCCAGTTGACCGCCGGGTCGAAGAAGGTCTTGCCGTAGCCGAGCGGCATCTGCACGTAGAAGCGACGGTCGCTGCCGCCGGCCTCGAGCACCAGCACCGAGAAGCGGCCGGAAGCCGACAATCTTTCGGCCAGGACCGAGCCGGCCGAACCGGAGCCAACGATGATGAAATCATAGGTCTGCATGGTGGCTGCGGCTGGCTCCGGAATTCGGCTCTAACCTAGGCTTGGGCGCGACGCGGCGTCGCCGGGTCTTCCGGCATCCGATGTGAAAAAAGCGACTGGTGATATTCGGTTTGAATGGCCGCTTGTTGCCTGCTGCCCGAGTTCAGTCGTGTTCGCGCCCATCCGGGTCGAACAGGGCCGCCACCTCATTGGCTTCTTCCAGCAGGAAGGTGAACACGCTCGTGTAGGACTTGATCGAACCGGACAGAGGATCATCACTCTCCCAGCGAAAGACCCTCCCGTCCGGATTCATGCCAATTAAATTCCTATTATCCCCGAGTGAACCAATAAAGAGAACATCGTCTGGTGCATTGCTTGGCCGTCTCTGTACATTCGGTTCCAGTATGGAGAAGGGTTGTTGACCCGCCTCCACTAAATTTGTGCGTGACCAGCTGCGTCGCAGCCCATAGACGTTTATATAATTCGCAAACAGACCTATCCCGTTGTGGAGCATGAGAAAGCAACGGAAATTATCTGGAAGTCGGCACGAAATTTCAGACTCCATCTGCCCAACTCCGACGGCGCCAAGCGGAGCATACAGCTGATGCAAATACGCTTCAGGCGCTCGATGCGGCGTATGGCCGATCCACTCTGTTCCATCCGGATATGTCTTATAACCGAGACTTTTCCATTTATCGACCGATGCTCGGATTTCTCTGTATGCACGAGCGTCTTCTTCGTTCGACCATTCTTCCTGCCCAGGCATTTCCTTAATAGGCTCCATTTACCCAGTTCGACGGGTTCGTAAGGTCTAACCTGTCGAACGCATCCATCGCATCGAAAACTTTACCTAGTGGCTCTAGCGACCGGCCGGAAGCCGACAATCTTTCGGCCAGGACCGAACCGGCCGAGCCGGAGCCGACGATGATGAAATCATAGGTCTGCATGGTGGCTGCGGGCGGCTCCGGAATTCGGCTCTAACCTAGGCTTGGGCGCGACGCGGCGTCGCCGGGTCTTCCGGCATCCGATGTGAAAAAAGCGACTGGCAACTTCGTTTGAATTTCGACTTTCAGCGCCAAGAAGATTGATGAAGACCTAACTTGCCCACGCATCGAGTCGATTGAGGACAGCAATGGCTGGATAGGATTTTCGGTTGGGATAAGCACGCCTGTAATAGGCATTCCAATAGCTTGTGGCCTTGCTGCGCATTGCACGCATTACGTCTCGGTTCTGTCGGACAAAACTGGCATAGGCTGAAGCGTCCAGATCAGGTACTGCGGCGTAGATGTCTTCGGCGATTTCGACGACATATTCGCCCAACAGCAGAACGACGAAGGCGATGCTCCAACTTTCGTTCAGCGACAGGATCACCTTGGCTGATTTCTGCCGCAAAAAGCCATCTGTCGATCGTGTCAGCAGGCAATGCGACGGAAATGAAAAGCCAAGGTGATGCTCTCGCACGCTTGGCAGAAAATGTAACCGATAAGGAATATAGATGCGCGCTCCATCAGAAATGAGATGCCGGGACGTCGTTCGGTAAGTGTCGTCGACAAAGGGCGTCAACTCCTCCTCTGCCATGGTGGTCAACATGCTGAATGGGAAAGCTGACTTCGCAGCGCCCGAGAACGGTTTGCGTCGTGTGAACCAATCCACGTTGTGCCTCTGACCAAAAGTTGAAAACGATCCGGCTTCATTTCGAAGTGCCTGCGCTTCCTCGACAAGCGATCCAAGCATTACAGACGAAGATCGGCAATCTGCTTGAAATCATAGCGCATGATCGGCCGGGCCGGCGTCCTGCGGGCGACGATCCTGAACCCGGCGCGCGTGAAGGTGGTGGCATATCCGCTGCCGGATGCGCACGGCGATGTTTCGGCGTCGAAAGGATAGGCTTCGAGTGCAGGCGCATTTGCGCGCCTTGCGACGTCCAGGGCCTGTGCAATCAGCTGGGATGTTGCGCCCCGTCGGCGGTATTGTTTTCGCACGTAGAGGCAGGACAGGGACCAGACCGGCGCATCATCCACACGCTTGAGCTGCCACAGCCGATCGAGCCAGGGCAGGGCATCTCGCGTTGTCACCTGACACCAGCCGACAGCCGTATCGCCGTCGAAAGCAAGCAAACCCGGAGGCGGACCATGCTGGACGGCTTGCCGGAACGCTGCCTTGTTTTCCTCGCCGGGTCGCTTTCGGTAAGAACTGCCGATCCGTCCGTACATACACCAACAGCGACTGCAGACGGCGCTGTCACCGAACAGGTCCTCGAGCGCCGGCCACAGATCGGGCGTTAATGGGCGAAAGCCAAGTTCCATGTCAGCCGTCATCCGCTATCGATATTGCCCAGTCTAGCCTGAGCTACGCGTTAGTGCATCATAGGTTGCGGTCCATGCGGGTGATGTTCGAAACGGGGTTCACTCAGCATCCCCGTCGTGCTCCGGCTCAGCGCAGAAAACCGAGCACGGCCTCGATGAATTCGGCGGGGTACTCGATGTTCGACAAGTGGACCGCGGGCAGGACAACCAGTTTCGCGCCGGGCACCGTCGCCGCGATCAGCTCGCTATGGCTGGCGGCTGTCACAGTGTCGTGCCGGCCGGCGATCACCAGCGTTGGCCTGGAAATCAGCGCTACGGTTCGGCGAAGGTCCGCATCGCGAACCGCCGCGAACAAGCCAGCCAAGCCTTGCCGGTCGATGGCCAGCAGCATGGTGCGAAATTCTTCGATGACGGGCTCGTTGGCCGCCAGCATACGCGCAGGAAACCAGTTGCCCAGGAACATCTCGGCGGTTTCGGACATATCCGGCGCCTGCAGCACGGCGGCAATCCGCTCGTCAAACTGCTTTGCCGGTCCGAGGTAGGATGAGGTGTTGCTCAGGATCAAGCGCTCGATCCGCTCGGGCGCGTGGATGCCGAGCCACTGCCCGACGAAGCCGCCCAACGACAGACCGAGGAAGTGTACGCGTTCAATGGCTAGGGCATCGAGCAGCTCGATCACGTCGCGGCCAAGCCGGTCGAGCGAATAAGCGCCGGCCGGAACGCTCGACCCTCCGTGGCCGCGAAAGTCATAGCGCAGAACACGGAAATGCTTCGACAGCTCATTGACCTGCATGTCCCACATCCGCAGTGTGGTGGCGATGGAATTCGACAGCATCAGCACGGGGTTCCCGGCGTCGCCGTCGATGCGGTAGGCGATGCGTGTGCCATCGCCGACGGTCACGAAATCCAGCTCATTCATGGTGAATACACCTTCCTTCTGGAGCGTTGAATGTGGCAAAGCCTAGCTGCGGCGCGCTTTTGATGATATTACAAAGATAGGACTATCTCTGTAATGTAAGCTGACATGGCCGAATTCACCCTGCACGACCTGCAATGCTTCGATGCCGTGGTCCGCTGCGGCGGCTTTCAGCCTGCGGCGGCCATGCTGCATCGCTCGCACCCGGCTGTGTTCGCAGCCATTGCAAAGCTGGAGCGGCAACTCGACCTCGTTCTTTTGGATCGCAGCGGCTATCGCGTGCGCCCCACCGAGGCAGGGCTGTCGTTCCATCGCAGGGCACAATCGCTGCTGCGCGAGCTCGAGGGCTTGCGGCTTCATGCTGCTCAGCTGTCAATGGGCGAAGAAAGCGAGATCCATGTGGTGATCGGCGACCTTTGCCCGCGCCCGCAGGCATTGGGCATGCTCGGACGGTTCTTCGCCCAGTGTCCGGGCACACGCCTGCATCTGCATTTCGAGGCGGTGGGCGGCCCGTGGGAGCGCCTCTTCGACGACGAAGCCGATTTGATCCTGCACTGGATCGACAAGAGCGATCCGCGGGTGGAATGGATCGATCTGTGCAAGGTGCCCTTCGTCCCAGTAGTGGCGTCGGGCTTTCTGCCGGAGCGCATCAAGCACCCCATCACGCCGGATCAGATGCACGCGTTCACCCAATGTGTCATGCGCGACACGGCCCGCCATTCACCGCAACAAGACTACTTCATGATCGAGGGTGCGCCTCAATGCATGGTGGCCGATCAGGGCATGAAGAAGGAAATCATCCTGCAGGGCCTCGGATGGGGCCACATGCCCCGCTTCCTGATCGAGGAGGAACTGCGCGACGGACGCCTGCAATCCATGGCCGGCCGTCATCTGCCAGGCCGTACCGAGGAGTTGGTGGTGGCGCGCCGCCGCGACCGGCCGCACGGGCCGATCTCGAACCGTCTGTGGGATTATATCGAGCAAGAGGCGCCGACGTTGCGCCGAGCGCTCGAGCCCCGGCAACCTGTCCAGTAGGTGAAGCCGGGGCTCAGCGAGGCCGTTCGGAGGGCCGAACCAGCGGCCTTACTCGCTTAAGTTCACTGCTGCATAATCTGCAGCAGTGAACTGCATCCCATCGCTATTCCCGCAGTTTGTGAGGCGGATTATTGATGTCGCAAGGAGTTGGCCATGAACCGCGCCGACCCCCGCCCAAGAGCGGTCCGAGCGGTCGGCATCCGCCCCGGCAGCGACGACGTAGTCTGGGACTAGCTTCATCTGCAATTCGAAGGACAAGACCATGAATATCGACCGTCGAACCTTCGGCATCGGCACCTTTAGTGCCGGTGCCCTGCTACTTTCCCCGATCAGCCTCTTTGGGAGCAACGCTGCGGCTATCGCCGCCCGGTCTCCGGCTTCGCTTGCGAGCGCCCACAGGTTCATGCTCGGCGACCTCGAGATCACAGCACTGAGCGACGGCTACCTCAATCTCGGCCTCGAACTCTTCCCTTCCGCAGATACGGCTGCCGCCGAAGCGCTGCTGGCAAAGGCATTCCTGCCAAAACCACTCCCGACCTCGGTCAATGCTTACCTTGTCACCAAAGGCGACAGACGGGTGCTGATCGATACCGGCACGGCATCGGCGATGGGGCCTATACTGGGACATATACCCGAGGCGCTCGCCGCCGCTGGCGTCAGGCCGGAAGAAATCGACACGGTAATCATCACCCACCTCCATCCCGACCATGCCAACGGCCTTGTCGGTATTGGAGGCAAGGCCGCCTTCCCGGCAGCGGAGGTCGTGGTTGCCGCGCCGGAATTCGCTTTCTGGCACGATGACGGGATCCGGTCCAAGGCGCCCGACCAGATGAAACCGTACTTCGAAATAGCGCGCAAATCGCTGGTGCCTTACCATGGCAAGGTCCGGAAGATCGAAGGCGAGGTCGAGATCGCGCCCGGGATCAGGGCATTGCCTGCGCCCGGACACACGCCGGGGCATCTCGCGCTTCGAATTGGCTCTGGTGACGCCAACCTGCTGCTCTTCACTGACGTAATCCACGCCTCCGCGCTGCAATTTGCGCATCCGGAATGGGCAATCGCCTTCGACGTGGACCAGCAGGCCGCAATCGCCACACGCAAGAAGGTGCTCGACATGGTGTCGGCGGATGGCCTGCTCGTCGCAGGCATGCACCTGCCCTTTCCAGGCATCGGTCATGTTATTCGCGAGGGCAACGCCTACGCCTACGTCCCAACGCCCTGGCCCGCTTTGTGAAGCACGCCTATTGGTAAGCTTTCTTACCTCGGCCATGGAATGCAATCCTGCTGGTGCGCTCGTCTAGCTCCGCACAGCATCTTTTCAACACTGTCGACCGATAGCCGAACCTCAGGCCGCGACCTGTTCAGTGGCGCGTTGACCTGTCCGTGCCATGACGATACGGGATCGGGACAATCGGCTTCGAGAGGATTGGCCAAATGGTGCATTACGCGGACGGGCGGCCGATCGGCGATCTGACGCTCAGGACGCTGGCCATGCCTTCCGACGCCAATGCGGCAGGCGACATTTTTGGCGGCTGGGTGATGGCGCAGATGGATCTCGCCTGCGGCATCCGCGCCGCCGAGCGCGCCAAGGGCCGCGTGGTGACGGCGGCGGTGAAGGAAATGTCCTTCGCCAAACCGATGAAGATCGGCGACACGCTGTGCATCTATACGCATGTCGAACGCGTCGGCCGCACCTCGATGACGCTCAAGGTCGAGGCCTGGGCGCAGCGCTATCTCTCCGACCTGATGGAGAAGGTCACCCATGCCGACTTCGTCATGGTGGCGCTGGACGGCGAAGGCAAGCCGAAGGCGGTTCCGGCCGAAGGCTGACCCGGCCTGATTCCAGAAGACGGATTTAAACAGCCGTCTCTCCCGCGCGGGGGATGCGGACAGCGATCCCGCGTGGTCTTTGGCTAACGGGTTCCCGCATGCGCGCCTGCAGCGCGACCGACGGGATCTTGGGAGGAAAGACAATGCGTCAACACATGCTGAACGCTGCCCTGGCGGGTGCCTTTGCAGCCTTGCTCTGCCTGTCGTCAGCAAGCGCTTTGGCCGAGGTCAAAAAAGGCGATCCAGGCGCCACCTGCACGTCGGAAAACCGCACCATCAACGGGCAAGCGGCCAAGTGCGAGATCTGCTCGGCGACGAAATGCGACACCAGCGGCACGACGGTGAGCAATTGCCGCAAGGAGACGACCACGACCTGCACGATTGGCGGCAGGGTGGTCAGTCCCAACCCGAAATGGAACCGGATCGAGAAGCTGCCGAAGAGCAAGATGCAGTTACAGCAGTAGCGCTCATCCGAGGCTCCCCGACAGGTTCAAACCCTTGCAGCACAAGGGTTCAGCTGTGCATGGCGTCGAACTTCTCGCGCGCCGCCTTGACGCGCTCGGTGTTCTTGCGTGCCCATTCGCCGAGCGCATCGACCGGCACCAGCAGTTCGTAGCCAAGATCGGTCAATTCGTAGTCGACCCGCGGCGGAATGGTCGGGAACACGGTGCGCGTAACGAAGCCGTCGCGCTCGAGCCCGCGCAAGGTCGTGGTCAGCATCTTTTGCGAAATGCCGCCGACGGCGCTGCGCAACTCGTTGAAACGCAGCGGCCCGTTGCCAAGCTTGCCGACCACGAGCACCGTCCATTTGTCGCCGACGCGCTGCAGGATTTCCGAGATGGCGCGGCAGTCCTCGGTGCGGTGCGGGTGCCTTGGTAACAAAAAAGTGCCTCCTTGCACATTGAGCGGCCAGTTACTCATATAGCTCAGGTATCCAAACGATACCAGTATTCCCGTAAGGAGAGCCCCCTCTATGTCAAAACCCAAAATCGCCATCATCATTGGTTCAACCCGCGCGGCCCGCTTTGCCGACGTCCCGACCCAATGGATTGCCAAGATAGCCAAGTCGCACGCCGACATCGACGTTGAAGTCGTCGACCTGCGCGATTTCCCGCTGCCGTTCTTCGATGAGGTCGCATCCTCCGCCTGGGTGCCGTCGCAGAACGAAGTGGCGCAGCGCTGGCAAAAGAAGGTCGCCGGATTCGACGGCTTCATCTTCACCGCCGCGGAATACAATCATGGCCCGACGGCCGTGCTGAAGAACGCCATCGACTACGCCGCCAACGAGTGGAACAAGAAGCCGGCCGGCTTCGTCGGCTATGGCAGCGTCGGTGGCGCGCGCGCGGTCGAGCAGCTGAGGCTGCATGCGGTCGAGTTGCAGATGGCGCCGGTGAAGTCCGCCGTACACATCGCCTGGGCCGATTTCCTTGCCGTCAAGCAAGGCGACAAGAAGCTCGATGAGTTCGAGCACCTCAACCAGGCGGCAACCGCGCTGGTCAACGACATTGCATGGTGGGCCAGGGTGCTGAAGACGGCGCGTCAGGCCGATGCCGTCGCCGAGGAAGTCAAGGCGGCCTGAGCACAGGTTCGAGCAGTCCTCCCAAGGATTAATTCTCCCAAGCATTGGGGCGGCGCATGCGCCGCCCTTTTTGTTCACACGGCATGGGCGTCCTGCGCTTGCCGTGGTCTGATGATGCAATCGGCAAGGCGGTCCATCTCATTCAGCTCGTCGGCGTGATGCTGGCCCCACTGGCAAAGTGCCAGCAGGATCGGCTCGAGGCTGAGGCCGAGCCGCGTCGCCGAATATTCGACGCGCGAAGGTATCTCGGCAAAGATCTCGCGGCGGACGAGGCCGTGCTCTTCCATTTCGCGAAGTTGCTGGATCAGCACTTTCTGGGTGATATCGGGCATCAGCGCCTGCAGCGCCGACAGCCGCCGGGGGCCGTCGAAGAGATGGTACAGGATGACCGCCTTCCAGCGGCCCGAAATCACTTTCAGCGCGCGCTCCGCCGGCAGCGTCGGCAGTCTCTTGATCAGCTTGGCCATGGTCACCTCCCGGTCAGCAGCGGACAAATCGGTGTGTAGTCGAAGCCAGGCAGATAGTGGCAAACAGCGGCCGATGCCAACAGCGATCGGTGCATGCGATGAGAGCCATTCAACTGAGCCGCTTCGGCGGGCCCGACGTTCTCGACATAGTCGCGGTGCCGAAGCCTGAGCCGCAAGCCGGCGAAGTCTTGGTCCGCGTTCATGCGGCCGGGGTGAATTTCTTCGAAGTGCTGATGCGCGCGGATCGCTATGCGGTGACGCCGCAACTGCCGATGATCCCTGGCGTCGAGGCCGCCGGGATCGTGGAGGCGCTTGGCCAGGGGGCGGACGCTTCCTTGCTCGGCACGCGCGTCGCCGCACCGTTGTTCGCCTCGAGCCGCCCGTTTGGCGGCTATGCCGAGTATGTGACGATCGACGCAAGCCTGACCGTGCCCTTGCCGGATTCGCTCTCGTTCGAAAACGCGACGGCATTGATGGTGCAAGGACTGACGGCATTGTATCTATCGCGGCAAAGCCCGCCGGCCGGCAGATCGGTGCTGGTCGCCGCTGCCGCGGGCGGCGTCGGTTCGTTGCTCGTCCAGCTTGCCAAGCGCGCCGGCGCTAGCCGTGTCATCGCGGCAGCCGGCAGCAAGGCCAAGCTCGACCTTGCTTTGTCGCTGGGATCCGATGCTGCCGTCGACTACAGCAACACGGATTGGCCGGTGCACGTCCGGGCAGCGACAGGTGGCGCTGGCGTCGACATCATCTACGACATTGTCGGCGGCCCGCTGACGGCGGTTGCGCTGGAGGCTCTGGCACCTCGCGGAGAGTTGGTGTTTGCAGCACTTGGCAGATACGCGCTCGGCGCCCCGGAGATGGAGGCGATGATCGGTCGCAACCAGTCGCTGAAGGGTTTTGCCCTGCTGCCGTTGCTGTCTACGGACGGTCTCCGTGACTGCCTTTTGGAGCTTTTCGATCTGGCCGCTGGTGGTCAGCTTATGGTGACCAAAGGTGGCCGCTTCCCGCTCGACCAGGCCAGCCACGCACATCGCCTGCTGGACGAGCGCGGCGCGACCGGCAAAGTTGTCCTGATACCTTAGTAGGTGCTCGGCAAGGAGCCGAGGATCCGGGCTTGTGCCGTTCCGGCCGTCAGCGAACCCGGTAGAACGGATTAGGCAGCAGGAACAGCTTCTCGGCATGCCCACCGAACAGGTCGGATGGCTGGTCACCGACATTGGCAATTATCGTGTAGCCGGCCTTTTCGATTTCGGCCCTTATGGGTGCCTTGAAATCTGCGGCGGAGCCGTATTTGGCCCCAGGCTGGACCATGTAAAGGTGCTCGTAGCCGGCATAGCCGGCCGACTGCAGGTTCTGTTCGGTTGCCTGACGCTGGTCCTCCGGACGTCCGGTGATGAAGAACACCGCGACTTTCGCCGCTCGTGCCTGCCGGAAGACCTCCAGCACGGCGTCGATGGCCGGATCCTTCGCAAGCTGATCCCAGGCGGCCCAGCCACAGGGACCATCGATTGCGATGTCGCAGGCGCCGCCGATCGGGCGGCCGAAATTGTCACGTGTGATCACCTCCCAGTTGGCCAAAGCCGTCTCGTCGATATCGAGCACCAGTGCGGGGCGAGGCACCTCCATTGCGCGCTTGATGACCCAGTCGCCTGCCTGATTCGCCACAGTGGCCAGGTCGCGGTCATAGTCGCCGGAATCATGATAATTGGCAGCCGCCAGCATCGCATCGCCGACATTGGCTGGCTGGGACGGGCTTGTGAGAAGGAGCGAGTCGGAACGCGCCGGCCGAGGAACATTTGTGCCGATCATCAGCACGATTGCACCGGCACGCGCAATTCTATTCCAACCAATCGCCCGCATCACGGGACTTTGCGGTCACGAGAAGTCGGCTGTCAAGCGAGGTCTTCCACAGGTCCTCGAGACCGCGACGCTGAATTGGACATTCCAGATGCCGAATGTCTCTATGGGTTGCTGCACGCTACACGATTTCCGCCGTCGCGGTCTTTGCCTCCGACAGGTGACGCACCGCCGGAACCGTCGGTCGAAATGCGTCACCCGAAAATCATGGCCGTTACGCGCTTTGCCGTGCCCTACGCCGCCTGAACGATCTCGACCAGTTCAACGTCGAACACGAGATCGCGTCCGGCCAACGGATGATTGCCGTCGAGCTTGACGCTGGTGTCGTCCACGCCGACGACTGTTACCGGCATCGGGCGCCCTTCTGAGGTTCTGACCTGCAATCGAGTGCCGATATCGACGTTGATGTTGTCTGGCACGCGGGCGCGATCGACGGTCATGACCGCTTCGGGGCGGTGGGGGCCATAGGCGGCCTCGGCGGGAACAGTCACGGTGCTTTTCGCGCCCACCTCCATGCCCTCGACATGGGTTTCAAGACCAGGGATCACTTGTCCTTCACCCAGCGTGAATTGCAGCGGTTCGTTGCCGGAAGAATCGAATTGGGTGCCGTCTGCCAGGCGTCCATTGTAATTGATGCGCACGGTGTCGCCATTCTTGGCCTGTGTCATGATAGCCATCCTTTGAAAGTTTCGAGGGGCCGGCCAAAGCTCACGGTCCCGTCCTCGATCATCCACGCACTTAGGTGCGCGGCGCGAAACGCTAAAACTAGGGACCTGGCTGCCGATGTAAACCCCGATTGAGCGACGCCGGCATGACCCGCCGGCGTTCGTCGCCTTCGGCAGCAGTGCACCGGACTAGCGGTCATGCCGGCTCAACCCATTCAGGCGGCGTGCAAATGGCGGCTAGATCAGGTTATGGCCGCCATCGATGCGGATCGTCTCGCCGGTGGTGAAGTCGCTTTCCATGAGGTAGAGGTAGGCAGCGGCGACGTCCGCTGCGGTCGGAATTTTTCTCGATGGCAACCGGGCAGCCATGTCGGCAAAGAAGCTGGATTTGGCTTCTCCAACAATGTCCCACATCGGTGTATCGACCCATCCGGGCGACACGACATTGACGCGCGTCGGGGCCAGTTCGAGCGCCAGGGCGCGGGCGAAGTAGCTGAATGAACCGGCAATCGCGGAGACGACCGAGCCTCCCGGCACCGGCGGCCGATCCTTATTTATTCCCGAGGTGAAGGTCATCGAGCCGCCGGCTTTCAGGGTGCGCACAGCGTGCTTGGAGAGCAAGACGGCGCCAATCAGCTTGTTATCGACGAAGCCTCGCACAGCCTCCATGTCGGTACTGCCGATGGGATCGCCGGGCGGCAGTGTTCCGGCGGTCGATACGAGGTGATCGAAGGGACCGACCTCGTCGAACAGGCGGGCGACGTCCGCTTCGTCGGTCATGTCGGCGACCACGCTTGTCACGCGGCCCGCATTGAGCGTCCGTTCGGCAGCCAGCAGTTTCTCGGGCGAGCGTCCGACGATCACGACCTTCGCTCCGCCGTTGAGAGCAGCTTCCGCGACGCCGAGACCGATGCCGGAACTACCGCCGACGACGATGACTTTCCTGTCCACGAGCGATGTCATGAGGGTTCTCCGTTCGTTGCGATTGCGGTGGGAGAGTCAGGCCTTGCCGGCGTAGGCGGCTTCGAGCTCGGCGATGATGATCTTGCGCATCCCATACATCGCCTGCCGGACGCGGTTGGCCTTTTCGCGGTCCGGATCGGCACTGAGCCGCGGCAGGATTTCCGGGATGACCTGCCAGTAGACGCCGTATCTGTCGGTGAGCCAGCCGCAGGGTTGTTCCCTGCCGCCGCCGGCGGTGAGCGCCTCATAGTAGTAGTCGGTCTCGGCCTGGTCCTTGGTCTCGATGTAGAGCGAGAGCCGCTCGTTGAAGGGCGGCTGCGGCCCGGCATTGAGCGCAGTAAGGTGCAGTCCTTCGAGCTCGAAATCGAAGGTGGCATGCGGGACCGTCTTGTTGGTTCCGGACACCCAGTCGGTGTATTCGATGGTCTGGAGCGCTTTGCTGTTCTTGAAGACCGAGAGATAGAAGTCGCGGGCTTGCTCCGCATCGGTGTTGAACCAGAGGAATGGGTGGATGGTGGCCATGTCCGTTCTCCGTTAATTCCTTGCGACAGCGATCTTTTGCGAAGAGCCTGTCCGCTGTTGCTTTCGTTCAGGCTAGCGGTAGTCCGACGGCCGATGGACCGAGCCGTCCCAGTCGCGGGCAAATCCGAGGTCTTCGAGCCGGCGGGTCGAGAAGCGTGCAATCTGCCGCCCGGTCCGGCGCCGGCTGCTCGAGGCGAGGATGCGGCCGGCCATGCCGGTCAGGACGTCGACGATGGGTTCAACTCGTTTGGCGTTCATGGTGCTCTCCTGGAGTGGCGGCAGTTTTGGTTTCAGCAGTTGCCCCGCGACTTTCGTCAGCGAGAGTATCAGTCACATCAAACTCTCCTTTTTGCAGCGGCGGTGAATGACTGATTACGCGAGCAAATATGCCGGCTTCTGGCCTGGACGACAAACGACTTATCGGCGACAATTTGTGAGCATCACTCACACGTACAGGTATCGATCCATGCCCCGGAAGCTGCCTCCCCTCACCACCTTGCCAAGTTTCGAGGCCGCGGCGCGCCTGTTGAGTTTCTCCAAGGCGGCAGAGGAACTTCATGTCACCCACGGTGCGATCAGCCGGGCGATCAAGAATCTTGAGGATCAGCTCGGTGTGCAGCTGTTCGAGCGCGGTACGCGTTCGGTGAGCCTGACAGCCGTCGGCGAACCCTATGCGCGGGCGGTGCGCGAGGCGCTCGCCCAGTTGGCCACCGCCACCGCTGCAGCAACAGCCCGCTATTCGAGCTCGACATTGAACGTCAGCACCTCCGATGGCTTTGCGGGGAGATGGCTGGTGCCGCGCCTCTATCGCTTTCACCGTGCGCATGGCGACCTCGATGTGCGGGTTTCGACGAGCGGGAAGCTGACCAACTTCCTCGGCGACGGCATCGATGTTGCCGTCCGTTATGGCAGCGGAAACTATCCGGGGCTAACGTCGGAGTTCCTCACCGGCGAGGAGGTGTTTCCAGTGTGCAGCCCAAAGCTTCTTGAGGGTGCACATCCGCTCCGCACGCCTCAGGACCTCAAACACCACACGCTGATCCGTGACAGCTTTCCGATCGACTGGGCGACCTGGCTGGCAAGCGCCGGGGTCGAGGGCGTTGACCCGCAGAGCGGGATTACCTTTGACTCTGCCACCTTTGCCATGGAGTCGGCCGCACAAGGCGAGGGGGTGGTGCTCGGCCGGACCATGCTCGTTGCGGCCGACCTTGCCGCCGGGCGACTCGTCCGCCCCTTCGGCCACGCCCTGAAATCCCCCTCCAGCTTCTATTTCGTCTACCCGCCAGAGGCGATCCGTCAGCGCAAAGTCAAGGCTTTTCGGGATTGGCTGCTCTCAGAAGTCGCGCCGCAAATGGACTGACGGAAAGGCCGAGAGAACAGGATCGTCTACATCGCGCAGTCACCATCGGCTCGCCCGAAACGCGGTGACGATCCAGGCACGCGAGTCGAAAAGCACACCGTCCGCGGTCAAATGCGCGTCGAGCAGATCGCGCAACCGCCGCAGCGGCGCGTCGACATCCACATCTGCGCGGGCGAGCGGATCCTTGACCAGTTGCAGGCCAAGCAAAGCGTCATAGGCCACATCGACGTCCTGGCCGTAGAAGACCGGCTCATGCACTTCGGCAAAGTCGACCGAAACAAAACCGGATGCACGCAAGATCTCCGCGGTGATGGCGGGGTCGCCAAGCGAAAACGGGGTGGCGGCGCCCCCCGATATGGCGGTCCCCGGCGCAATTGCCCGCTGAATGGCAGTTGCCCACTCGTTACGGTCCTGGCATCGCCATACCATCCACACAAGACGTGCCCCTGGTCGCATCGCCCGGGCGATATTGGCGAACGCCGCCGCCGGATCGGCAAAGAACATCACTCCAAATCGACTAATGCACAGATCGAAGCCGGCAGGCGGAAATACCAGCAATTGCGCATCGCCGCGCTCAAAGGCGAGGTTTCGCAATCCCTCTTTCGCGCTACACTTCCGGGCGATCTCGAGCATCTCGGCCGATACGTCCACGCCGAGCACGCTGCCTTCCACCGCGACACGGGCAGCATCACGAGAGGATTGTCCCGAACCGCATCCGATATCGAGCACGCGATCGCGCGTTCCCACCTTGACCGCAGCCCTGAAGACCTCGTTGTGCCGTCGCAGTTCGGCGTCGTAAAACGCAGCGCAGTTCAGCACCATCGCACGCCTGCCTGGAGATGATGGGCCGGCAGCATTTCCGGCCGCTCTGCCCTGATCTTTTCGCGTCGGGCCACCCCCGAACTGTCAGCCGCGCCGCGCCGCCTCGATCGCTGCAACGTCGATTTTCTTCATCTCCATCATCGCCTCGAATGCGCGCTTTGCTTCATCGCCGCCGGCGGCCATCGCTTCGGTCAGCACGCGCGGCGTGATTTGCCAGGAGATGCCCCATTTGTCCTTGCACCAGCCGCAGGCACTTTCCTGGCCGCCATTGCCGACGATGGCGTTCCAATAGCGGTCGGTCTCCTGCTGATCGTCGGTGGCGATCTGGAAGGAGAAGGCTTCGTTGTGTTTAAACGCGGGCCCGCCATTGAGGCCGAGACAGGGGATGCCGGCGACCGTGAACTCGACCGTCAGCACGTCGCCTGCCTTGCCGGACGGGTAGTCGCTGGGAGCGCGGTGGACGGATTTCACCGAACTGTCGGGAAAAATCTCGGAATAGAAGCGGGCCGCAGCCTCGGCGTCCTTGTCGTACCAAAGGCAGATCGTGTTCTTGGCGATTGTCATTGCTGGTCCCTTTGCTTTCGAAATCAATCGGGGCTTTTGAAATCAACCCGGGTTTTTCACAGCTGGCCTCGGCGTTGCACCGGACATGGAAATGCGCTCGTGCCATCGACGTTCCGGCAGCAGCAGCTGCCCGGAATCAAGGTACCACGGCTGGTGCTTTCAGGACCAGATGCGGGCAGTGACTCGAATCGGCGATGGTCCGCCTGCTCCGACCGGCGGCCTCACTCTTTGCGTAGGGCAGCGCCGCTTTGCTCAAGGTCGCGCTGGCTTTCCGTTGGCGCGCCGTTGCCTCAGAAGGCGCATGAGCAAGTTCCGTCTGTCCTTGCGCGGGACGAGTTCGATATCGCTGACAAGTTTTGCGCCGCCCTTGTGCCGCTCCAATGTGATCTTGCGGCTGTGGAAGGCCTCCAGCTCGGCGCGGTGCGCTACGCTTATGATGGTGACCTTCGGCAATTCGCGAATAATCATCTCCATCATCTTGTCCTGGCTCTTCTCGTCGAGTGCCGACGTTGCCTCGTCCAGCACGATGATATCGGGGCGGTGCAGCAGAAGACGCGCGAAGGCGAGGCGCTGCTTTTCGCCACCCGACAAGGTCTGGTCCCATGGCGCGTCCTCCTCGATCCGGTCGTTGAGGTAGTCGAGTCCCACCTTGTCGAGGGCAGCCTTGATCTTATCCAGCGTCCAGTTGTCGGCGGCGCCTGGATAGGCGACAGCGCGGCGAAGCGTCCCGGTCGGGATGTAGGGCCGTTGCGGCAACATGAACAACCGTCTGTCGGCGCGGATGTTGACGCTGCCGCTACCCCATGGCCACAGACCCGCGACGGCCCGCACCAACGTACTCTTGCCCGAGCCGGATTCGCCGGCGACGAGCACCCGCTCGCCTGGTTCGATCACGACCTCGGTTTCCTTGACCACGGCGGTGCCGTCGTCGAGCGACACGGAGAGATTGTTCAGGCTGAGCATCGCATCGCCGCCGGTCTCGCCGCGCTTTATGCGTCCCAGCGTGTTGCTCTGTTCCGCGCGCTCGAGCCCGTCGAGCGACATCATCAGCGAGGCGATGCGCCGTGCACAGGCGTTCCAATCGGCGAGACGGGGATAGTTGTCGACCAGCCATCCGAACGCGCCCTGCACGATGGCAAAGGCCGAGGCAGCCTGCATGACCTGTCCAAGTGTCATGCTGCCTTCGAGGAACTTTGGAGCGCAAAGCAAGACCGGCACGACAGGCGCAAACAGGCTCGACCCCTGAGACACCAGCGCCGTGCGCATGTGCTGGCCTGCAAGGAGCGCCCATTGCCTGAGCACATGGGCAAATGTCTTGTCCATGCCGCTGCGCTCCTCCTCCTCGCCGCCGAGCAATGCGATGCTCTCGCCGTTTTCCCGCACGCGCGTCAGCGTGTAGCGGAACTCGGCTTCCGCCTGATTTTTTCCCTCGGAGAGGTGGACGAAATGGCGGCCAATGACCGCCATCGAAGTGGACGTGATCGCGGAATAGAGCACTGCGGTGATGACCAGGAAGCCGGGAATGGTGACCGTCGAACCTGCAATCGTCAGGGTCAGGGCGCCGCCGATCGTCCACAGCACCACGATGAAGGTCGAGGCCGACAGAAATGCGACGATGACACCGGCGATGAAATCGACGGGCGATTCGGTGGCAATCCGCAAATCCTCGGCGATGCGGGCTTCGGGGTTGCTATGATCGCCGCCGACGAGGTTCAGCTGATAGTAGCGGCCGCTTGCGAGCCAGCGCGCGATGACCGCGGTGGTGAGCCAGGACCGCCAGCGGCGCTGTATCCTCATGCGAAAGAAGACTTGTGCCACCACAAGGCTGGCGCTTCCGATCACGAGTGGCAGGAATACGGCGCTCAGCCAATATACGGTGTGGGCATTGCGTTGCTCAATGGCGTCGAAAATTGCGCGATTCCAGACATTGATCCCATACTGGAAGCCGACATTGGCGACGATCAGGACCAACAGCCCGATCGTCAACGGCCAGGCGACCCTGTCGCCACTGCCGCTCCAGTAACCGCGCGCGCTGATCCAGAAGCGCTTAAGCAGGTATCTCTTGCGCGCCCGCTCGGCCTCTTCAGGTGTCAGCTCAGGATCGGGTTCGGTGACATCCGGCGGCGGCGCGGGCTCGCCGACGACCTCGGACGCGACTTCGACAGTCGACTGTTTCTCGCGGCGCGACTTCTCGGCATCGCGCGATTGGGCGCCGTCAACCGATTTCAGCTTAAATTTAGCCTCGGGCATCCGGCGATAACGGCTTAAAAATCAGAAGGTTTCATAGCGTCCGCTCGAGATCCCAGATGCCAACAACGCCAAGGCTTCTCAGCTGTTCCGGTGCTCGCAGCAGCCTATGGTCGTTCTCGATGACAGGCTTTGATCGTTGCGGGGCAGACCGCCGAGCGTCGGCTGCGGGTCAGTCTGCAACAAAGCATCACCTGCTGCGGTCTCGAGAATTCGCTTCAGGCTCTCAAGATTTGTCCGCATGCTGCATTCGAAGAGGCTGGACGCAAGCGGCGCGAGAAGTGCCATCGGCCCGAGTCAACAGGATCGAGGAGGAGAGATCATCTCGATTGCGATTGCGAGCATCTGCTGCCCAGCCGGACCGCGCCAGCCCCGAGTTCCGGAACAAGGGTGCGATTTTGCCGTTGAGCCAGAAACTGGAAGCGACCCGCATGTCCGAATTGCCGAATGAAGAGATCGAAGGGCGGCTGAACGCCCAGCGCGAGACTCTGGCGCTGGTCGTTGCGCTGCTTGCCAGCAAGGATACGGCACCCGAGCGAATATGGGCCGAACTGGAGGCCCGTTTTCAGTTTCAGAACAGTCAGGAGGACCCTGGCGTCCTGCCAAGCCGCGCATTCGCCATCGAAGCTGCGAAGATGCGGGAGTTCAAGCTGATCGCCGAAGAGGCGCAGGCGCGCAATGCGGAATGGAACCGCAGGGACAAGCCACAGGGCGCCAGCTGAAACCCCGGAGAGTGGATGCAGGACCGGCTATTTTACAATGACTGAGCAAGCGTCAGCTTTGCTGCAAAAGTGTACGTGCCAACTCTTGCCATTCCTCGTCAAGCGTTAAGGTCGACGGCGCCGCCTTGCTGCGGCGATACCAATATTCCGCATTCGACTGGTCGCCTTCCTTGCGGTGGAGATAGGCATGCACGTGCATGCCCGCCGTATCGTCGCGCTGCTGCGCGCACTCGTGCGCCTTAGCCCAATCGCCCTTTGCATCCCACCACAGCGCCTGCAGGGCAGGGCTCAAGCCGGCTGGCGGCTGTGGTTTCGCAATCGAATCCCTGAAGGCTTGCAGATCCATTTTTCCACCTCGGTAAGATGCAGAGCGCCAATAATACCCGCACCGGCAGCCGACCGAAAGCGTGCTTTGGGCGGGATGACCGGAATGGGCGGACGTCCGATAACCGAACGGCCAGACGGTTGATTCGATGACGTGCATGAAATAGTGCGCGCCACGACACCATGACGCCTGAGACAGCGAGGATGAGCCGATGACAGCCTCCGACAAGCCGCGCCAATTCTACCACGGCACCCGGGCCGATCTTAAGCCGGGAGACCTGATCGAAGCCGGTTACAGCTCCAATTACGGGGCGCGAAAGCAGGCAGCCTGGGTCTATCTAACCGGCACTCTGGATGCGGCTATCTGGGGTGCAGAACTGGCCGCCGGTGACGGACGCGAAAGGATCTACATCGTGGAACCAACCGGCCCGGTCATGGACGACCCCAATCTTACGGACAAGAAATTTCCCGGCAATCCGACGCAGTCCTATCGCTGCCGCGAGCCGCTCAGGATCACGGGCGAGGTCACCGAGTGGCAGGGCCACTCCCCCGAGCGGCTGAAAGAGATGAAGGACCATCTCGAACGGCTGAAGGCACAAGGTATCGAGGCAATCGATTGATCGCTGAGTTCTGCGATTGCCAAGCTTGGCTCTGACCTACGGTCGGCGGCAGTCCCCGCGAAATACGGCTCCACGTCCGCAATGGGTCCGCGAGTTGTCGTTGCTTGCAGGGCTGGAGAGCGGATGCTCCTTTTCATCTCGTCGCGAACGTGATGATCTCTGGGCTCGAAGGGCCAAGTGGGCTGCCGTCAAAGCCGCCGAATTGCTGTTCGATCCGTAGCCCCGCGTTCCCCAGCAGGCTCGATAAGGCGTCCGTCTCGAGGAATCGCAAGGTGCTGCGACTAACTTGCGGAAGGCTCGGATGCTTTCCGCCGAACCTGTGGGTGAATGTCACCGTCTGTCCATCGAACCGCATGATCACCTCTGTTGTGATCTGCACCAGCGACCCGTCAGGCAGCTCAACGACGACCGCATTTTCGGGTGTCCAGTGCTCCCACGCCCGCACCGAAGGGTTCCGCGTTTCGAACGCGAAGCATCCGCCTGGCACAAGGGCGTGTCGGACAGCCGCCATGAAATCCCTCAGGTCTTCGTCGCTGACAAGGGCCTGGAATGCGTGCCCCGTCATCACAATGAGATCAAACTCGGCTGTCCAGCCGGCCGATTGGAGATCGCCGAGAACCCATTCGATATCCGCGCGCGTTCGTGCGCGATTCAACACGCCGGGTGCTGGGTCGATGCCGCAGAGCCGCCCTGAATGTCCGGCCAGGCGTGCCTCGTGAAGGAGGGTGCCCGTTCCACATCCGACATCAAGCACCGCGTCTGCTGTTAGAATGCGGGGCAGGTAGAAATCATAGTCGTCGCGCGCAGATCTCGGGTGCCAGGCGTCGTAGACGGCAGCGAGATATGGGTCGGCGAAAAGGTGGTCGACCATAGGCGGTATTCCCAATCAACTTTGACTGTGCGAGCGGCGTCGCCGCGAGCATATAGCCCATAAGTCGCGTCGATCGTTACCGCACGACCTCGCGGTGGCGGCCGGGCAGGCGGGTGGCGATGAGCTTGTCGATGCGGCGGCCGTCGAGGTCGACGACCTCGAAGCGCCAGCCTTGCGCGTCGACACATTCGCCGGTCGCCGGCAGATGGTGCAAATGCGACAGCACATAGCCGGCGACGGTTTCGTAATCGCGGCTCTCAGGCAGGTCGATGCCGAGGACCTCTGCCATCTCGTCGGCCTGCATGTAGCCGGCGAGCAGCCATGAGCCGTCCTCGCGCTTGACGGCGTTTTCCTCTTCGCCGGCGTCGAGATCCGAACGGAAGACGCCGGTGATCGCTTCCAGAATGTCGGCCGGGGTGACGATGCCTTCGAAATGGCCGTATTCGTCATGCACCAGCGCCATCGGCACGTCGGATTCCTTCAGCGTCGCAAGCACGTCCAGCGCGTCGGCCTGGTCATGCACGATCGGCGCGGCCCGCACGTGCCGGCGCGGGTCGAGAGCGCGGCCGCCGAGCATTGCGGCCAGCACGTCGCGGGTCTGGACGACGCCGATCATGGCGTCGACGCCGCCGTCGCCGGCCGGCAGGCGCGAATGCTGGGTGTCCATCAGCAGCTTCCTGATGGCCGCCTCGTCGGATTGCAGATTGATCCAGTCGACCTCGGTGCGCGGCGTCATCACCGCGCGCACGGCACGGTCGCCGAGCCGCATGACGCCGGCGATCATCCGCCGTTCGTCGGATTCGATGGTGCCGTGGTGCTCGGCTTCGGCGACCAGCATCTTGATCTCCTCGTCGGTGACCTTATCCTCGCTCTGACCGCGCTGGCCAAGCAGCCACAGGAGGGCGCGGCCGGAAAAATCGAGCAGGAAGACCAGCGGCGCCGAGACGCTGGCGAGGATGGTCATTGCCGGGGCGACCCTGACGGCTACCCGTTCGGGGTCGCGCAATGCGATCTGCTTGGGCACCAGTTCGCCGATGATCAGCGAGCCATAGGTGATGAGGGCGACGACGATGCCGACGCCGAGCGGATCGGCGAGGCTTTCGCGGATGCCGGCCGACGCCAGGGAGGTGGCCAGCCGCTCGCCGAGCGTGGCGCCGGAAAAGGCACCGGACAAGACGCCGACCAAAGTGATGCCGATCTGCACCGAGGACAGGAATTTTCCCGGATTGGCGCCGAGCGCCAGGGCCCGGCCGGCGCCCTTGACGTTGCGGTCGATCATCGTCTTGAGGCGCGCCGGCCGCGACGAGACGATGGCGAGTTCGGACATCGACAGAAGGCCGTTCACGCAGATGAGGACGACCACGATGGCAATTTCAGCATAAAGCATGCCGGGTCCATAGCATTGCCGCGCGGTTTTCGAAAATAGGACGGTCGCGCTTTTTAAATTTAGCGAGCCGGGCAATCAGGCGGCACCCATGCCGCATCCCAGGGCGGCGCGGAAAAATGCTCGATCAGGGCGTCGACGACGACGCGCACCTTTGGCGCGAGATTGCGTGTTACCGGCCAGATGGCATGCACCACGGTGTTTTCGACAAGACAGTCCGACAGAACCATTTCGAGCTCGCCGCGCCTGATGCTGTCGGCCGTCAGCCATGTCGGCAGATAGACGATGCCGCAGCCGGCCAGTACCGCATCGAGCATCGGTTCGCCGTGGCCGAGCACCAGCCGCGCCTTGGGCGCGAATTTTTCGAGACGGCCGTCGACATGCCTGACTGTCCAGGGATGGACCGTGCCGTCGCGGCCGTAGCCGATGAGGCTGTGCCTGGCCAGGTCCTCGATCGATAGCGGCCTGCCATGGGCGTCGAGATAGGCGGGGGCGGCGCAGATGGCCGAACGTTGGGCATAGATGCGGCGCGCGGCGATCGACAAGCTGTCGTCGAGGTCGCCCATACGCACCGCCAGGTCGATGCCTTCCTCGATCAGGTCGACGCGCCGGTCGTTGAACGAGATTTCCATCGTCAGGTCCGGGAATTTTTTGGAAATGTCGAACAGCAGCGGGGCGACGCACCGCCGGCCGAAGGCCAAAGGCAGGTCGACGCGCAGCCGCCCGGAAGGCACCTGCTTGCGCGATGCCAACAGCGACCGGGCGGCTTCGATCTCGGCCAGTGCCCTGACGCAGGCTTCGTAATAGCTCAGGCCCTCGCTGGTCGGGCTGAGGCTGCGGGTGGTGCGGTTGAGCAGGCGGACGCCCAATCGCTGTTCCAGCTGCGCGATCGACTTGCCGACCGCCGATTTGGTGACATGCAGCCGTGCGCCAGCGCCGGTGAAGCTGCCGGCCTCCACCGCGTGAACGAATGCGACGATGCCTTGCAAATTGGCCGATTCCAATGAAGCGCTCCTATTGTAGAGTTTTGCTCCTTAATCTGTTGCAGAACATGCCACATGGAAGCACTTTTCTCCATAGTGAAACGGCGTAAATGTCTCGCGCAATCATCAACCACGGAGCGCGAACCAAATGAGCACCGAAAACAGATCCTGGCAGATGAACGGTTTCGGCCTGTCCAGGTTGAAGCCGGCTGATGGAAAGCTGCCCCAACCCGGGCCGCATGATCTTCTGGTACGCGTCACAGCGGTATCGCTGAATTACAAGGACAGGATGATCGTCGATGGCGTGCTGATACCGGACCTCAGCTTTCCGTTCGTGCCGACATCGGACGCGGTAGGCGAAGTAGTCGCCACCGGCAGCGAAGTCAGCCGCTTCGGCATCGGGCAGCGCGTGCTCGGCCAGGTGATCGCCGACTGGCCGGACGGCGACGCCCCGCCGGTGCTGCACAAGCATACGCTTGGTTCGTCACTGCCCGGCATGCTGTCCGAGCATGTGCTTTTTCATGAGGATGCCGCCGTGGCGGCGCCGCCGTCGCTCAGCGACGTCGAGGCATCGACGCTGCCGATCGCGGCGCTGACGGCGTGGTTCGCGCTGGTCGAGGCGGCAAAGCCAATCCCGGGCGAGACCGTTCTCATCCAGGGCACTGGCGGTGTGTCGCTGTTTGCGCTGCAGTTCGCCGCCGCCTTCGGCCTGCGCGCCATCGTCACCTCGAGCAGCGACGAGAAGCTCGAACGGGCGAAGGCGCTCGGCGCCTGGCAAGGGATAAACTATCGCAGCCGGCCGGCGTGGGACGAGGCCGCGCGCGACCTGACAAACGGCGCCGGCGTCAGCCATGTGCTGGAAATGGTCGGCGGCGACAATGCGCGGCGCTCGCTCAATGCGCTGGGCGCCGACGGCCGGCTGTCGGTTATCGGCTTGCTGGGCAGCATGGAGCTCAATTTTCCGATCTTGCCGTTCATGCGCAACCGGATCGTCGTCCAGGGCATATCGATCGGTCACCGTCGTGCTTTCGAACGGATGAACCAGGCGATCGAGACGCTTGCCATCAAGCCGGTAATCGACAAGGTGTTTGGCTTCGACGAGGTGCCGCAGGCATTTGAGCGTCTGGAGACGGGACCGTTCGGCAAGATCGTGATCACCGTGCCCTGAGCCGGTCGGAAATGGGTCAGACGGGAAGGCTGATCGCGCGCCTACGGCAGTTGCAGCAGGACGCCGATGATGGCCTTGCCGTCGGTGAAATAGGGATCGCCTTCGCCGTTGCGCCCGGTCTTCGTGGCGCCGACGCCTGGTATCTCGCTGGTCGAGATCAGCATGCCGGCGGCGGAGAGGTCGCGCATCAGCCCATCGCGCTCGGCGTCGATGTCGGGGCCGATGTGATGAGTGATCGCGCCGGTGTCATGGCTGAGGCCGACGCCGCGGTCAAAGCTTGCCGAGCCAAGCCAAAGCGGCCGGCCGTCGTCTCCGGTCGCATTGGTCTGCCAGAAGCGGACGTGATGGCGCCGGTCGGCACTGTCGCCGACCGGTTTTTCGAAGGCGAGGTCCTGGACGCGGCCTTCGAACAAAAGCCGGCTGACCGGCGCGTCGGGATAGGGGCGGTTAAACAGCACGCTTTCGCCGATCTCGATGGCAGTCTTCAGCGTGATGGCGTCTGCCGTATCCCAGCCGGCGACGGCAAAAGCATGGACAAGCTCCTTCTTGGTGCCGACAAGGCCGACATTGATCGGATCGCCCGGAATGCCTTGCGGCGTGTGCGTCACCATCTCGAATTGCTGATTGCGAAAATTGCGGTCCCGCAACGTCCAGAACTCAGGCGCGGCGAAATAGGCGAGCGAAAGATAAGCGGCACAGCATGCCACCAACCAGGTCGTTGCACGTCGTCGAAGGCTCCGTTGGCTCAAGAGGCACCACCCAAGCGTCTGCGCAACATCTTAACCGGCGCAGCAAGTCTTGGGCAGGGGCCGCAATCAGCGGCAGGCGCGATAGCCGTTCTTGCGGTTCTTGATGTCGAAATGGAAATGATTGCGGTGATCGTAATTGTAGCCGGGGCCGAGCACGGTGGTGAAATACTGGCAGCCGTCGGCGCGCACATTGTTGAGGAAGCCGCGGGTGCGGAAGGCGAACAGGCCGGGCTTGCGGACGTCGATGTCGTCGCCATTGTTGAGCTCGATGCTCATCACGTCGAGCGCATTGCCCTTGCCGTGTTCGGACAAAACACCTTCGCCGGCGATCCTGCGGCAGGAATAGCTCGAGCCCTGGTGGATGGTCTTGACGCCCGAGAAATAGCGCCAACGGGCCGACGGGACGAGTTCGTTCCTGGTCCAGCCGGCAAAGGTGGCGGCCATGTCGCAGGTCAGCGTCGCGGCCGGCTTCATCTCGACGCTGCCGATGGCCGAGACCTTGACAGGATAGTCGATGCCGCACTGGCCTTCATGGATCGGCGCCACGTCGGTGTAGACGACACCGAGGCGTTTCAGCTCCTTTCGGCAATCGATCTCGGTGGCCGGCATCTGTTCGGCCGGCGACATCGGATTGTCCATGCGCGGATAGGCGGCGGTCATATAGGGGTTGGACGGGACGAGGCGCTGCATGCCGGAATATTCCGGGCCGGAACTTTGTGGGTCGGAATTGGGCGCGCCGGAATTGGGCGGGACGGCAGCGGTCTGGCTGCCGACATCGACGGCCGGCTGCAGCGACAGCACGCTGCCGGTATTGCAGGCGGAGACCCCCGCAACGGCAAGCATGGCGGCAAGCCTGCCGGCCATACGCGCGCGCCTTGTTTGCCGCGCGGCGGCAAGCGCAGCGCGAAATGTTCCGGCCATCGGCAGGTATCCTGTCCCCAGATGGCACAGAGTTTAATCGCCAAGGGTAAAGGAAAAATCAGCGGCGCCGTTCACGCCTGCGGCCAAATTGCGGCGCCCCCATAGGCTAAGGTCACTGGCAAAACGTACCACCGTTGCGGCGCGGTTCGAGGTCGAAGTGGAGATGCTGCGAATGATCGGCGTCGCTGCCGGGGCCAAGCACGGTCTTGAACGGTCCGCAGGCTGCCTTGCGCACTGCGTTCAGGAATTTCGCGTCCTTTTCCGGCGGCGCCGGGCCGACATCGATCTCCTTCCCGTCCGAAAGCTTGAAGCTGGCGATGTCGAGCGCGTTGCCGAAGGCGTGCTCCGACAATTTGCCGCCGCCATTGCGCGACCGGCAGACAAAGGCGGAGGCCTGGCCGATCGATTTAATATCCGCGCCGAACTCGGCCTTTGCGGCAGGCTGGATGACGGACGCAGCAAAGCGGGCGGCCGCTTCCGCCATCTGGCAATTCAGCTCGGGCTCCGGGCCGATGGCGATGGATTTGCCGAGCGTCTTCAGCGCGATCGGGTAGGGGATCGAGCAACCGACTGACGTATCATGCTCTGGCTTGCGCTCCTCGAAATCGACGCCCATCGACTTCAGCCGCCTGCGGCAGGCCAATTCCTCGGCCGGCATTTCTCTCCCGGCAATGGCGGCCGATCGAGGATCAGGAAGGATTTTTTGCTCCGCCTTCTCGTCTGCCTCGGCCGGGTTTGGTGGCGCGCCTGGTGGGCCTGCCGGCGGCTCAGCCCGTGCCGGCTTTTCGGGCGGCTGCGGTGCAATCGCCGGCGGCTCCGGAGCATCCTCCGGGCGCGGTTCGGGGACCGGGATCTCGGTTGGTGGCGGCGGAGTGACTTGCTGGTTGAGCTGCGGAACTGGTGCAGTTTGCGGTAGGTCGGGTGCCTTGGCTAAAACGGGTCCCGCCAGCGGCGTAGCCGCAACGGCCAGCAGCAATCTGCCCAATCTGAAAAAGCCAAACGCCGCCATTACGTCGCAACGGCCAGAATGCAGGGAAGTTGCCTTGAGCGAGGGGGGCGGCCGATCACAATCGGTAACCGCGCCGTCACGCGCCGATCGCTTCCAAGCCTTCCTCGAGCCAGTCCGCCAGCAGCGGCATGCCGAGCAGATATTTTGCCGTGCGCTTGTTGGCGCGCTCGCGGGCGGCGGACAGCGCGTCCGTCCATTCCGTCGCGTCATAGTCGCCGCGGCCGACCCAGGCCAACGCAATCAGTTCGGCCGCTTCGTCGACATTGAGATCGTCGATCAGCTCGCGCAGTTCTTCTTCGGTGAGATCTTCGGAGCTTTCCTCGGCAAGGCCGTCATGATGGTGGTTGTCGTGCGCGTTGCCGTCGAGCTCTACCTCGTGCTCGGCGCCGTCGGCATAGTCTTCGTTGACGGCGGCGCTGAGCGCCTTCGCCTTCAGGATGAACAGGCGCACGGTGTCGGGACCGATCGAAAGCTCCCAGTCTCGTTCAACGCGTTGCTGCACCGGCCGTCTCCCTGCTTCGTGCTCGGTCGGCCCGATGATAGCGGATTTGCAGCGCTCGTCACATTATCTTGCGCGGCGGCGTTGATCGTGAAGCATGATTTCCGATGCCCTCTCTTCCCGGATAAGATGGCCTTGCTGGGAGAGATCGCGGTTTTGAGATAGGATGACATTTTCCGGGACGAAACGGCGTTGGGCCGGCGTTAGTGTTGCATTGTCAGGTTCAAAGGAGAATTCGATGCGCAGACGATTGCTGATTTACGCCATGGCCATCGCCGCCCTGCCGCTGATTGCGGCTCCGGCGTTTTCGGCTGGTGAAGGCGGGGGAGGTGGTGGTGGCGGCGGCGGCGGCAATGGCGGCGGCGGCGGCCAGTCCCAGTGCAAGAAGGGGGAGGCGTGGGACAAGAAACAGAAGAAATGCGTCTCGCCGAAGCAAGGCATGCTGGACGACGACAGCATCTACGATGCCGGTCGCGCGCTGGCGATGGATGGACGCTACGACGAGGCGATCGCCGTGCTCAGCCTCGCCGCCAACAAGCAGGATCCGCGCATCCTCAACTATCTCGGCTATTCGCACCGCCATTCCGGACGCGTCACCGTCGGCCTCGGCTATTACGAGGAAGCGCTGCGCATCGACCCGAATTACACGCTGGTGCGCGAATATCTCGGCGAGGCGCACCTGCAGATCGGCGATCTTGCCGGCGCCCAGGAACAGCTCCGCGAGATCGAGAAGCGCACGGGCAAGGGGTCTCGCGAATACGGCATGCTGTCGGAGCAGATCGATCATTTCATGAGGAGCTGATCCTCCGGAACGCTCCTCATAACCGGCTGTGAGCGATCGCAGCCGGTTTTTTGCTGTGCTGCACATGTTGGCCACAACCGAGATTTGGCATCACGGTACACGATACGATCTTGGAAACCCCCGCTTGACGTGGGGTCAGCCGCGCAATCGGTGGATGATTTTTCAAAAACCGACTTTTTGGACGTGAAAAACCCGCGAAGATTGCTATATCTTGCGAAATTGTGGTGACACGGTTCCGTTAGCCCGAGGCTGCCGGACCGTTTTCTTTTTGTACCATCGACAAGGTCGCTCCCGATTGCGGGGGCGGCGGCAGGAAAGGTCAGGCATTATGAACAAGGTCCCGATGACAGGCGAGGGGTTCGCGTCATTGAAGGAAGAACTGCGCTGGCGCCAGCAACAGGAGCGGCCGCGTATCATCGAGGCGATTTCCGAAGCGCGCTCGCATGGCGACCTCTCCGAAAATGCCGAATATCACGCGGCAAAAGAGGCACAGAGCCTCAATGAGGGCCGGGTCAACGAACTCGAGGACCTGATCGCGCGGGCCGAGGTGATCGACGTCACCAAGCTCAGCGGCGACAAGGTCAAGTTCGGCGCCACCGTGGTGCTGGTCGACGAGGATACCGAGGAGAAAAAGACCTACCAGATCGTCGGCGACCAGGAAGCCGACGTGAAGTCCGGCCGCATCTCGATCTCCTCGCCGATCGCGCGCGCCCTGATCGGCAAGGAAGTCGGCGATGCCATCGAGGTCAACGCACCGGGCGGCGCCAGGGGCTACGAGATCGTCCAGGTGCAATTTATCTAGGGGATTGGCGCTGCTCTGCCTTCTCCCCTTGTGGGAGAAGGTGGCCTCGCGAAGCGAGGTCGGATGAGGGGTGTTCCAGCTTGGCTCCCTCCGCACTCCGTCCAACACCCCTCATCCGTCTTGGCGCTGCGCGCCAATCCACCTTCTCCCACAGGGGGAGAAGGGAAGGGGCAGCGCTGACCTTTCCGATTGAATTGATTGAGCAAATCAGCGGCTACCGGCCTGACCAAGCGTCTGGCGCTCCACAAGCCTTTCGGCTTCCGCCATCACCTCCGGCGGCGTGACGCTGTGGCCGGGCCTGGCCAGCAGCGTCGATGAGAATGGCCCGCGCGGGCCGGTCAGGCCAGGCTCGGTAGCGAGGAATATCGCCACCGTCGGCAGGCCGAAAGCGCTGGCGAGATGGGTCAGGCCGGTGTCGGCGCCGATGACCAGCGCCGAGCCGCCGATAACGGCGGCGATCTCGGCTAGCGGCGACCTGGGAACCACCACGGTTTGTGAAATGGCGCGGGCGATCGCCTCGGCAACCGCCTGTTCCCGGTCGTTCGACCAGGTGGTGACTGGCGTCATTCCCATGTTCACCAGCAGGCGAGCGGTTTCGATCCAGTCCGCGACCGGCCATTTCTTGTCCTCGCGGCTGGTGCCGTGCAGCAGGAAGGCGGTCTTTTCGCCGACAAAAGTCGATCTTGCGGCCGGCGGCGCTATGCCGGAGTCAAGCCGGGAAAAATCCGGCTCGTAGCCGAGCGCCAGGCCGAACAGGCGTCTCGTGCGCTCGATGGCGTGCAGGCCGCGCGGCACGGGATACCGGTGGTCGTAGAACAAGGTCGCCGACGGCTCCCGAGCGCTCGACCGATCGAAGCCGGCGATCGGTGCTGCCGCCAGCCGCGCCACCAGCGCCGATTTCAGCAAGCCTTGCGCATCGAGGACGAGGTCGTAGCGGGACGCGCGCAAGGCGCGGCGCAAGCCGACCACTTCCCGCCATGTGCCGGGCTCGAGCAGCTTCCTGCGCCAGCGCCGGATCGCCACGCTGTGGATGGTTTGGATGGCTGGATGCAGCGCCACGATCCCGGCAAATGCCTCTTCGACACACCAGTCGAAGGAGATATCCGGCCGAGCGCGGCGCGCGTCCTCGATCGCCGGGAAGGTGTGGATGACGTCGCCCATGGACGATGTCTTGACGATCAGCACCTTCATGCGGCGGCCGGCATTTCCAGCAGCCGCTCCGCCGCCGCCACGACGCGTTCGACCTCCAGCGTCTTCAGGCAGTTGAGATGACCGAGCGGGCAGATTTTTTTGTGGCAGGGCGAACAGGACAGGCCGAGCCAGACCAGTTCGCGGCGCTCGGCGAGCGGCGGCGTGTTCTGCGGCGAGGTCGAGCCGTAGACGGCGACTACCGGCGTGCCGACGGCGGCGGCGACATGCATCAGCCCGCTGTCGTTGGAGACGGCGAGCCTCGCCGCCGCGATCAGGTCGATGGCATCCTCGAGCCGCGTCTGGCCGGCAAGATCGACGGCGCCCGGAGCCATCGCGGCGATTTCAGCCGTCACCCCAGCGTCGTTCTTCGACCCGAACAGCGCGACGCCAAACCCTTTCGCCATCATCTCACGGGCAAGGCCGGCATAGTGTTCGCTCGGCCAGCGCTTGGCCGGGCCGAATTCTGCGCCGGGCATGACTGCCACGAATTTCCCCGCTGTCAGCCCGAAACGGCTGAGCAGTGCCGCCTGGCTGGCTTGATCGACGGCGAGCTTCGGCGCCTGGAAGGCGCCACCACGGGCAAGGCTGAAATAGGCCTGCGCGGTGCGCCGTTTCAGGCGATCGGGCAAGGGCACGATGTCGGTCAGTAGCCCGTAGCGCATTTCCTTGAGATGGCCGACACGGCGCGGAATGCCGGCAAAGAACGGGATCAGCGCCGACTTCCAGCTTCCCGGCAGGACAAAGGCCATGTCGTAGCGGCCGCGCAGCAGGCGGCCGAAGCGCCTTCGGACGCGGAATTCGAACGCGCCGGATTGCAGCGGCAGGTCGATCTGCTGGCGGATTTCGGGCATGCGCTTGACCAGCGGTGCTGCCCAGGCCGGCGCCAGCACGTCGATGGCGGCGTTCGGATGAAGCTCCCTCAGCGCCTGGAACAGGCACTGCGCCATCACCATGTCGCCCACCCAGCGTGGGCCGATCACGAGGATCGTTGGGCTTTCAGCCATTCGACATAGTCTCTGACGCCGGTTTCCACTGTGCGGAACTGGCCATTGTAACCGGCTGCGCGCAAGCGGGACATATCAGCTTGCGTAAAGCTCTGGTAGCTGCCCTTGAGGTGGTCGGGAAACTCGATGAACTCGATCTGGCCTTGGCCGAGCGTATCGATCACCGTTTCGGCAATGGCGCGGAACGGCTGAGCCTTGCCTGTGCCGCAGTTGAAGATGCCGCTCGAGCCGCGTTTCCACAGCCACAGATTGACGTCGGCGACATCGCCGACATGGATGAAGTCGCGGCTCTGCTCGCCGGGCCCGAAACCACCATAGGCGCCGAACAGCTTCGGGTTCTGGCCTTGCTCGACCTGGTTGAACAGATGGAAGGCGACCGAGGCCATGGCGCCCTTATGCGCCTCGCGCGGTCCGTAGACGTTGAAATAACGCAGGCCCGCCACCGGCGAGTGGTCGGTATCGAAGACAGTGCGGCGGACATAGTCGTCGAACAGCTTTTTCGAATAGGCATAGACGTTGAGCGGGCGTTCGTATTGCGGCTCCTCGCGGAATTCGGCGCCGCCGCCATAGACGGAAGCGGAGGAGGCATAGAGAAACGGCACGCGCAGGGCCAGGCAGGCGTGCAGCAGGCGCTTCGAATAGGTGTAGTTGACCTCCATCATGAACTTGCCGTTCCATTCGGTGGTGGTCGAGCAGGCACCCTGGTGGAAAACCGCCTCGATGCGGCCGAGGTCGCCGGCCTCCATCCGCGCCAGAAAATCGTCCTTGTCGAGATAATCGGCGATCTCGAGATCGGCGAGGTTGGCGATCTTGTGGCCGTCGGTGAGGTCGTCGACGACGAGGATGTCGCTGAAACCGTCGGCGTTGAGCGCGGCGACGATGTTGGAACCGATCATGCCGGCGCCGCCCGTGACGATGATCATGAAAGCCTCTGGTACCTTGTGCCGGTTGTAGCCCTTGTGGGATTCTGGCCTTATAGGGGAGGCGGGCCGGGCTGTCGACAAAGCAGGTGGCGGGGCGGCCGGATGAGCGCCACAGTGCCGCCGCAAAGCTCTCGCTTCAGTCGGTGACCACCGGCGAAGCGTGACAGGAGCAAGGTAATGCCGTCAACCGAACTGCTTGTCGCCTTTTTCGCCACCACGGCGATCTTCGCCTATATCCCCGGTCCCGCCATGCTCTATGCCGCCGCGCAAACCATGGCGCGCGGCCGCTGGTCCGGGCTGATGGCGGCGCTCGGCATCCATCTCGGCGGTTACGTTCATGTCTTCGCCGCCGCCGTCGGCCTGTCGGTGCTTTTCCATGCCGTGCCGGTGCTTTACATGGCGGTCAAGCTGGTCGGTGCGCTGTATCTGATCTGGCTCGGTGTTTCTTTGTTTCGCGCCAAGGCGCAAGGCGACGTTGTCTTGCCGGGAATTCAGCCGAAATCCGCCCGCCGCGCGTTTTTCGAGAGCGTTGCCGTCGAGGTGCTCAACCCGAAAACGGCGATTTTCTTCATGGCGTTCCTGCCGCAATTCATCGATGCCTCGGCAGCGTTTCCGGTCTGGCTGCAGTTCGTCGTGCTTGGAACGATCGTCAATTTGATGTTCTCGTCGGCCGACATTGTTTGCGTGGTGCTGGCCGGCGCGGTGATCGCCAGGCTGCGGCAGTCGAGCCGGGCGCAGCGCCTGATGCGGCGCGCCGGCGGTACGATGCTTGTTGGGCTGGGCGTGCATGTCGCGCTGCAGAAAAGCTGACGCACTGTCTCGCCGCGGCGATCGGTCGAAGGCCTGCCGTTGCGTCGGCTGAAATTGCGGTATATCGGCATCGCCATGAACGGCCGGCCCTGCCAATCGAATTTCCCGTCACCGAAAATCGGCCCTCCCACGCGTTGACATGATCAAGCTGCCCTCTCCCGAACCTCTTCACCGCGCCATCTCGCGCTTCGGCGGCGCCACCGTGCTGGTGGTCGGCGATTTCATCCTCGACCGTTTCGTCAACGGCGTGATCGAGCGCATTTCGCCGGAAGCGCCGATCCCCGTGCTGCACGGGCGCGGCGAAACGCTGGCGATGGGCGGCGCCGGCAATGTCGTCGCCAACATCGTTTCGCTCGGCGCTGCCGTGATACCGGTCTCGGTGATCGGCGCTGACGAGGCCGGCAAGAACCTCATGCGCATGCTCGGCGAATTTCGCGTCGACACCGGCGGGCTGGCGCAGGATGCCGATCGCATGACGTCGTCCAAAAGCCGATTCAGCGCGCTCAACCAGCAGGTGCTGCGTTTCGACGAAGAGGAAATCAAGCCGCTGGGCGATGCCGAGCGCGCGACATTGGTCGAGCATTTTCGCGAAGCGCTGGCACGCGCCGACATCGTCATCCTGTCCGACTATGGCAAGGGCGTGCTGCTCGACGGCGTCGCCGGCGAGCTGATCTCGATCTGTCGGGAAGCGGGCAAGCCGGTGCTGGTCGACCCTAAGGGCCGCGACTATGCGCGTTATGCCGGCGCGACGGCAATCACGCCCAACCGCAAGGAACTCGGCGAGGCGGTCGGCCGCGCAGTGTTTGCCGACGACGAAATCGAGGCGGCGGCACGCCAGCTGATTTCGGCGCACGGTTTCGATTTCGTCGTCGCGACGCGCAGCGAAAAGGGCATGAGCGTCATCGGTGCGGACGACGCCCGCCATATCGCCACGCAGGCGCGCGAAGTGTTCGACGTTTCGGGCGCCGGCGACACGGTGATCGCGACCTTCGCGCTGGCTCTTGCAGCAGGGGCGGATCGTGTCATGGCCGGATCGATCGCCAACGCCGCCGGCGGTGTTGTCGTCGGCAAGCGCGGCACGGCGCGGCTGACGATCGAGGAACTCACCGGTGCGCTGTTTCGCTCGCATGGTCCGGTCGCCCACTTGGATGCGATCCTCGATGCCGCCGCCGCCGCGCGGCTGGTGGCGGGCTGGAAAGACGAGGGCTTGAGCGTCGGCTTCACCAATGGCTGTTTCGATATCCTGCATGCCGGCCATGTCAGCCTGTTGCATGCGGCGCGCAGCCAGTGCGACCGGCTGGTGCTCGGCCTCAACAGCGATGCCTCGGTGCGCCGGCTGAAAGGGCCGGGGCGCCCGGTCAACGACCAGCATGACCGGGCCTGCGTGCTGGCAGCACTTGCCTCGGTCGACGCCGTCGTCATCTTCGAGGAGGATACGCCGCTTTCGCTGATCGAGGCGCTGAGCCCCGACATACTGGTCAAGGGCGCCGACTATACGGTCGATCAGGTGGTTGGCGCCGATGTCGTGCAGAAGGCCGGCGGGCGCGTCGTGCTGGTCGACCTCGTCGCCGGCAAGAGCACGACCGGCACTATCGGCAGATTGCGCGCCGGGAACTGAGGGTTTCATGTCCGAACTGAACGATTACCTGGCCCGCTCGGCGGCCGCGATTTCGGCGATGGTCGAGCGCGACCTGACCAGCGAGATGGAGCGGGCGGTCAGCGCCGTCGTCGCCGCGCTTTCGCAGGGCAAGGCGCTGCTGATAGCCGGCAATGGCGGCTCGGCCAGCGACGCCATCCACATCGCCGGCGAGCTGGTCGGCCGCTTCCTCAGGGAGCGCAAGGCCTACAACGTCATCGCGCTGCCGGCCAACGCGGCGGTGCTGACCGCCTGGGGCAATGATTACGGCTTCGACACGGTGTTTGCGCGCCAGGTCGAGGCGCATGGTTCGGCGGGCGCCGTGCTGCTCGCCATCTCGACCAGCGGCAATTCGCCAAGCATCCTCGCCGCCGCCCAACAGGCGCGCATGATGGGCATGACGGTGATCAGCCTGACCGGCGACACCGGCGGCAAGCTGAAGCCGCTATCCGACATCCTGCTCAACGTACCCTCGACCTCGACGCCGATCATCCAGCAGGGGCATTTGTGCCTCTACCACCATTTGTGCGAAATGGTCGAAACGCGCCTCTGCGACGCAGGGTGATTGCGCCAGGCCGGGTAGAGGCCATCAAATGTCAACGGGGAGAAGGGACTAGCCGCAACGCTGGCGACCCCTCTCCCCGTCCTTCACGGGAGAGGGTAAGGGTGAGGGGCAGCGCTAGCCTGTAGTGATTATTATTTGACGCATAGCCACATTTTGTTCTTGCTTTGTGCCGGCAGCTATGCTACTAATTTGGGTATGGTGATGATTTCCACCGACGATCCCGCCCGCCGAGGCGGGTTTTTTGTTTCCGGGTTTTTGTTTCGCAGCCGCTTTACCTGCTCTCTTAAGCCGAAAACGCCACCAGCCCTTCGTCTTTGACCCGGCGGATGGTCAGCGCGGTTCGCACCGTGTCGACATTGGAGGCCGAGGCCAGTTCCTCGATGACGAAGGTCTGGAAGGTGCCGAGATCGCTCGCCACGCAATGCAGCAGGAAGTCGGACTCGCCGGACACCATCCAGGCATCGCGCACGATCGGCCAGCCGCGGGTGCGCTCGGCGAAGGTCTTGAGTTCGGCGTCGGCCTGGTGATGCAGGCCGATCAGGCAGAAGGCGACGACGTCGAGGCCGAGCGCCGGAGCGTTGAGCAAAGCGCGGTAGCCGCGGATGATGCCGGCCTCTTCCAGCCGCCTGACGCGGCGCAGGCACGGCGGCGCCGAAATGCCGACGCGGCTCGACAGTTCGACATTGGTCATGCGTCCGTCCTGCTGAAGCTCGCGCAGGATCTTCCAGTCGATGGCATCGAGATCGGCCTTGATCGGCATGGTGGCTTCCGTGGTGACGCGAAAGAATCTTTCGCGACTTTGTAATTAAACGACTTTGCTGTCTATTCCATCCGCTGGATCGAGGATTTTCGCATCATCTTGCTGCGGGTTGCTTGTCGCCGTCGCCGGCGCCGAAGCTTTCCGGGGACGAACGGCAACTTGCCTTGCTGGCGTCGCAGGCAACACTTACATTACGCGCAACAATCGACGAGAGTTCATGCCACAATCCATGGCTGCTCCCCGCAGAGGTTTTTCATGATCACCAAGCACGCGCCTGTTCTCATCATCGGCTCCGGCCCCGCCGGCTATACGGCGGCGATCTATGCCGCCCGCGCCATGCTCAAGCCGATGCTGGTCGCCGGCCTGCAGCAGGGCGGGCAACTGATGATCACCACCGATGTCGAAAACTATCCGGGCTTCGCCGAACCGATCCAGGGTCCATGGCTAATGAGCGAAATGCTCAGGCAGGCCGAGCATGTCGGCACCGATATCGTCAACGACATCATCACCGAAGTCGACCTCAACGTGCGGCCGTTCCGCGCCAAGGGCGATACCGGCACGATCTATACCGCCGACGCGCTGATCATCGCCACCGGCGCGCAGGCGAAATGGCTGGGCATCCCGAGCGAACACACCTTCATGGGATTTGGCGTTTCGGCCTGCGCCACCTGCGACGGCTTCTTCTATCGCGGCAAGGATGTCGCGGTGATCGGCGGCGGCAATTCGGCGGTGGAGGAAGCGCTCTATCTCTCCAACCTGGCCAAGAGCGTCACCGTCATCCACAGGCGCAGCGATTTCCGCGCCGAGCGCATCCTGCGCGAGCGGCTGCTGCGGAAAGATAATATCCGCGTCATCTGGGACACGGTGATCGACGAGATCACCGGCAGGCCCGGCAAGGCGCCGCTGCCGCCTTCGGTCGAAGGGCTGAAGCTGCGCAACGTGGTGACCGGGCAGGAGATGCATCTGGTGGTCGACGGCGTGTTCGTGGCGATCGGCCACGCGCCGGCGGTCGAGCTGTTTGCCGGCAAGCTGAAGCAGAAGCCGAACGGCTATCTGTGGACGGCGCCGGATTCGACCCGCACCGACATGCCGGGCGTGTTCGCCGCCGGCGACGTGACCGACGACATCTACCGCCAGGCGGTGACGGCGGCCGGGCTCGGCTGCATGGCCGCGCTCGAGGCGGAAAAATATCTGGCGGGGATCGAGGTTCACCGCGAAGCGGCGGAGTGATTGTTCGATAAGCGGCTGAGAAAAGCCGCGCAAAAGCCTGATTTTTCATTCAGACGCCGAAAACAGGCGGACGCCAGAAAACAGGACGAGGGGAAATCATGGCGTTGGATTGGGACAAGCTACGCGTGTTTCACGCCGCGGCGGAAGCGGGGTCGTTCACCCATGCCGCCGAGACACTGCATTTGTCGCAATCGGCGATCTCGCGGCAGGTCAGCGCGCTCGAGCATGACGTCGGCGTGCCGCTGTTCAATCGCCACGCCCGCGGCCTGGTGCTGACCGAGCAGGGCGAGATGCTGTTCCGCACGGCGCACGACGTGCTGATGAAGCTCGAAACCATCAAGTCGCGACTGACCGAAACCAAGGACCGGCCCTCCGGCGTGCTCAGGGTGACGACCACGGTCGGCCTCGGCGCCGGCTGGCTGACCGAGCGCGTGCAGGAATTCATCGAGCTCTATCCCGAGGTCAGCCTGCAGCTCATCCTGGCCAATGAGGAGCTCGATCTCACGATGCGCCAGGCCGACTGCGCCATCCGGCTGCGCCAGCCGCAGCAGCCCGACCTCATCCAGCGCCGCCTGTTCACCGTGCATTTTCATCTCTACGCGGCGCCATCCTATGTAAACAAATACGGCAAGCCGAATTCGATCGCCGAGCTGAAAACCCATCGCATCGTCACCTTCGGCGTGCCGGTGCCGGCGCATCTGTCGGAACTGAACTGGCTGGAAACGGTCGGCGATTTCGAAGGCGGGCAAAGGGTGCCGACGCTGCAGATCAACGACATATTGTCGATCAAGCGGGCGGTGCAGGGCGGCGCCGGCATCGCCATGCTGCCCGATTACGTGGTCAGCAAGGATTCCGGGCTGGTGCAGTTGCTGCCCGAGACCGAAGTGCCGTCCTTCGATACCTATTTCGCCTATCCCGACGCGATGAAGAACCAGGCGAAGCTGCATGTCTTCCGCGATTTCATCATCGCCAAGGCGCGCAGCTGGTCGTTCTGATTTAATGCATGTCGCGCAAAAGTGTGCAGCGGTTTTGCGATAACGACATGCATCAAACAAGAACCTAAAGCGCGTCGCATGAGATCGGTCGAACGCAACGCGCTTTAGGAACGCGTATCCGCCAGCGTGCTGGCGCCGTAGCGCAAACCGTCGACCAGCAGGGCAACCATGCGCCGCGCCTGGGCAGGGCCGCCGCCATGTGCCGGCATGGCAAGGCTGGCGGCCGCCCCCAACAGGTCGCCCGGCTCGATATCGGCGCGCACCTCGCCGGCCGCGGCCGCCGCCTCCAGCAATGTTTGAAGCGCGGGCCGGAGTCGTTGGTTGAAATAGGCAGGCAAAGTGTCGAAGGCCGGATTGCCTGAGTACAGGGCTGCCGCGAGGCCGCGTTTTGCCGTGATGAAATCCACATAGCGCTGCATCCACAGGGCCAGCGCTTCACCGGGCTCATGCTTTCCGGCCAGGATCGGCGCGGCGTCCGCACAGGCGTCAACCTCGTTGCGGAAGACGGCCACGATCAGGTCCGAGCGCTGTGGAAAATGGCGGTAGACGGTGCCGACGCCGACGCCAGCCTTTTCCGCGATCTCTCGCACCGGAGCCTCCACGCCGGAGGTCGCGAACACCGCCATGGCCGCCCGGAGCAACGCGTCGATGTTGCGCCGTGCGTCGGCGCGCACGTGCCGATCCGCGCGGTCGCGGGGTTCCAGACCATCGCCTTGATCCGTTTTGCCGTTCGGCGTTTTTTCGCCCATCAAATTACCTCTTGCAAACGGAACATTGTTCCGGATATATGTGGAACGTGGTTCCGCTTGACTTGTATCTAGCACGGCAAGGCGGTGTTGGCCACACATCGGTGCACAAAAGGAGATTACCATGCAGGACAAACCCGTCGCCCTGGTCACCGGGGCCAACAAGGGCATCGGTCTTCAGATCGCCAAGGACCTCGCGGCGAACGGCCTTACCGTGCTCTTAGGATCGCGCAGGCTCGAGCATGCGGAGGCAGCCGCAAAGAGCATTGGAGGGGATGCCCACGCCCTGCAGCTCGACGTCACCGACCAGGCCTCGATCGCCGCCGCGGCAGAGCGCATCCGCATCGAAATCGGCCGCCTCGATGTGCTGGTGAACAATGCGGGCATCTCCCACGCGGGAAAGCCCGGCACGTCGTTCGAGGAGATCATCAACTCGGGCCGCCCGAGCGTTGCCTCCCTCGACGACGTACGCGCGGTGTTCGAGACGAACGTGTTTGGCATCGTCGCCGTCACGCAAGCGATGCTGCGGCTCCTTCGTGAGGCGCCGGCGGCGCGTATCGTCAACGTATCGAGCGGCGCCGGCTCGCTGACATTGAACGCGGATCCGGCCTTTCCGTACCGCACTTCGTTTGGCGCCGTTTACAACCCGTCGAAGACGGCCGTCAACGCGATGACGCTCGCCTTCGCCATCGAGCTCGAGGAGACCGGCATCAAGGTCAACGCTGCGTGCCCGGGCTACACCGCGACGGAGCTGAACAACTTCGAAGGTCCGCGCACCGTCGAACAGGCCGCGCGGGAGCCCGTGCGCCTCGCACTTCTCGACGCTAGCGGTCCGACGGGCACGTTCTCGAACGAGGACGGCCCGCTGCCGTGGTGACGTAGCGTTGGAGCCTGCTTCAGCCGCGCCAAGGTGTCAGGCGGGGCAGCCAGCCTGGTACGGCACGGCGGTAGGCCTCGTATTCGTCGCCGTAGCGGCGGGCAAGCGTCGGTTCCTCATATAGTCTCACGAAGGAGATCATGGCGGCCGCGGCGATGACTAGATAGGCGGCGACCGTCCAGCTCGAAAACAGCAGTGCCTGGCCGAGGACGATCGACAGCACGGCGACGTACATCGGATTGCGGACATGGCGGTAGATGCCGCCGACGACCAGCCTTTCGGTCGGCGCGACCGGGGCGGGGGTACCCAGGCCCTCCAGGGCAAACCGGGCAAAGGCGTGCAGCAGTATGGCTGTGCCGGCGACAACCAGCAGCCAGCCCACAGGAACGAAACCGGGCAGTCTCGACCAGGGCAGGCGATAGCGATCGGTCAGCAGCCAAGGCAACAGTCCGGCGACCACGCCGGGCGCTACAGCAAGGAAGATGACGCTGCCGGCGATCGCCGAAGTGGCTCGCATATAGCTCTCCTTACGGGCGCGGCCTTGAACGGTCTCCTGCAACGCGCTTCAGGTCTTGTCCGGCATGTAACCCAAACCGCTGCACCCTCAGGTCAAGCTCGATGGCGGGCTTTTGGGCGGCATGCACCAGCAAGGTCTGGCTGCCGAAAAAACAAACGCGTGCTGCACGATTCCACGTCATCCTGCGTTTTTCGACTTTCCGAGCAGGAATCGCTGCTGATTCGCGGCCGCGGATCGATTTTTGCCTTGCCGCAGGCTGTATTTCAGCGATTCAACTGGTCCTATTGCGCTTCGGGACGGATTAGACCACAGCCGGCGCCTTTTTGCATGTGAGTGTTGCAAAATAGATGCTTGTTTCTTGGGCATGAAGAGCACATAAATAGCTCATCTCCTGAGCGCGTTCTCCTCCCATTAGCGCTCTCGAGTGTTCCCCTCTGGAGGTTAGCCTTAACAGGCACTTCCAATCAAACTCAGCCGGGTCTTCATTGATCCGGCTTTTTTGTTGCCCGAAACCAACACATCGCCAGAAAATCGGCCGGAACGGTCGCGTAACAGTGACATGTAACCTCGGGTAACATGCCGCGGGCGCGCCAAATCGATTAAGCAGAGCACAGGACGCGGTGTGGCTCGTCCGGGGGATGGGGGCATCACTCGGACGACCCGGGCTCAGGCAGCTACCGCGTCCGAACCTTCCTCCGCCGCCAGGCACCGGCGGCAAGCATGCGGCGGACCTGCCGTTTCGCCTCCCACGAAGACGGTCCGCAAGAAACGGCCGCCGGCTGATACCGGGGCCGTGTGCGGTTGGGGCGCAAAAGCCGCAGAGGCGGCCTGGCCGATGTCGGTCAGCGCTTCGTCGGCCAACCGGCCGGTGAGTTCGGCCATGTGGTCGAAGACGGCCCGGTAGCTGGCGACACCCGCCGTGGCCGAGCGCAGCTCGATGATGAGGTCGCCGATCTCGGCTTGCGGCATGGTCGCCTCGACGACGTCCCATCCGGGCCAGTCGGGCCGCGCGTCGTAGCCGAGGATCTGGCCGCGCCGCTGCGGGATCAGCGCAATGATCTTCGACGTCGCGTCGGACGGCGTGACGATCTCGACCTTCATCACCGGCTCGAGCAGCACCGGCGAGCACGCGGCCATGCCTTCCTTCATCGCCAGCTTCGCTGCCATCTGGAAGGCCATGTCGGAGGAATCGACCGCATGGTAGGAGCCGTCGGAAAGGTTGACGGCAACATCGACGACCGGGAAGCCGAGCGGCCCGGACTTCAGGTAGTCACGCACGCCGGTCTCGACCGACTGGATGTAGGTCTTTGGCACGACGCCGCCGGTGATCGTATCGGTGAACTGGAAGCCTGACCCGCGCGGCAGCGGTTTGATCTCAATCACGACGTCGCCGAACTGGCCGTGGCCGCCTGATTGTTTCTTGTGGCGGCCGCGCTGCTGCGTCGCTTTGCGGATCGTCTCGCGGTAGGGCACGGCCGGCACATGGCCTTCGACCGGGATCTGGTTCTTGCCTTCCAGCCGCTCGCGCACGACGCGCAGATGCATCTCGCCATGGCCGGACAGCACGGTTTCGGCCGAATCCTGGTTGTGATGCAGGTTGAGTGAGGGATCTTCCTCGGCCAGGCGCTGGATGGCCGCCGACATCTTGACCTCGTCCTTGCGCTCTTTCGGCCGCAGCGCGAAGGCGAAGACCGGTTGCGGCGGCGCCAGCGTGACCAGCGGCTGGATGCCGCCCTTGGTCGAGCTCAGCGTCTGGCCGGTCCTGACGGCGTCCAGCTTGCCGAGCGCCACCGTGTCGCCGGCCTTGGCCGAAGTCAGCTTGACCTGGTCCTTGCCGAGCATCTTGTAGATGCCGGAGACCTTTGCCGTTTCGCCATTGGAAAGGAACAGCTCGGCGGCGTCGGCGACCTGGCCGGACAGGATGCGCGACACCGACAGCTTGCCGCCATGCGCGGTGTGGATGGTCTTCATCACCTGGACCACGGTGGCATTGCCGTCGGGAGCGCCGAGGCGCTGGCGCGTCGCCTCGATGTCGGGTGCGTCGTGACGGATCGCCTTCAACAGGCGCAGCACGCCATTGCCCTTCTCGGCGGTGCCGATCAGCACCGGCGTCACCATGCCGTCGCGCAGGTCGGCGGCAAGATCGTCGAAGATCGCATCCTTCGGCGGTTCGATCTCGTCCAGCAATTGCTCCATCAGGCGGTCGTCATGGTCGGCGAGCGTCTCCAGCATGGAAAAGCGCGCCTCGAGCTCGCGCGCCTTGTCGTCGCTCGGGATCTGGGCGACCTCGCTCTCGGCATATTCGCGGTAGATGTAGGCACGCTCCAGAGCGAGGTCGATCGAGCCGATGACGACGCCGTCCTTGCGCAGCGGGATCTGGCGCAGCAGCAATGGCACCGAGCTTGCCGGCTGCAGCATCTTCAGCGTGTCGCGCACACCTGCTATCGCCTTGTCGACCTTGTTCAGGAACAGCATGCGCGGCACGCCGAGATCGTCGAGCTTGCGCATGATCAGCTGCAGGGCAGGGATCTTCTTCTCGTCGGCCTCGGCAACGACCACGGCGACGTCGCAGGCGGCCAGCACCGGCTCGGCTTCGAAGGAGAATTCGATGGAGCCGGGACAATCGACGAAGGTGAACGGCTCGCCCATGAAATCGGTGGTGGCGAAGGTCGCCTCGACGCTCATGCCGTGAGCGCGCGCCTCGGGCGAATGATCGGAAACGGTATTTCCGGACGAAACGGGATTCTGGCGGGGAATGGCGCCTGTACGGGCGAGTATGGCTTCGAGAAGTGTCGTCTTACCGCTTGCGAAGGGACCGACTATGGCAATGCATTTCGGTCCCGTGCGTCGTCCTCCGGCGCGAGTACCCATGGCTGACCTCCACTCAGGCGTTTCCCTGTGAGCGGCGGCCGGCCTGTCGGCCGTCGCGGGCGAGGCTTTTTTCAATTTGCCACCTACCCAAAGGGCATCGTCCCACGGGCAGGCCGGGAGGGCAAGAGATTTGAAGTTGAAGGGATTTGAAGTTGGGGCCGGTTCAGCCGGTGCCGGTCAGGCGCGACGCCAGCGGGGGTGCGTCCACGCGCTGCACCGCCACCGTCTCGGCAAAGCGCGCGAGCAGCGGATTGAACAGGTCCGCCCGCTCCCAGAAAGGCGCATGCCCGGCGCCGGAGACGATGTGGCAATGCTCCCACAGCGAGCCGTAGGCGAGCGTCTCAAAATAGCCGAGCCGGACGAACGGATCGTTCTCGCCATTGACGATAGCGACCGGAAACGCGGCTTGCTCGACCACCTGTCTCTGGTCGGCGCCCTTGCCGGTGAGCATGCCGCGCGTCACCGCGGCGCGCAGCCGGCCGTCGGTGCGCAGGATGGCTTGGCGAAAGGACGGATCGGCGGTGTCGCCGAAACACAGCGTCTCGAAGCGCTCGGCATCGCGTTCGGAATACGTCTTTTTGGACGCCAGCAGCATGTCCCAATGCGCGTGGAAGCCGCGCAGCATGCCGAAAGGACCCTTCGATACCGGCGGCGCGCCGGTCAGCATCAGCCCGCCGACGGCGCGGTGAAAACTTGCGAGTTCGATTGCCACGTGCCCGCCAAGCGACCAGCCGAAGACGACGGCGCGGCCGATCCCCAAAACATCGAGGAGCTGAGCCGCCGATTGGGCAAGGCCGGCGATGGTGTAGTCCGTCGCCGGATCGCGGGCGTCCGACGATTCGCCATGGCCGGGCAGGTCGAAAGCAATCAACCGATGGGCAGCGGCCAACGGGCTGTCGAACTGACGGGCGAATACGGCGCGCGAACTGCCCGAGCCGTGGATCAGGACAAGCGGGATGCCGGGTCCCGACGACTGGCTGAGGCGCAAATCCGCTTGCGGCGTGCGGATCGTGCGGTGGGAAACGGCCATATCTGGTTTGGACCTTGGGATTGTCTCCAGGTCAACATCGCATGCCGAGGTCACCATGTTGTTTAGAACGGTGGTTAAGAAATGATTTCTCGGCTTGCGCCGGGTATGATGAACGAATCCACCACAGCTAACCCCGGGACCCTGATGATGGAATCCACGCTCGACCTTCTCCTCTCGATCAGCAGCATCGCGACGCTCGGGCAATATGCCTGGTCGATGCGCGCGCATTTCCAGTCGCAGACCATGTCTCAAGGCGCGATGATCATTTCGGCCGTCGTGGTCGGCACGGCGCTGTTCTTTCTTGCGCTGCTGTGGATCGAGCGGCAGCCGGTGGCGGCGAAGATCGGCGGGCTCGCCATCGAACTGGCAAGCTCGGCGCTGTTCTGGTGGGCGATCTCGGTCTCCCGCAAGGCGCGGCTGCGGTTCGCATTCGATCCTGACAATCCCGACAGCCTGGTGACCGAAGGCCCTTATCTCCATGTCCGGCATCCGTTCTACACGTCCTACATCATCTTCTGGATCGGATGGGGTATCGCGACCTGGTCGGTCTGGGCGGTGGTTCCGGTCGCCGGCATCGTTACGATCTACGTGATCGCAGCCTTGGACGAAGAGCGAAAATTTTCGCGGACAAGGTTGGCCGATGCCTACGACGCTTACCGCACGCGGACCGGTCTGTTCTGGCCGCGTTTTGCCCGCAGCCGGCAGGAGATGCAGCCGGCATCGGACGAAAGTGGTAGGGTCTAAGACACTGGATTGAATCGAGGACTTGCGACGATGAAGATTATTGCCTGCGGCAGCGTGCCGACGATTGTTGCGCCGGAAAAATACTTCACTGGCCGGGTTTTGCAGACGCCGATCATCGAGAAAGAGGCGCCGGCGCGGCTCAGAGCCACGCTGGTCAGCTTCGAGCCCGGCGCTCGCACCCACTGGCACACGCATCCGCTCGGCCAGACGCTCTATGTCACATCCGGTGCCGGTCTCGTGCAAAGCTGGGGCGGGCCGCTGCAGGAGATCAGGGCCGGCGACGTCATCTCCTTTGCGGCCGGCGAAAAGCACTGGCACGGCGCCGCGCCCAAATCGGCGATGACCCACATCGCCATGCAGGAGGCGCTCGAGGGTGTGCATGTCGATTGGCTGGAGAAGGTGAACGACGAGCAGTATGGCGGCTGAAACGTCTCAGACCAGCGCGGCGGTAAAGCGCTGGATGCGCGTGCAGGCCTCTTCGAGCAGAGCCTCCGACGTGGCGTAGGAGATGCGGAAGTTCGGGCCGAGGCCAAAGGCCGAGCCGAAAACAACCGCCACGCCCTCGGCCTCGAGCAGTTCCGAGCAGAAGGTTTCGTCGCTGTCGATCACCTTGCCGCTCTTGGTCTTCCTGCCGATCAGCTGGGCACAGGAGGGATAGACGTAGAACGCACCCTCCGGCGACGGACAGGTGATGCCGCGCGCCTGGTTGAGCATCGAGACGACGAGATCGCGCCGGCCCTGGAAGATCGCCTTGTTCTTCGGGATGAAATCCTGCGGGCCGTTCAGCGCTTCGACCGCCGCCCATTGGGCGATGGTGCAGGCGCCGGAGGTCTGCTGGCCCTGGATCATGTCCATCGCCTTGATCAGCGGCACCGGGCCTGCCGCGTAGCCGATGCGCCAGCCGGTCATGGCATAGGCCTTCGACACGCCGTTCATCGTCAACGTGCGCTCATAGAGCTTAGGCTCGACCTCGGCGATGGTCTTGAAGACGAAGTCGCCATAAGTCAGGTGCTCGTACATGTCGTCGGTCAGCACCCAGACATGCGGGTGCTTCAACAGCACGTCGGCCAGGCTCTTGAGTTCCGCTTCGGTGTAGGCTGCGCCCGAGGGGTTCGACGGCGAGTTCATCAACAGCCATTTGGTGCGCGGCGTGATCGCCTTTTCCAGCACGGCCGCCGTCAGCTTGAAGCCGTTGTCGATGGAGGTGTCGGCAAAGGCCGAGGTGCCGCCGCAGATCGCCACCATTTCGGGATAACTGACCCAATAGGGGCGCGGGATGATCACCTCGTCGCCGGGGTTCAGCGTCGCCATGAAGGCGTTGAACAGGATCTGCTTGCCGCCGGTGCCGACGATGGTCTGCTCCGGCCGGTAGTCGAGATTGTTCTCGCGCTTGAATTTTTTTGCGATCGCATCGCGCAGCGGCACAATGCCGGATACCGGCGGATATTTCGTCTCACCGCGGCGGATCGCCTCGATCGCGGCGTGCTTGATGTTGTCGGGGGTGTCGAAGTCCGGCTCGCCGGCGCCCAGCCCGATCACGTCGCGGCCAGCGTTTTTCAGCTCGCGAGCCTTCTGCGTCACCGCGATGGTCGCGGAAGGCTTTACGCGGGAAAGGACGTCGGCAAGAAAGGCCATGAGAAATATCTCCAGAAAGGACCGGCGCGGCGAAGGCGCCGCGGCGCCTCTCATGTCGCATCGTCTTGCCAAGCGCAAGCCCAGCGCAGGCATTGTCGAATGAGCCAGCGCGCAATGCTGGCAACAATAAATTCATCAACGATCGGTAAAAGCTTGAACGGCAGGACCGTGGCCGGTCCGCCAGTCTCGCACAGCGAGGAACCGTGACACGCAGCATCGGGCTTGCCCATATCATCCGCCATGATGACGGCACCGCCAGCGGTGTCTGGGGGGTCTATACGCTGCAAAGCGCGTTCCAGCCGATCTTCGCCTTCAACAAGGGCAAGCTTTCCGTCGTCGCGTTCGAGGGGCTGATCCGGCCGTTCCGCGAAGGCGAGCCGCAGCCGCCAATGAGTTTCTTCAACAGCTGCCCGGCGGTCGACCGCCTGCATATCGAGGCGCTGACACGGACGCTGCACCTTCTGAACGCCGGCGCCTGCCTGCCGCGAGACGCCTCCATCTTCATCAATTTCGATCCATCGGTGTTCACCGACCGCAGCATCGCCGACAAGGCGCTGCGCGACATGCGGCTGGTGCTGCACGAGGCCGACATCGATCCGCGCCGCGTCGTCTGCGAGGTCACCGAGCAGAAATCGGCGTCGCAGGAAACGCTCTACAATTTCGTCGAGGCGCTCAGGGGCAATGGTTTACGCATTGCCGTCGACGATTACGGCGCGGACGAATCCGACATCAATCGCATCAAGGAACTCAGGCCAGACATCGTCAAGTTCGACGCCGACTGGATCATGACGCTGATGGAGTCCGGTGCCGGCTTCGCCTTGCTGACCGCTATGGTGACAAGCTTCGAAGAGCAAGGCATCCGTACGGTATTCGAGGGCATCGAGACGGGCTGGCAGCTCGAGCTCGCCGAAAAGTCGGGCGCCTCGATGGTGCAAGGCTTCGTGCTGGCACGCCCGGAGCTTGCACCGACCAGCTTTCACGTCTTCGACAAGGCCGGGCAAGCATCAGCGGTGTCGCCCGATAAGGACAAAGTTCCCGCGGCCGTTTCGCCATCGCGGCGGCCGATGCGGGCCTTTGGCCGCAGGGTGGCATCGTGACCGGGCGGGCCGACATGCGGCGCAAGGTCGGCGAAGCGATCTTTGCCGACGAGGTCGGCATTGAATATGGCGTCTACGGCGCATTCCGGCTGAGGAGCGCCTACCAGCCGGTCTTCGCGCCGCGCGGCAGGTTTCTCGCCGCCGTCGCGGTCGAGGGACTGATCGAGCCGCATCGTGCAGGCAGGCCGGTGGCACCGCAAATCTTCTTCAAAGGCGTGCCGGCAGCGGATCGGCTGTTTGTCGAAACCATGTGCCGGGTGCTGCATTTGCGCAACTTCCGCAACATCGGCGTCGACGGGCTCGACCTCTTCTTCAACTACAATCCGCTGATCAACGATGACCCCGCACGGGCGCTGGCCGAAATCAGGCTGATGACCAGGCATCTGACGGATTTCGGCCTGCATCCCGGCATGCTGGTCTGCGAGATTACCGAGCAGGCGGCCGGCGACAAGGTGCTTGTCAGCCTGGCGCGCGAGATGCGGCGCGACGGCGTCCGCATCGCCATCGACGATTTCGGCACCGGGCATTCGACCGAAGAAAGGGTAGCGCTGGTGCAGCCCGACATCGTCAAGATCGACGGCACCTGGTTCGCAGAATTCTGCCGCCATGCCGCCGCCGAGCGGTTTTTCCGGCCGCTGGTTTCGACGCTGCACGACCGTGGCGCCAAGGTGCTGGTCGAAGGCGTCGAGAACGCCACGCATCTGCGCGTCGCGCTGGATGGCGGCGTCGACCTGCTGCAGGGCTTTTACCTTGCCCGGCCGGCGCTGGCCGGTACGCTGTTCGACGAGGAGCCTCTGTCGATCGACAGGCTGCTTGGCAGGGATAACAACGTCATCCCCTTGTTCGGATGAATGCATCAGCGGCGCTGATGGTTACGCCAAAACAAATCACTGGATGAAGCCGCCGCTGCCGCGATAGACGCTGGATCAAGCCCTGAGACGGGTGGTTGCGAGCAAGGGGGAGCACCGATGATACTCTATGGAATGATCGACAGCGGCAATTGCTACAAGCCGCGCCTGTTGATGGCCAAGCTCGGCATCGCTTTCACCAATGTCGAGGTCAGCTCGCATACCGGCGACACGCGCAAACCCGACTATGTCGCGAAAAATCCGAACGCCATGGTGCCGCTGCTCGAACTCGACGACGGCCGCCGGCTGGCCGAATCCAACGCCATCCTGCTCTATCTCGCCGAAGGCACGCGGTTTCTGCCGGCGGACAAATACGAACGCGCGCTGGCCTATCAGTGGCTGTTCTTCGAGCAATACAGCCACGAGCCTTATATCGCCGTGCGCAGGGCGCTGCTGACCTTCCCTGAAAGAGCCAAGGATGCGACGCCGGAGCGGCTGGCGGTGACGCTGGAGCGCGGCAACAAGGCGCTCGGCGTCATGAACAAGCACCTGGCCGGGAGCAGCTTCTTCGCCGGCGATGTGCTGAGCGTCGCGGACATTGCGCTCTATGCCTATACGCACACGGCCGAGACGGGTGGCTTCCAACTCGACGCCTATCCGGCGGTGGCCGCCTGGCTGAAAAGGGTCGAGGCCGACCCGGGGCATGTGCCGCTGGAGTGGGTGGGTTGAGTGCAACTCGCCGACTTTGCTGAGCAACGTTGACAATTGGCGAAAGCTTCGGCGAAAGCGTCCTTCTCCCCGTCACTGTACGGGGAGAAGATGGCGGCAGCCAGATGAGGGGCCGCGCCAGCCTTTGTTGTGATGTCGTGCTTGGCCTGGCGAAGGGCAGTCCTGATGCGTCGCGCTGCCCCTCATCGCCCTGCCGGGCACTTCTCCCCGTATAGAGACGGGGAGAAGGAGCTGTATCGCCGGTTTCGCCAATTGTCGGCGTTTAAAATCCAGACAGCAAAAAGGCGGGACAAAATCCCGCCTTCCCATGCTTGGTAGCCTGATCGGGAGCGTTTTGGCCGGGCCGGCAGCAATCTGCTGCTTCGGCTTGTCGGGGTCTTCCGCTCCGGCGCGCTTCTCGCGCGACCGCCAGTACATCCGTGACTTGCCGCGCGCCCCGGGCTACCGCCCGGCGCGCGCCATTCGCAAAATCAGGCTGCCTTGCTCAGAGATCCAGCGGACGACTTGCCAGTGCGGCGGTCCTGCTCGATCTCGAAGTTGATCTTCTGGCCTTCAACCAGGGTCGACAGTCCAGCACGCTCGACTGCGGAGATGTGAACGAAAACGTCCGCGCCGCCGCTGTCAGGCTGAATGAAGCCGAAACCCTTGGTGGAATTAAACCACTTGACCGTACCTGTTGCCATTTCGATAGTCCTTTACGTTTGCTTTAGTTTGACTGGACCGAAACCCAGCCGGTTTGTATCGAGATTTTGGAGATAGAACGTCAGCAAACGCGAAGATCGCGAGGCCCGGATCGATCGGCCGAAATATCAATGGACGGCATATAATATGCTTTCGCGCAAAAAACAAGATGGGGCGGAAATGGCGCCGCGGCAACGCTGCCCAATGGCCGCCCCAATCGCGTGAGAGCGTCGTCGCTGCGCGCCTGACCCGGGAGGATCGCGCCGGCTTCGGGCGCGACCGGGTTTTGGGGAGAGGGGCCATGAAAATCGTTCTGCTTGCCGCGTGCCTGACGCTGGTGGCCGCCGAGGCGCAGGCGGTCTCGCGCTACGACCCGACCCGTATGAGCTGCGGTAAGGTGCAGGCGACGATAGCGCGCGAGGGTGCGGTCATCCTGCGCTACAGATCGGCGCGCGTGCCGGGGCTGGCGCTCTACGACCGCTACGTGCGGAGCCAGCAATTCTGCGACATCGGCGAGGTCAGGGCGCGGGCCTCGGTGCCGAGCGCCGATACGAATTCATGCACCGTCTACAAATGCAAGCGGGTGGAGATCGACCGGCGTTTTCGCCGGCGCCTGCTTCCGGATTAGAGTGGGACGAAATGGTGCGCCGGGTGCCGGCCTCGCCTGAATATCAGCACACCTAAAACCCGAACGACACCTGCGCCGGCGGCGGCGGGCCGACGCGCACGCCTTCCATTGCCAGCATCTTTTCCTTGGTAGCCGAGCCGCCGGGGGCGGAAAAGCCGCCGATCTTGCCGCCGGCGGCAAGGATGCGGTGACAGGGGATGACCAGCGGCACCGGGTTGGCGCCGAGTGCGGCGCCCGTCTCACGCGCCAGCCCGGCATGGCCGGCCCGTTTGGCCAGTTCGCCATAGGTGGTGGTTTCGCCGAAGGCGAGTTTTCGTGCCGCGTCATAGATCGCCAGGCGGAACTCGTCGACGCCGCTGAGATCGACCGGCACGTTGGAGAAATCGACGTCCTTGCCGGCGGCGTAGGCCTTGATCGACGCGATCAGCTCGGCAACCCATTGCGGTTCGGGCTTCGCAGGCTGCTCGGCGGCGGCATGGCGTAGCAGCCGGCGCTCGACCGCGTCGCGATTGCGCTGCGGCAGGCAGAGCCGGGTCAGTCCGGCATCGCTCCAGGCGATGCCCATGAAGCCGAGCACGGTTTCGAAGACCGCGTGGCCGGCGGTGGCATGAGAGGCGTCCATGGCGTGCTCCTTTCCGGAATCCTTCGAAGTACAAATCCAGAACAATATCGCATTTCCCGGCCCGGCTCGCCACCCGAAAACCGCCGGCTACCGCGGATTGCCCGAGGAAAGATGCTGGTGTAAGGACTTCTTAACACCCGACGAACCGGACCCGAGCGCCGCTTGCCAGCAAAATTCCTCTTTCCCGTCCTTGCGGCGGTGTTGGCCGTGGCCGCTCTCAGCGGTTGCACCTCGACTTCGCCGGTGACCCCGACGCCGGCCTTCACCGAAAATGCGGCCAATACCGATGCCGGCTTTACGTTGGCGCTGCCCGACACGGTTTCGGTGCTGCCGGAGCCGTCCGGCGTGGTCCAGACGGCGGCGCTGCCGATCGAGCCGGCCGCCGCCTTTGCCGGGCCGACGCCGCTGGCGGCAACCACCCCTGCCGTCATGACCGCCAATGCCCAGCCTGTTACCGCGACGCCAGCCGTCGCCATGCCGGTCACCCAACAGACCGCGGCCATGCCCGGCGTTCAGCCGGTTTCCTACACGGTGCCGCAGAACCCGGCCGTTCTGGCCGCGACCGACCCCACCGAGGGGCAGTCGAACGCCGGCGGCCGCAGCGAGATCGAGCGGCTGATCGAGAAATATTCCGCGCTTTACCAGGTGCCGGTCGATCTGGTGCGCCATGTCGTCAACCGCGAGAGCACCTTCAACCCGAAAGCCTACAATCACGGCCATTGGGGGCTGATGCAGATCAAGCACGCGACGGCGCGCGGCATGGGCTATGACGGGCCGGCAAGCGGCCTGTTCGATGCCGAGACCAATTTGAAATATGCGGTGAAATATCTGCGCGGCGCCTGGCTGGTCTCAGGCGGCAACCCCAAGCGCGCCGACCGGCTCTACCAGAGCGGCTATTATTACGACGCCAAGCGCAAGGGGATGCTGGGCGAAACCGGCCTCGGCAGCGATAGCCTGCGCCGCCGCATGCAGCCCGATGCCTGAGCCGCGCCCGCCGGCGCCAAACGACATCCGCCTGCGCAAGATCCTCGACGACACGCTTCTGGCGCCGCGCTGGCCCGAAGGTTTTTTCATGCGCGGCTTCGAAGCCGCCGATGCACTCGCTTTGCATACGCTGTTGACCGCGGTGTTCGACGACGGCGCCGACGGGCCGTTCGACGAATGGTGGCCGCGCATTTCGGCCGACGCGGAATTCGACCCAGCTTTGTGTTTCCTGGTCATCGACGGCAAGGGCCGGCTGGCGGGCGCGGCGCTCTGCTGGACGCGGGCTTTCGTCAAGGATCTTGCCGTCCACCCGGAGGCGCGCGGCAAGGGCATCGCCGAGGCGCTGATGCGGCACGCGTTTGCGGTGTTTCGCGCGCGGGGCGCCGAGCATGTCGATCTCAAGACCAACACGGTCGAGAACGCCGCCGCCGTCCGGCTCTACGAACGGCTGGGGATGTTCGAAGTCGACTGGGCGGGGTGAGGCGCGGTCGACAAGCCGACGAACGCCCGGAGCCATGGTGGAGGGCAGGGACCGAGCGCAGGATCCGGAAAGGAAATGGCCACCAAGGCGGCAGGTCGCGTCTTGCCGGTCCGGGCGTCAAGCTGCGACGTTGCGATTCGCGCGGGGGTTTTGACGAAACCGGAGAAACATGCGGCGTTTGCTTTCCAGAACCGGCCTCGCCACCTTGATCCTCGCCGTTCCGCTGTTCGCGGGCGTGGCGCGGGCCGACGATTGCGCCAATGCGCAGGACCAGGGCACCTTGAACGAATGCGCAGGGAATGCGTTCGACAAGGCCGACAAGAAGCTCAACGATGCCTACAAGCAGATCGAAGGGCGGCTGAAGGGCGATGCGGAGACCAAGAAGCTGCTGGTCGATGCTCAACGCAACTGGGTTGCTTTCCGCGACGCCGAATGCGCTTTCCAGGGCGGCCCGCGCGAGGGCGCCGGCAGCATGTATCCGATGGTCGTCTACGATTGCCAGACGGCTCTCACCAACGACCGGGTGAGGGATTTCGAGAACTATCTCAATTGCCCGGAAGGCGAGGTCAGCTGCCCGGTGCCGGCGCAGTAGCGTCGGGCGATTGGCAATCGCATATGGGGGTCCCCCTCATCCGGCCGCTTCGCGGCCACCTTCTCCCCGCCGGGGAGAAGAGGCTGGCATCAACGCCGACGACCTCCTCTCCCCTCGGGGAGAGGTCGGATTGCCCCGAATTGCCCTTCGCAATTCGGTTGGCAATCCGGGTGAGGGGGACTTCTGCCGCCCGCCGCAAAAAATGTCGGAACCGCCCTTCGCCATGCGTCCTTGAGAGGCAAGGCGCGTTGCCGGAACCTTGGCGCGCGTCGTCAAAATCCTAAGAGATGGAGATGACGATGATCAGCTTTCCCAACGAATCCCAGGAATACCGCACCGCCCGCGAAACCCTTTTGCAGAAGGAGATCGAGCTGCGCCGCGCGATGGAGGATGTGGCCGTCGCCCGCCGCGCGTTGCCCAAGGGCGGGCTGGTGCCGCAGGATTATGTGTTTGACGGACTGGGGCAGGACGGCAAGCCTGCGCGCATAAAATTGTCGGAGCTGTTCTCGCCTGGCAAGGACACGCTGATCGTCTACTCGATGATGTTCCCGCGCCATCCGCAGGAAACGCGTGACGTCGCGACCAGCGGCGGCACGGCGAAGCTCGCTCGGCCGGACCAGCCATGCCCGTCCTGCACGGCGCTGCTAGACCAATTCGACGGCGCCATCGGCCATCTCGAGGCGGCCGGTTTCAATTTCGCCGTGGTGGGCAAGACGGCGCTGGAAAACCTGCTGACGCTTGGCCGCGACCGCGGCTGGGTGAACATGCGGCTGGTGTCCTCGGCCGGCAACAGCTTCAAGCGCGACTACCACGCCGAGGACGAATCCGGCGCTCAACTCCCCGTCCTGTCGGTGTTCCACCGCGATGCCGACGGTATCAGGCATTTCTGGAGCTCCGAGCTGGGTTTCACGCTGCCGGAACCCGGCCAGGACCCGCGCGCCATCGGTACCTGCGAGATCTTGTGGAACCTGATGGATTTCGCGCCGGAGGGCCGGCCGGACTGGGACGAGCAGCTGCAGTATGATTGCTGCCACTGACCTTGGCATTCCCTGTCGGCGTATCGGGAAATCCTGCCGGTGCCGGGCTCTTGTCCCGATGTGATTTGACGCTGCGGCGCGCTGACCTACCCTCTAATGCCGAACCGAGGAGACGAGCGATGCTGTCGCCTTTCAACCGGAGCGTCACGCTGGCAGCGGCGGTAATCCTTGCCGCCGTCAGTGCGGCTTATGCCCATCACGGCTGGTCGTGGACGCAGGACGGGTTTTTCGAACTCCGGGGCAAGATCACGGCCATCTATATCGGCAATCCGCACGCCACGCTGGACGTCGATGCCGAGGGAGAGGCCTGGCGGGTGGAGATGGCGACGCCGTCCCGCACGATCGCCGCCGGCTTCACCGAGGAGGTCGCCAAGATCGGCGACGAGGTGACCGCGATCGGCAACCGCTCGCGCGACGAGAGCGAAAAACGCATGAAGGCAGTCCGCGTCATCGTCGGCGGCAAGACCTATGATGTCTATCCCGACCGCGTGCCGCCGGCCTGAATGGATGGGTTTTTCGCCGGCATCGAGCAACTCGCCTTGGTGCGGGGGCTGAAGGCCTCCTTCGTCGCCTACCCAATCGTCAATGCGCTTCACATCATGTCGATCGGCGCGCTGCTGACCAGCGTCGGGCTCATGGATCTCAGGATCCTGGGCGCCTTCCGCTTGCTGCCGCAGGCGCCGTTCGTGGCGCTGCTGCGCCGTACCGCATTGGCCGCGTTCGGCGGCGCGCTGGTCACGGGCTCGCTGCTCTTTTCAGTCAGGGCGAGCGAGTATGCGGCGATGCCGATTTTTCTCGCCAAGATGGGACTCATCCTGCTCGCCGGCGTCAACTTCCTGGTCTTCATGCGCCGCGTAAAAGGCAGTGATGAGCCGGCTGGTGGGGCCGCGACCGTGCTCGCTGTACTTTCGCTGGTGCTGTGGACGGCTGTGCTCTTTGCCGGACGGTTTATTGGGTTTCTCGGCTAGGCTGAGCGTCGTCGTGTTCATCTCGGCAACGCCGCCGGTGGACATGGTAACCGGTGAGATGGTGCGCGGCGACATCGAAACGCAGACCGAGGCGTCGCTGAAGGCGCTGAAACACTGCCTTGAAGCGGCGGGCACCTAGCTCGACAACGTGGTGATGGTGCGCATCTACGCTGTCAATTCCGGCTTCTACAACGCTATCAACCGGGTCTATTCGAAGTATTTCAGCGTCAACCCGCCGGCGCGAAGCTTTGTGCTGGTGGCGTCATGGCCGATGGAGTTTGACATCGAGATCGAGTGTGTGGCCGTGGCGTGAGGGAGTGGCCTTTCTGGAGTGCGGGACTTGGCTTTGCGTACCGGGAATCCGTCAGAAGCCGCGCGCCACCGGTAAGTGCGAGATATTGCAAAACCTGATGGATATTGAGCTGGAAGTGAGGCGAACTGACATGCACAGCTGCGGTAGGCGGAAGCTGTTGCTATTTAAGACAGGACGACATTTTCATCTGCTAGTGGAAGTCCCCGTGCGCGGCTCTTATGCTCGAGTCTTTTTTGAGCTAACGTCCGTCTATAGGCGCAGGCTAACGTGACGCCATGATCGAATCGAAGCTTGTCGCCACCGGCGTCATACGAAGAACCTAGATTTCCAAGGCGACAAAATATTTTTGACGAAGCGAACGTAATGTGGGGGAACTATGACTGCCTATGCATTTTGGAACAACAAAGGCGGAGTTGGAAAAAGCTATCTTTCTTTCGTCGCGGCTTGCGAGTATGCAAACAATCATCCAAATACCGATATATTTATAATAGATCTGTGCCCACAAGCAAACTCTTCAGAAATAGTACTTGGTTCTGACGAATTATCAAAGAATTATTCTAGTCTACTTTCATCGTATCCAAGAAAGACGATAGGAGGTTACATAGAGGCTCGCCTAAATTCTCCGTTTCTTAACAATACCAATTTTAACGACTATGTAATAGTCCCGACTCATTACAACAAAAACATTCCACCAAATGTGAGATTAATCGCTGGGGACTACATTTTGGAGGTTTTCTCGGAAGCTATGCGGCAGGCGGCCCAGCTTACAATTCCTTTGGACGCTTGGAAAAAAGTAATAAATTGGATTCGCGATCTTATCCTGCAGATTAGGGCGGAGTACGATAGAAAAGAGACGTTCTTTATCATCGATTGTAATCCATCGTTCTCCATCTATACACAAATGGCTTTGGTCGCAAGTGAAAAGCTCGTAGTGCCTTTTACTGCTGATGACAGCAGTCGTCGTGCTATTGAGAACGTTTTTGCCTTATTGTACGGAATTGGCGACGAAAAAACCGCTGCATATGCAAGGATAAGTTTCGCCGCAAGGGCAAATACTGATCAAATAAATATCCCTAAGATACATACTTTCATAAACAATCGAGTTACTCTTTACGAGGGTAAGCCCAGCGCCGCGTTTCGAGCCGTTGGATCGATATCGAAAGGCGCTGTCCGAGTTTATTTCGCGACTCTGAGGTTCCAAATGTCGCGGGCTTTGACTCTCTTCGAGGATCAAATGCGGAGCGCTTACGCATTGACTGATCCCACGCTATTGGCGAACAAGTCGAATTTTGAAAGACAGGTTTTCTACCATGTGGAGATTGCTGCGCGAGTGGCTGCATGGGATGCATATCTAAATCAAATAATACCTGAGGCCTTAGGCAGAGTTGGCGATCCGTTGAACGCTGAAGTACTGACCTTAAGGAATCTTGTTATTGTCCACGCGAAATTGAATATCGACAAGTTTAATACCCCAAATTTCGAAAACTCGAGAATACTTTTTGTTAGATGTACTGGGTTTGACCCTATAGTTAGTTGGAGTTGGCCCCTGAGGGGAATGAATTGGCAACTTGTAAATGTTAGGCTCAACGAAATTTTACGGGTCCGACATAGCTTCGCACATGGGTTTCCGATTCCTAGATTCAATTGGCTTCCGGTAAAAGGAACTCAAGTCTACCTAACCAGGAATGCGGTCACCGAGGTTTCCAGATTGATATTTCATCTTGCGAGAACCACTGATAGGGATCTAGATGCGTTTTTGAAGGTGAACTATTTGAATGTAATCCCACCCAATTGGTGAAATGAGGCTTAGTAGGTTCTTCGAGCGGCGCTTGTATGCTGCTGTCGTTCCAAGCCAATCAGAAGAAATGCCTAGTGAAGATTCCTCTTGGAAAGAGCCGCAGCGCTGGCGGGACAGCGCCCCCCTCTGGCCTGCCGGCCATCTCCCCCACAAGGAGGGAGATTGGCTAATCGCCTACGCAAAATACTCCTGCAGCGGCCGCACCTCCAGGCTCCCCGCCTTCAGCGCAGCAATCGCCTCGGCCACCGCAGCCGCACCCGACAGCGTCGTGTAATACGGCACCTTCTGCATCAGCGTCGCGCGGCGCAGTGATTTCGAGTCCGATACCGCCTTCTGGCCATCAGTCGTGTTGAAGACGATCTGGACCTGGCGGTTGCGGATGGCGTCCTCGATATGCGGGCGGCCTTCCAGCACCTTGTTTATCTTCTCGGCGGCGACGCCGTTTTCGGCGAGGAAGCGTGCCGTGCCCGAGGTGGCGAGCACTTTAAAACCCTGGCCGGCGAGGCGCTTGACCGCCGGCAGGATGCCTTTCTTGTCCTCGTCGCGCACCGAGACGAACAGCGTGCCCGCGCGGGGGAGATCAACACCCGCCCCGAGCTGGCTCTTGGCGAAGGCGAGCGCGAAGTCGCGGTCGAGGCCCATGACCTCGCCGGTCGAGCGCATTTCCGGGCCGAGCAATATGTCGACGCCGGGGAAGCGGGCGAACGGGAACACCGCTTCCTTGACGGCGATGTGGCCGGGATTGCGCGGGTCGGGCATGGCGCCGTAATGGGCGAAGGCGTCTTCCAGGCTCTCGCCGGCCATGATGCGGGCGGCGATCTTGGCAATCGGACGCCCGATCGTCTTGGCGACGAAGGGCACGGTGCGCGACGCGCGCGGGTTGACCTCGAGCACATAGACCGTGCCGTCCTTGATCGCGTATTGCACGTTCATCAGCCCGCCGACATTGAGGGCGCGGGCAAGGGCCGCCGTCTGGCGCTCCAGCTCATCGACGAGTTCCGAGGGCAGCGAGTGCACCGGCAGCGAGCAGGCCGAGTCGCCCGAATGGATGCCGGCCTCCTCGATATGCTCCAATATGCCGGAGACGTAGGTCGACTTGCCGTCGCACAGGCAATCGACGTCGACCTCGATGGCGCCCGAGAGATAGGTGTCGAACAGCAGCGGGTTCTTGCCGAGCAGCGTGTTGATCTGGCCGGTCTTGTCGTTGGGGTATTTCTGCTTGATGTCCTCCGGCACCAGGCCGGGCACGGTGTCGAGCAGGTAGGATTGCAGCATGCCCTCGTCGTGGATGATCTGCATGGCGCGGCCGCCGAGCACATAGGACGGGCGCACGACCAGCGGGAAGCCGAGCTCGCCGGCGACGAGGCGGGCCTGCTCGACCGAATAGGCAATGCCGTTCTTCGGCTGGCTGAGGCCGAGCTTGTGCAATAGCTTCTGGAAACGGTCGCGGTCCTCGGCCAGGTCGATCATGTCGGGCGAGGTGCCGAGGATCGGGATGCCGGCCTTTTCCAGCGCATCGGCGAGCTTCAGCGGCGTCTGGCCGCCGAACTGGACGATGACGCCGACCAGCTCGCCGGACGCCTTCTCGGCGCGCAGGATCTCCAGCACGTCCTCCGGCGTCAGCGGCTCGAAATAGAGCCGGTCGGAGGTGTCGTAGTCGGTCGAGACGGTTTCGGGATTGCAGTTGATCATGATCGCCTCGAAGCCGGCGTCGCGCAGCGCAAAGGCGGCATGGCAGCAGCAGTAGTCGAACTCGATGCCCTGGCCGATGCGGTTGGGGCCGCCGCCGAGGATGACGACCTTTTTCCGCGATGAGACCTGCGCCTCGTTGGCGAGCGCGCCGGCAAAGGGGACCTCATAGGTCGAATACATGTAGGCGGTGGGCGAAGCAAACTCGGCGGCGCAAGTGTCGATGCGCTTGTAAACCGGATGAACGTCGAGTTTTTCGCGAATCTTCTGGATCTCTTCGACGTCCTTCCTGACCAGGGATGCGAGGCGGGCATCGGAGAAACCCATCGCCTTCAGCATGCGCAGATTGGCGGCGTCCTCGGGGATGCCGTGCTCGCGAATGCGCGCCTCCATTTCGAGAATGCCGGCGATCTGCTCGAGGAACCACGGGTCGATCTTGCACATTGCGTGCACGTCTTCCAGCGAGGTGCCCATGCGGATCGCCTGCGCCACCATGCGCAGCCGGTCCGGCGTCGGCGTGCCCAAGGCGGCGCGGATGGCGTTGCGGTCATCGACATGGCTGGCCGGCGCGTTCCCGTGGCCGATGCCGGGGATCTCGATTTCGTCCAGACCGGTCAGGCCGGTCTCCAGTCCACGCAGCGCTTTCTGCAGCGATTCCTGGAAGGTGCGGCCGATGGCCATGACCTCGCCGACCGATTTCATCGATGTGGTCAGCACCGGCTCGGCGCCGGGGAATTTCTCGAAGGCAAAGCGCGGGATTTTGGTCACGACATAGTCGATGCTCGGCTCGAACGACGCCGGCGTTGCTCCGCCTGTGATGTCGTTCTCGAGCTCGTCCAGCGTGTAGCCGACGGCGAGCTTGGCGGCGATCTTGGCGATCGGAAAACCGGTCGCCTTGGAGGCGAGCGCGGAGCTGCGCGAGACGCGCGGGTTCATCTCGATCACCACCAGGCGGCCGTCGGCCGGGTTGACGGCGAACTGGACGTTGGAGCCGCCGGTCTCGACGCCGATCTCGCGCAGCACCGCGATCGAGGCGTTGCGCATCATCTGGTATTCCTTGTCGGTCAGCGTGAGCGCTGGGGCGACGGTGATCGAATCGCCGGTATGCACGCCCATCGGGTCGATGTTCTCGATCGAGCAGATGATGATGCAATTGTCGGCTTTGTCGCGGACAACCTCCATCTCATACTCCTTCCAGCCGAGCACGCTCTCCTCGATCAGCACTTCGGTGGTCGGCGAGGCGTCGAGGCCGGACTGGACGATCTCGAAGAATTCGGCGCGGTTGTAGGCGATGCCGCCGCCGGTGCCGCCCATGGTGAAGGAGGGGCGGATAATTGCGGGCAGGCCGACATGGTCGAGCGCTTGTGCTGCAATCGCCATGGCATGGCTGATATAGCGCTGCTTGCGGTCGCCCTCACCGAGGTTCCAGCGCGTTTCCAGAGCATCGAGCGCGGCGTCGAGATTTTCGGGCTTTTCCGCCTTCAGCGCGGCGCGCTCGGCCTCGTGCGTCTTGCGGTCGGCATTCTTGACGTCGGTGGCGTTGGCCAGCATCGACTTCGGCGTTTCCAGGCCGATCTTGTTCATCGCCTCGCGAAACAGCGCGCGGTCCTCAGCCTTGTCGATTGCGGTGGCGTCGGCGCCGATCATCTCGACCTGATAGCGGTCGAGCACGCCCATGCGGCGCAGCGACAAAGCGGTGTTGAGCGCGGTCTGGCCGCCCATGGTCGGCAGCAGCGCGTCCGGCCGCTCCTTGGCGATGATCTTGGCCACCACTTCGGGCGTGATCGGCTCGATGTACGTGGCGTCGGCCAGTTCCGGATCGGTCATGATGGTGGCCGGATTGGAATTGACCAGGATAACGCGAAAACCCTCTTCCTTCAGCGCCTTGCAGGCCTGGGTGCCGGAATAGTCGAATTCGCAGGCCTGACCGATGACGATGGGGCCGGCCCCGATGATCAGGATCGACTTGATGTCGGTGCGTCTTGGCATGTCGAGGGTCCGTTCGGCGGGCGGCTTGCACAAAAAGCCGGACGGGATGACCCGGCCGGTTGTGCGCGCGATTCTGGTATCAGGCTAGGAGGGCCTTATAGGGAAGAGTTTTGCCGGATGTAACCCCCTAAAATGCGGGTAGGGCAGTAGGGCAGTAGGGCAGAGGTTCGAGCGCCCTTAAGCATATTGCCCTACTGCCCTACTGCCTTATTCCCCTTACCACTATCCCCCAGCGCAAACTGGTCCGTGATCTCGAAGCGTTCGGAAACGCCGATGCGGACGATGTTGAGGCTGCCCTCGCGGGTGAAGCGGAATTCGCCGGGCCCATTCGAGCCGGCCGGCTTGCCGGCCTGGAAGCTGATGATGCGCGTGCTGCCATCGGGCCATGTCACGGTCACGTCGGTCTTGTCGCCGGTGCGCGCGACGCCTGCCTTGCAGCTGGTCATCGGCTGGCCGAGATAGCGCGCGCAGGGGATGGCGTTGCCGGCACCGGGTACCGGTGTCCCCGGCGGCTGAAGCCGCGCAACGGTCTGTGCGTCGGCCGGGGGCGCCGCGTTGGCCGCGCCGAAATTCCGGACGGGGTCCGCAGCCACGGGCGGCGATCCATCAACCTGTCCAGTCGAGGGGTTTCCAGCGGCCAGGGCCAAGCGGTAAGCGTCCTCGATAGCCACCCTGCCGATCGCGTCAGCGGAGTTCAGCGTCGTTTCGGGACCGGTTGCGCCGAGGCGCGTTGTCAGATCGGGCAGTGGTTGAGAGGCAGGGCTCTCCGTATTGGCCGCCGCCTGGGGTGTCACTTGCTGGGGATTGATAGGATCGAGGTAGCGCGCCGGCGCCCATCCGCTCAGTTTGGGGTCGTCAATGTCTTCAACCTTGCACCATTTGTAACCGCTGATGTCGCCGCAGCCGAGATTTTTCACGCTCGAACCGCTCGGCAGCCGCGCCTCGATCTTGCCCATGGCCGACGCCGTGGCGCGCACGTTCAGGAGATCATCCGGAGCAAGACCCGTCACAATCGAGATAATGGGCTCCGGCTCCTGGCCGTTGGCCGGCAACTCCGCCAGCATCAGCGGAGCGGCAACCATCGCAAGCAGCGTCGTCGGGAGTGTTACTGTGCGCCTAATCATCTGCCATGGCGGTAGGTTCAATTGCCGAAGGCGCGGCCAGGCACGAAAGCGCCATCGCACGCCAGCCGGTTTTTATAGGCGACGAGACGGCGCTGTGTAAGCCCGAAAAGGTGCCGCGTGTTGAATCGCGACCAGGCCACTTCCGTGAACTAACAGCCGGCAAAATATTGCACATTTCATGTAAATATGCACTCTCTCAAGTAAGGTTGAGGAGGGAAATATGGTCGACCTTGAAATATTTGCGCAGGTGGAAAACATAGTTCGCCAGCGTATCAAGAAAACGCGCGCCGAGATTGAGGCTTCACTTGGTCACATCGCCAACGGCAATCCGCTGGCCGCCGAACAGACCCTCTCCAGGCGCCTCGACAGGTTGCAGGTAAAGGCGTCGCTCAGCCGCACCGAAGCGGAGATGATATCGGCAGCGATCGACATGAGGTCTGCCGGGGAAAGAAAGGCCGCCGCCAAGCAGCCAGGGCCGGAGGCAATTCTCGGCCCAACGCTCGATTTCATCGGGATCGCATTCCTCGAGCGTGGGCGCCGTGCTGCCGATGCGGTTGGCCGCGTTGCCTTTCTCAACGGCAATCCACAAGGATCGGGTTTTCTGGTCGGGCCAAGGCTGTTCCTCACAAACAACCATGTGATTTCGTCGCCGGCGGATTCCCGGCGCTTCCAGGTCCAGTTCGATTATGAGCAGGACGGTGCGAATGCCGTGCGTACGCCGACGACGTTCCTGTTCGATCCTGAATCCTGTTTCGTGACCGATAGCATAGAGGGTCTGGACTATACGCTGATCGGAGTTGGCGAGCGGCGTTCCGGTCCAAAGGAACTGGGGGAGTTCGGTTTTATCTCGCTGTCGGATGCGCGCGACAAGCATATGCTCGGCGAAATCGCCAACATCGTTCAGCATCCCGATGGCCGCTTCAAGGAACTGGTGTTGCGTGAAAACCGGCTGGTGGCCCGCGACGAAACGGTGCAAGTGCTGCACTATGTCGCCGACACCGAACAGGGTTCGTCCGGCTCCCCGGTCTTCAACAATGAATGGGAACCTATCGCCCTGCACCATTGGGCCGGCCCGTTCCACGAGGTGACGGGCATAGGTGGCTATGCGCTTGCGCGTGAGATCAACGAAGGCATACGGATCAGCGCCATCGTTGACGATCTGGGTGCTAGAAAGTCCAAGCTGCCGGGCTCCTCGGCATCGGCGGTTTCGCAAGCTCTGGCGATTTGGGCCGGCATGCCGCGCATGATGGACGAGACAGTTCGGCTGAACGCCGATATTCGCGAAGATGTGCCGGACAAGCCGGTGCAGCGGCCGGAACCGGATCGCAATCCGCCGGCGACGAGACACAATGCCGATGGCTCGGTCACCTGGACTTTTCCCGTCGAGATAAATGTCCGGGCGCCGCTGATCGACCGCGACGGAGGCGATGCGAGACGAAACGACGGCAAAGGCCCGGCAAGCGAACCCGGGAAGGTGGCCATCGCCGAGGCCGCGGGTTGGAAAACAGAGGATTTCGACGATCGTGGAGGGTATGAGCCCGGCTTCATACCGGGCTTTGTCCTGGCAATGCCGACGGTTACCAATTCACCCTACCGGTTGGCCAAAAACCTTCTTGCCAAACCGGGAGAGGACCCACACGAATTGCGCTACCATCATTTTTCGATCTTGATGAACGCCGATCGCAGGCTTGCCTTCGTCACCGCCTGCAATATCGATGGATCCCGCACCAAGGCGGTCAATCGTGAGGACAAGACGGTCATCGACAACCCGTCGCTTGTCGAATTGGGGGTGGAGTCGATTTCCGGTTCGGAAGCCAGCGATGCTTTCCGGCCGGATCGGCGCATCGACCTTGGCGAGCAGATGAACCAGGAATTCTATTCGAGCCAGAATGTGCCTGGATTTCCCGTCGCAAAATCCAAGGAACGAATCGCTCGAATGTTCCAGAAGGGCCATATTACACTTCGCGGCGACCCCGCATGGGGCGTCGATCAGGAGGCGGTCGCGGCAGAACGCGACACGTTCTTTTATACCAATGCTGCGCCGCAAGTCGGCTTCTTCAATCAAGGAAGCTCGCTTAACCATCCCGGCTCCAAAGGGAAGTTGAGATGGCGCGCGGTAGAAACCTATGTGCTGCGCAACGCCTATACGACGCGAGGCCGTGTCACGGTGTTTGCCGGGCCAGTGTTCGGCGAGGACGATCCTCCCTACCGCTTCGACAGCCATGTTCCGCTGAAGTTCTGGAAGATCGCGCTGTGGTCCGATCAAGCTGGCCTGCGCGCCATCGCGCTGCTGGCGGACCAGAAGCCGGTTTTGGAAGTGATGCCCGAAGCGTTCGGCGAGCGTGCCGAGGCATTCGATGACCCGCTTGAAATTGCCAGGGTATCGGAGTTCCTTTCGACGGTGGCCGAGATTGAAGAGCTGACCGGCCTGAACTTTGGCCAGCAGGTGCGCGACGCCGACATTCGGGCCGGCTCCGAATCGGTTCCAGCACAGACTTTCAACCCGAGGCAACTGGCGCCCAAGACGTCACGGCCAAAGTCTTCAAAGACTTCGGCGGCCAGCACCCGACGTCCTGCCAAGCGATCGAAGCGATCCGCGTCTGGCAACTGAAGATTGGACCGGTCGCGACTTCTGCCGCTCGAAGGCGGTCATCCGTTCAGCTAGGCATGAGCAAGCTCAGCCCGGCATGAAGCCGGTGCGCAGCGCGTGAGCCCATTCGGGCCGTCCCGCCTGCTCGGCCTGGCGCGCCGCCGCCTCGTGGTCATAATCGACGGCGATGGCTTCGAAACTGTCGGGGTGCAAGTCGACGATGCCGTAGCGGGCGTGCGGCGAGCCCTGCTCGGAGACATGCGCCGGCGGCGTATCATCGTGATAGGCCGGGCAGCCGATGCTGCCCGGGTTGAAGATGACCGGACCGCCGGGAATGCGGACCAGCTCGCTGCGATGGCTGTGGCCGCAAAGCATGATGCGGCAGGCGGGATCGATCGCGCCGAGGCGCCGCTCGATTGCGACCAGCGGCGCGCGCACCAGCCGGCCGTCGACGATCGCGTCAGTCAGGTATTTTTCGTCGTGGTCGGGCCGGGCATGGAAGGCGAGTATGCCGGGCGCGACTTCCAGCGTGAGGGGCAGCGCGAACAGCGCCTCGCGCTGGCCTGCGGTCAGCCGTTCCTGCGCGTAGCGGTCGGACGGCCACATGGTCTCGTCGGCGGTGTCGCGGGCAACGCGGCGGTCGTGGTTGCCGCGCACCGTCGGCAGGTCGAGCGTCTCGAGCCTCTCCATGGTCTCGCGCGGCCAGAGCGGGCCGGAAACGCAATCGCCGAGATTGACGATGAGGTCGGCGCCGCCGCGCTGCCGCAGATCATCGAGCACGGCGTCGAGCGCCAGGACATTGCCGTGGATGTCGGCGAGGACGGCAATGCGCATGGCAGGCTCCGTTAATTGGAATGGCTGGAGGGCGGGTGAAGCTACTTTGCTCGCCTCGCGAGGCGGGCGAGAGCGGAACCCAGCTTCGGGTCGTTCAGGCGCGGACTTCGATCTCGTGGCCGCCGACCGCCGGCAACGATGCGTCGCCGGCCGCGGCAATAACACTGTCGAGCAGGCCCGGGAAGCGGCGGTCGAGATCGTCACGGCGCAGCGTGATCAGCCGGCTGGTTCCAACCGCCTCGGTGCGGGTGACGCCGGCCTCACGCAGCTTGGCCAAATGGTAGCTCAGATTGGTCTTCGAGCAGAGATCGAGGAACCGGCTGCAATTCAGCGGCACGCCCTCTTTGCTGGCGAGATAGCGCACGATGGCCAGTCGCGTCGGGTCGCCGAGCACGGCAAGCACGTTCGGCAGGCTGATCTGGTCGGCGGTGGGATGGGGCAAGGTCATGCCCAGGAATTAAGCACATTCGGAGCCGATTTCAACGCATCTTCTCTCGTGGCTAATGGACACATAGTTTCGTCCCGTCGCCCCGTCCTGACACCGGGCTGTCAGGATGGTTCGGCTATTTTGCAGCGGCTTTATTGACATCATGCCCTGTTATGTCCAATTGTTCAATAACCTTTGAACTAAGGAAATTGCCATGGATAAGCGCCTCATCTGGCTTGCGCTCGGATCGTTCACGATTTCGACCGAAGGTTTCGTCATCTCCAGCCTTTTGCCCGACATTGCAAAGGATGCCGCCATCTCCGTTCCGCTCGCCGGCACGCTGATCACCGCGTTTGCGCTCGCCTATGCGATCGGCACGCCGATCCTGGCAACGCTGACCGGCGAATGGGACCGGCGCCGCGTCATCCTGTGGACGCTGGTGTTCTTCGTGTTGGGCAACGTCGCCGCGGCGCTAAGCTCCTCCTTCGAATTGCTGTTGATCGCGCGCATCGTCATGGCGCTGTCGTCAGGCTTGTTCGCGGCGACCGCACAGGGAACGGCCGTTGCGCTTGTCGACGATCATCACCGCGCCCGCGCCATTGCCGTGGTCGTCGGCGGCACTACGGTTGCGGTCGCGGTCGGAGCACCGCTCGGCGCGCTCGTTGCGACGGTTGCCGGCTGGCGCGGCACCTTCTTTGCCATCGCCGGCCTTGGTGCGCTCGCCGGCGCGATCCTGTGGTACCGGCTGCCGCGCGGCATCGTCGGCACCAGGCTGCCGCTCCGGATGCGGTTGGCAGCGGCACTTCGCCCCGGCGTCATGCCTATCCTGGTGACGACCATCCTGGCCCTGATCGGCGCCTTCACCGTCTTTGCCTTTGTCGCGCCGCTCGCGATCGAAGGCGGCGGACTGAACCCGATCGCGCTTCCCGGAATGCTGCTCGCTTTCGGCGTTGGCGCGGTCATCGGCAATATCGGCGGCGGTCAGGCCGCCGACCGTTTCGGCGCGACGCGCACCGTCTGCTGGTCACTGGCGCTGAGTGCCGCGATGCTGGTCACGTTTTCGCTGATCCCGATGTTCCTGCCGCGCGAGATCGCCGGGCCGGCATTGATGGCCATGATGGTGCCGTGGGGCATCGTCGGCTGGGCATTCCCGCCGGCGCAGGCCAGCCGCATCATCAAGCTGGCGCCCGATGCCGCGCCAATCGTGCTGTCGCTGAACGCTTCGGCGCTCTATCTCGGCGTGGCACTGGGTGCCGTGGTCGGCGCCGCGGTGCTGCGCTATGGCGCACCGGCCGACCTCGGCGTGGTCGCGGCGGCATTCCCGATCGTCGGTCTGGGCGTCGTGCTGGCGGGCCACCTGGCGGCGCGTCCGGTGGCGATGCCGGCCGAGTAAGGCTTGTTAGCAAAGCTTGGCTGCCGGCCGCCGATAGTTCAAGTCGCGGCGGCGGTGCGTCAAAATCCAGCGCGGCGATTTCGTCCAGTGCCGAATTCTGGGAAGTTGCCGGAAGCGACCTCGCCGACGTTCCGCAAGAAATCGTCATGACCGCCGACGATCTGGTCGATGCAGTGCTGGTTGGCCTGGAAAAAGGTGAAGCATTCACGGCACCGGGTCTTGCCGATATTGCCGGGGGGGTGCCTTTCTTCGCGTCCGCAAGGCTTCTTCGGCAGTCTTCTGGCGGGCAAGCCGGCGGCGCGTTACGCTGCCTGACATGGCTAAAGACTGATCTTACGCTGTCCGCCACATCGGGATGATCGAGGCGGCCAGCAGCAGGCCAAGCACGGCGTTGAGCATGCGCCACTGCCGCTCGGTTCGCAGCAACCGGGCGAGCAGCGTGCCCGCCACGCACCACGCCGCCAGCGAGAGGGCCGCTGCAAGACCGAAGACCGTGCCGAGCAGCACGGCGAGCCGCAGCGGCCCGTTGGCGAGCGCGGCAAAGGATGCCGCCGCTCCCAGCCCCATAGGCTTCGGCATAGGCCTTCAGCACCGGCGCAAGCAAGGTGCCGACAAGGTCGTACGGCACGCCAAGCCGCACCTGACCGGCAACTGCATCACCCGCCATCTCCGCCAGGATCTCGTCATTGAGGGAAAGCAGGCGCTTGCCCTTGCCGAATAATCGCTCGCCGGAGCGGGTCAGCCGCAATCCACGCCGGTCGCGCTCGAACAGGCTGCAGCCGAGAACCTCTTCCAAGCGATCCGCAGGTCGAGATCTCGCTTGTCTGTGCTTCGTCGCCAGAGTTGGCCGCAGCCTTGGCGACCGGCACGATAGAGCTCGCGGTGATCGAGGAGCCGATCGGTCGGTCGGCCGGCGAATGCCTTGTTGTCGACCGGCTGGTGGCTGGGTCGGCGCCAAAGGCGGCGCCGCCCGCGGCAAACGCCCCTTGCCGGTTTCGATGGTCGCCGAGACCTGTGCGTTCCGCCCGGTGGTGCTGGAGGCGCTTAACGAGCATGGGCTGGAATGGCGCACCGTATTCGAAAACGGCAGCATCGACGCGACGACGGCGACAGTGCGTTCGGACTTGGCCGTCACCACCTGGTTGGCGTCGACCGTGCCTGTCGACCTTGACATTCTGGCCAACGATCCGGAGCTGCCGTCATTGCCGAATTTTTCGATCAATCTGCATTTGCCGAAGCACGACGTCGCGCCGGCTGCACTGGCATTCGCGGGCCACCTCCGCGATGGGTTGGCAGGGCGACGAGAGGCGGCTTAAAAACAGCAAAAAGGACGGCCAGTGTTCAGCCGTCCTTGATCGCCCCGCGGCATCTACTTCCAGTTCTTGCGCCGCTCGATCTCGGCTTCGGACGGCTGCTCCGTGGCAAATGACCCGGTCTTGATCTCGCCGGAGCGTTCATAGCTCGCCATGAGGACGCCGGTGGTCGATGCCTGCGAACGGGTCAGCTTGAAGGCGGCAGGTATCGTGCCGCTGCCGAACAGTTTTTTGCCCTTGCCCAGCACCAGCGGGAAGATCAGCAAGTTGATCTCGTCGATCAGGTCATTGGCGAGCAAGGTCTGGATCAGCTCGCTCGATCCCTGAATGAGCAGGTCGGGGCCGTCCTCCTGCTTCATCCGGCGCAATGTCGCCACGACGTCGCTGCCGAGCGGCTGGCTGTTTTGCCAGGACAGCGAATCCGGCCTGTGCGTCGCCACATATTTGGTGACGGCGTTGAAGATGTCGGCGATCGGATCATTCTTCTGATAAGGCCAGTGGGCGGCGAAGATGTCGTAAGTCTTGCGGCCGAGAAGCAGCGCGAACGGTTTTGAAAACGTCTCGCCCATCGCGGCGCCCATCACATCGTCCCAGTAGTGAAACGTCCAGCCGCCGAATTTGAAGCCGCCGACAGGGTCCTCTTGCGGGCCGCCAGGCGCTTGCATGACGCCGTCGAGGCTGACGAATGTTGCGGCGATGATCTTCCTCATTGGAGCTCCCTTTCCCTGATCCGTGCCGTCATGGCCGGAGTTCGAGCCAAGGACGGGCGAACGGACATTTATTCGACAGCGGCCGGCAAATTTCCAGGGTTGGAAGGGCGGATGACTGCCGACATGGTTGCGTCGGCTTGGAGAAGAGAAACGCTCAGCCCAGACCGACGACCGTATCGTAGAGCAGCTTAAAGTTGAGCACCAGGATGAGCCCGGCGACCACCCAGGCCAGCACGGCAACAGCGCGGGAAATGGCGAAATTGCCCATCTTGCGCTTGTCCGAGACGAACTGCACCAGCGGTACGACAGCGAAGGGGAGCTGCATCGACAGGATTACCTGGCTGAAGACCAGCAACTGGCCGGTTCCCTTCTCGCCATAGAGCGCGGTGACCACCACCACCGGAATGATGGCGATGCCGCGCGTCAGCAGGCGGCGCGCCCATTGCGGGATGCGCAGCCGCAAGAACCCTTCCATTACGATCTGGCCGGCGAGCGTCGCCGTCACCGTCGAGTTCAGGCCGGAGGCGAGCAGCGCTACGGCAAACAGGATGGAAGCGATGCCGAGGCCAAGCAGCGGCGACAGAAGCTCGAAGGCCTGGCCGATCTCGGCAACGTCATGATGACCGGTGCCGTGGAACGCCACCGCCGACACGATCAGGATGGAAGCATTGACGAACAACGCCAGTATCAGCGCGATGGTCGAGTCGGTCGTCGCCCATTTGATGGCATCGCGCTTGCCGCGATCGGTGCGCTCGTAGGCCCGGGTCTGCACGATCGAGGAGTGCAGATAGAGATTGTGCGGCATCACCGTGGCGCCGATGATGCCGATGGCGATGTAGAGCATGGCCGGATTGGTGACGATCTCGGACGACGGCACGAACATCGCGTGCAGGATGGAGCCGACCGGCGGGGCGGCGGCAAAGATCTGAATGGCGAAGCAGCCGAAGATGATAATCAAAAGCGCTATGATGAAGGCCTCGAGGAAACGGAAGCCCTTGTTCATCAGCAGCAGCAGCAGGAAGGCATCGAGCGCGGTGATAATGGCGCCGCCGATCAGCGGAATCCCGAACAGCAGTTGCAAGGCGATCGCCGTGCCAATGACCTCGGCCAGGTCGCAGGCGATGATGGCCAATTCGCAAGCGACCCAAAGCATGAAATTGACCGGTCGCGGATAATAGGCGCGGCACGCCTGCGCAAGGTCGCGGCCGGTGGCGATGCCGAGCCGGGCGGCGAGTGCCTGCAGCAGGATCGCCATCAGGTTCGACAACATGATGATGAAAAGCAGCGTGTAGCCGAATTGGGCCCCGCCGGCGAGGTCGGTCGCCCAATTGCCCGGATCCATATAGCCGACCGAAACCATGTAGCCCGGCCCCATGAAGGCGAACAGCCGGCGAAGCCAGATCCCCGAGTGCGGCACCGTGATCGTTGCGTTGACTTCGCGAAGGCTGGGCTGCTCGTCGTCCTCCGGGCGGGCAAATCGCCACATGGACCGGGGGGCTGAGGTGGCTTCGGCTTCCGACATGAAATGGCTTTCCACTGGGACGATCGATGTTGTCTCCTTATCTATGCCACGGCTGAACATTATGCAATATGCTATATTTCATTGTCTGAGCTTTTCTTGTGGTCGCTTGGCCGTGCGGCCGGAACGGCAGTGAACGCCGGTTGCGCCGGCCACCGAATGGAAATAAACGGCCAGAACCAATAGGGTTCCGTGTTATGACCGCAATGTCGATTCAAACTGCCGGGAGGAGCGCGTATTGGCGCTGAAGAAAAGACCGGTTCCTCGCGAAAAGCCGCTGCCTGACGCAGAAATCCACTCGGAAGGCTTCAGGCAGACGCGTGAAGCGCGCCGCAGCGCGCTGGTCGAGGATTATGTCGAGCTCATCGCCGACCTGATCGAGGATGGCAACGAGGCGCGCCAGGTCGATATCGCGGCACGGCTCGGCGTCGCTCAGCCGACGGTGGCGAAAATGCTGACGCGGCTGTGCGCCGACGGGCTGGTCTCCCGGAAGCCTTATCGCGGCGTGTTCCTGACCGATGCCGGCCGCAAGGTTGCGGAAGAGAGCCGCATTCGCCACCAGACGGTCGAGGCCTTCCTGCGCTCGCTCGGCGTCAGTGCCGAGACGGCGCGCATCGACGCCGAAGGCATCGAGCATCATGTCAGCGCCGAGACGCTCGAAGCCTTTCGCAAGGCAATAATCGCCGCCCGCTGAAAAGCACGGCCAGCGTATCTCTTCGCGCGACTCGTTTCCCACGAGCAGGGTGAACGGCACAGACCTTGCGATGTCTCGGCCAGAGCAGGCAAGCGTCAGCAAGCATTGCTTGTTCGCACGAAAAATACTGTGACTTGGCGTAACCGTTGAGATAATTGTTGTCGTGTCCGATCGAACCGGGACACGGCCCGATCGGCCGGAAAATTGCATCACGGGGTTGCCATGCTCTGGAAGGGCCGTCGTCAGAGTGACAATGTCGAGGACGAGCGCGGCCAGAGCGGCGGGCTTGGCGGCGGGCCGGGGCAGTTTCGCATCCCGATCGGCGGTCGCGCCGGCGGCGGCGGCATGTCAGGCATTATCATCGTAGGGTTGATTTTCCTGGCAGGGTGGTATTTCGGCTTCGACCCGAGTCAGATCCTCGATAACAGCGGCTTGCAGCCCGGCGGCGGCCAGATCACCGACAATAGCGGCGAGCAAGACGGCGGCACCGGTGCGCCGGCATCCGACGAGATGAAGCAGTTCGTGTCGACCGTGCTGGCCGAGACCGAGGATACCTGGACTGGTATTTTCCAGTCCGAGGGCCTGACCTATCAAGATCCAAAACTGGTCCTGTTCAGCGGCCAGATTCGCTCCGCCTGCGGTTCTGCCTCGTCAGCGGCCGGACCATTCTACTGTCCCAACGATCGCAAGGTCTATCTCGACACCACCTTCTTCCAGCAACTCGATCAGCAGTTCGGTGCCTCAGGCGATTTCGCACAGGCCTATGTGATTGCGCATGAGGTCGGCCATCACGTGCAGAACCTGGTCGGCATCCTGCCCAAATTCAACCAGATGCGGCAGAGCATGGGCGAAGCGGACGCCAACCACATGTCGGTGCAGGTCGAGCTCCAGGCCGACTGCTTTGCCGGCATTTGGGCACATTTCACCGGCCAGAAGGGCATTTTGGAGCAGGGCGACATGGCGGAGGCACTGAACGCCGCCAAGCAGATCGGCGACGACACGCTGCAGAAGAAGATGCAGGGCTACATCGTGCCGGAAAGCTTCAACCACGGAACGTCGCAGCAGCGGCAGACCTGGCTGGCGCGCGGCTTCCAGAACGGCAAGCTTTCGGACTGCGACACGTTCAACAACCCGATCTGAACCGCCGGTTTTCTCGCTAATCCGAGAGACTGGATCGCAGTCAGGGGATGTCAGGATGAAAGCACTCGGCCCGTTCCCTCATTGTTCCCAGCGATGTGCTCGCCTATAAGGTGTGTTCCCGTTCGCTCGGGCGGCCCGAGGAGATATACCATCATGATAGACCCCAAAACCGCCAGGCGGGGCCTTGCGCTTGTTTTCACCACCCTGCTGCTCGACATCATCGGCTTCGGCATCATCATGCCGGTGCTGCCGGCCTATCTCAGGGAATTGACCGGCGTCGGCATCAGTGAGGCGGCTATCGAGGGCGGCTGGCTGTTCTTCGTCTATGCGGCGATGCAGTTCGTTTTCGCACCAGTGATGGGCGGGTTGAGCGACCGGTTCGGGCGGCGGCCAATTCTGCTCGCCTCGGTGCTGACGTTCGCTATCGACAATCTGATCTGCGCTATCGCCTGGTCCTATCCGATGCTGTTCATCGGCCGCGTGCTGGCCGGCATTTCCGGCGCCAGTTATTCCACGACATCGGCGTTCATTGCCGACATCTCGACCGACGAAAATCGTGCGAAGAATTTCGGGCTGCTCGGCATTGCTTTCGGCGTCGGCTTCGTCATAGGGCCGGTTCTGGGCGGGTTGCTCGGCACGTTCGGGCCGCGTGTGCCGTTCTATTTCGCTGCCGGGCTTGCTTTCGCAAACTTTCTGATCGCGCTGTTTCTGTTGCCGGAAACACTTGATAACAAGCACCGTCGCCGCTTCGAGTGGAAACGCGCGAACCCGGTCGGCACGCTCGTCCAGATGCGCAACTACGAAGGTATCGGCTGGATCGGACTTGTCTTCTTTCTGATGACGCTGGGGCACATGATGTATCCTGCGGTCTGGTCGTTCGTCTCCAGTTATCGCTATGGCTGGAGCGAACAACAGATCGGCTTCTCGCTCGGCGCTTTCGGCCTGTGCGGGGCGATCGTCATGGCGACAGTCCTGCCGCGCGTGATCCCTAAGCTTGGCGAGTGGAAGACGGCGGTAATCGGTCTGGCATTTACCGCACTCAGCGCCTTCGGCTACGCCTTCGCGTCACAAGGCTGGATGATCTATGCAGTGATCGTCGTTGGATGTCTCGAGGCGTTGGCCGACCCGCCGCTCAGAAGCCTGGCGGCCGCCAAGGTGCCACCTTCCGCCCAGGGCGAACTCCAGGGCGCGATGACCTCGGTCTTCTCGATCACCTCGATCATCACGCCGCTGCTTTATACGGCGATCTTTTCCTGGTTCACGGGGCCGAGCGCGCCGGTGGTTTTCGGCGGTGCCCCGTATCTGCTCGGCGCGATTTTCCTCACGCTGGCGCTCGTCGTCTTCGTCACCAGGGTGGCCAAGCCGACGCCGAAGGAAGTCAAACGCATGCACGCGCAGGAAGCGGTGACAGACGGGGCTTGATCGGCGCCGGGAGCCCGGCCGGCGCCGTCAATCAAATCCGTTTTTACGCATGCGCTAAACACGCTCGGCCAGTGCCGGCTCGCCGCGCTTTTCGCGGATGAGATTGACGAAGCGGCGAAACAGATAGTGCGAATCCTGCGGGCCGGGCGAGGCTTCGGGATGATGCTGGACCGAGAAGACCGGCCTGCCGGTGAGCGCAATGCCGCAATTCGAACCGTCGAACAGCGAGACATGCGTTTCCTCGACGCCGCTCGGCAATGAGTCGGCGTCGACGGCAAAGCCATGGTTCATCGAGACGATTTCGACCTTGCCGGTGGTGTGATCCTTGACGGGATGATTGGCGCCGTGGTGGCCCTGATGCATTTTTGCGGTCTTGCCGCCCAGCGCCAGCGCCAGCATCTGGTGGCCGAGGCAGATGCCGAAAAGCGGGATTTCGGTCTTCAACAGATCCTGGATGACCGGAACGGCGTAGTCGCCGGTGGCTTCCGGATCGCCAGGGCCGTTGGATAGAAAAATGCCGTCGGGCCGCATCGCCAGGATCTCCTCGGCGCCGGTTTTTGCCGGCACCACAGTGACCTTGGCGCCGAGGCCGGCCAGCAGGCGCAATATGTTGCGCTTGACGCCGTAGTCGACGGCAACGACGTGCATCGACGGATCAGCCTGTTCGCCAAAGCCCTCGTTCCAGACCCAGGGCGTCTCGCGCCAGACCGAGGACTGGCCGGAGGTCACCTCCTTGGCGAGATCAAGCCCGATGAGCCCTGACCATGCGGCGGCGCGGCGCTTGAGGTCATCGACGTCGAAGATACCGTCGGGCGCGTGCGCGATGACGGCATTGGGCATGCCCTTTTCGCGGATCAGCGCGGTCAGCGCCCGCGTGTCGATGCCTGAAAGTGCGACGATGCCGCGCTTCTTCAGCCACTGGTCGAGACCGGTTCCGGCGCGGTAATTCGACGGGTTGGTGACATCGGCCTTGAACACGGCGCCGACCGCGCCGGCGCGGGCCAGCGGGTTGAGGTCCTCGATGTCTTCGTCATTGGTGCCGATATTGCCGATATGCGGAAAGGTGAAAGTGACGATCTGGCCGGCATAGGATGGGTCGGTGAGTATCTCCTGGTAGCCGGTCAGCGCGGTGTTGAAGCAGACCTCGGCGACGGCGGAGCCGGTGGCGCCCAGACCGCGGCCCTCTATGACAGTGCCGTCGGCCAGCACCAGCAGGGCTGTCGGCCTCTCGCTGGCCCAAGGGGGGGTCGACGCGGCTGTCATCGTTGCCATGGCGGCACTCCTAAAGGTCGCGCCCTCAGTCGGCGCAACAAAAGGCGCGAAGCGGCGATCTCACAGCCTCGGCGCGCTAAGTTTTCATTTGTGCCTGTCGTTGCCCAAAACCGCTACGCATTTTTGGGCGACGTGCACTAGAATTCAATTCATGCAAGGCCCAGTACATAGGGGAAGGCGCCAAGGCGGTCAATGATGCCGCGCCGTGCGTGCCTGGATTTATTTCGTCGAATAATATCAGCGGTTTGCCGGACGCTATCGAATTTGCCTTGAGCTATCGGCACGACTATTGTCCGCGGCATTCGAAGGAGAAAGCACCATGCGAGGCAAAATCGCCGAATCCCTGAAGAGTGCGATGAAGGCGCAGGACAAGCGCCGGCTGCCGACATTGCGGCTGATCCAGGCGGCCATTCATGATCGCGACATCGCCAATCGCGGCGCCGGCAAGGAGCCGGCCAGCGACGACGAAATCCTGCAGATCCTGGCCAAGATGGTGAAGCAGCGCGAAGAGTCGGCCAAGGCGTTCGATGACGGCAAGCGGCCGGAGCTTGCAGCGCAGGAGCGCGACGAGATGGCCATCATCCGCGACTTCCTGCCGACGCAACTGGGTCAGGCCGAGACGGAAAGCGCCGTCCGTTCCGCCATCGCCGAGACCGGCGCCAGCGGCGTCAAGGATATGGGCAAGGTGATGGCGGCGCTCAAGGAGAAATACGCCGGTCAGATGGATTTTTCCAAGGCGAGCGGCATCGTCAAGAGCCTGCTTCAGTAAGCTGCCGAAGGCCCTTGCCGTCGCGCCCGCAATCCGGCAGCCAAAAGCTCGCGCCCGTGATCGAACTCGTCAAACCGGCGCTTGAACACCTGCCGTCCTACAAGGCGGCCCTCGAGCGCGGCTGGTCGCCGGACAATGTGCGGCTGCTCGACACGACGCGCGAGCAGCTTGCGGCTATCGAAAAGGATCCAGCGACTTTCCTTGGCGATCTCGACGATTCCGATGGCAAGGGACCGCCGATCACCTTGCCCGACGGTTCGACAGTGCCGCGGCTGCCCGGATTCCGGCGCTGGATCTGGGACGGGGAAGTCGCAGGCTCAATCGGCCTGCGCTGGCAGCACGGCACCGCGGCGCTGCCGTCGCATGTGCTCGGCCACATCGGCTATGCGGTGGTGCCGTGGAAACGGGGACGCGGCTATGCGACCGAGGCGCTGCGGCTGATGCTGGTGGAGGCGAGGGCGGTTGGCCTGCCCTTCGTCGAAATCACCTGCAAGCCTCACAATGTGCCCTCGCAGAAGGTCGTTCTGGCCAATGGCGGCCGGCTCGTCGGGCGTTTCTTCGAGGACGCCGCCTATGGCGGCGCGGAAAGCCTGCGCTACCGGATCGATCTGTAGCCCTATTCGGCGGCAGCCGGCAGCGGCGGCGCAGCCCGGCTTCGCCATTCCCAGACATGCGAGGCAAGCGCAACCGCGACCGCGACCAGCATGGCGATCGCGCCAACCACCGGCAGGCTGCGATAGCCATAGCCGGCATTGAGCATCGCCGCGCCGAGCGATGCGGCGAGCGCGATGCCGACATTGAAGCCCGACGGGATGAGCGACGAGGCAAGGTTGGACGCGTCCGCGGTCCAGGTCAGGATGCGGGTCTGGATCGGCGTGCCGATGGCAAAGTTGAGGCCGCCCCAGACGAAGATCGCTATCACCATCGGCAGCGGGTAAGGGCTGACAGCGTAGATCAAGGCGAGCATTGCCGCCTGTAGGAAAAGCATGGCGATGAGCGACGGCATCAGCTTCCAGTCGGCGAGCCGCCCGCCGACGAAGACGCCGATCGTTGCGCCGACCCCATTGAGCAAGAGCACCCAAGGTATCCATTTCTCGTCGAGGCCTGTGACCTCAAGCAGCGTCGGCGTGATGTAGGTGAACAGGCCGAACTGGCCGATCATCAGCATCAGCATAATAATGAGCGAGGTCCAGACCTGCTGGCGTGCGAGCACGCGGACCTCGCTTCCAAGGCTCGCCGACGGGCTCGACGATCCCGTCTTGCGCGGCAGCAGGGCGCCGATTGCCGTGAAGGCCACCACACCGAGCGCGCACATCACCCAGAATGTCGCACGCCATCCCCAGATGTTGCCGATTGCCGTGCCGGCCGGAACGCCGATTGCGTTCGATACGGTGAGGCCGGACAGGATCAGCGCCACCGCCATGCCGCGCTGGTCTTCGCGCACGAGGCCGACGGCCACCACCATGGCAACGCCGAAATAGGCGCCATGCGCCACGGCCACCGCTATCCGCAACAGCAGCATCGAAGCGAAGTCGGGCGCCAGCGCGCAGGCGGCCTGGCCGATGGTGAAGGCTGCAGTCAGTCCAAGCAGCAGGGCCTTGCGGGAGAACCTTTTGGTGGCGAGCGCCAGCAGCGGGCCGCCGACTGCAATGCCGCCGGCATAGCCGGAAACGAGATAGCCGGCGGTCGGGATCGCGACGCCAAGGCCCTCCGCCACCTGCGGCAGCACGCCGGCAATGACGAATTCGGTGGTGCCGAAGGCGAAGGCGGCAATGAACAGGGCAATGAGGGGGAGCATGGCGGAAAGGCGATCCTCAGATAAGGTCGCCTCAAACCACGGATGAGGGCAGCGGGCAATCCAGAAATTGTCGACGCCGCTTTAGCTTTTCTTGATCGCCGGTCAGGCGCCCGCCGCGGAGGCAAGAGCTAGGCGGCTGCCTTCCTTCCATAAGGAATTTTCAGCCACGCTCGCTCGTGAAGATAGTAGAGCAGCGACTTGGTGACGACCTCGGTCAGGCCGATGGCCGCGGCGAGCTTGATGCTTCCGGTCACGACGAGCGAAATGATCATCGTGTCGATGGTGCCGGTGACGCGCCAGGAAAGCGCTTTGGCGAAGCTGCGAGAATGGGTGTCCATCGACTTTCCTTCCGGTAGATGCGGCGATCATTAGCCGACAGACGGGAGGTGGCGCAAAGATAATTTTTGCGCATTGGCCCACAGCAATTTTCATAGGCGATGTTCTGAAGCTACCCGGCCTGTGGACGCAATCTATCCAGCCTTCAGCCGCGAACCGGTGAGCAGGCCGCGCTCTTCAAGCACGGGATAGGCCATCGAGGCGAGCAGCGAGTTGATCTGCTTGAGGTCGCGAATGGTGTCGAGATGGATCGAACTGGTCTCGACGCTCTTGGGGGTGCCGTCGCGCAGCCGCACGAAATGGCTCTGGCTGGTTTCCTTCTCGCGGTCGCGCAGCCGGTCCTTTTCCAGCACCAACTGGCGAGCGGTCTCCGGATCGCGGGACACCAGCACGTTGAAGGCAAGCCTGGCATTGGCAAGCACCAAGCCATGGAAGGCGCAAAGCTCACGCCATCCTTCCGGCGTGAACTCCAGCCCGCGCTCGAATTTCTTCTTCACGTGGACCAACATGTTGCGCACGATGATGTCGCCGACCTGCTCCAGCTTGACGCAGGCGCCGATCAGCTCCTGGCAACGCAGCGCCTCGTCCTCGCTCAACGGGTTCTTGGTGACCTTGGCCAGATAGAGCTTGATCGCAGCGTGCTTCCTGTCGACACGGTCGTCGAGTGCGGCCAACGCGCCGATCTTGTCGGCATCGGCGCTCTCATAGAGCTCGATGATCCGTTTCAGCATGATCTCGACCGTTTCGCAGACCCGCACCACCTCGCGGGTGGCGTTGGCCAATGCCTGGCTCGGCACGTCGAGCGCACTTTCGTTGAGCGCCGAAAGCTCGACGACGTCGAGCGCGTTAGCTTCCTGGGGCTTGGTGCCCAACGCCACGATCCTTTCCGAGGCGCGATAGACCAGGCTCGCCAGCGGTAGGCCGGCGATCAGGATCAGGATGTTGAAGACAATGTGGGCATTGACGATCTGCTCGGGCACCGTGCTGCCCAAGAAGGCGACCGGCGGCTTGAACGTCAGGAACAGGATCAGCATCATCAGCGAACCCATGCCGCGCATCAGGAGATTGCCGATCGGCACGATACGAACGCCGGGTTCTGCGTTGCGGGTTAGAAGCGGCGCGATGATCGAAGAGCCGAGATTGACACCGAGCACCAGCACGATGCCGAGTTCGGGCGGGATGAAGCCGCGGCCGGCCAGCGTCACCATCAGCAGCACCGCGGCGATCGAGGAATGGAACAGCCAGGTGACCAACGCCGCCAGAAGATAGGCGGTGACCGGATCGCCGGAGAAGTAATCGACGATGAGCGGCATCAGCGTGCTCTGGCGCAGTGGCTCCGACGCCTGGCCGATCATCTCCAGCGACAGAAGCAGCAGGCCGATGCCGACCAGGATGCGGCCGAACTGGCGCCAGTCGCGCCGCTCGGTGGCCATGAACATGACGGTGCCGGCGACCAGGCAGATCGGCACCAGCAGCGACAGATCGAAGGTGAGCAGCTTGACCACCAGTGCTGAGCCGATCTCGGCGCCGCGCACCGCAAGCTGGCCCGACATGCCGCTGACAATACCGGAGCCGGCGAATGAGCCGACCAGCAAGGTGACGGCGGTCGAGCTTTGCAGCGCGACAGCCAGGCCGCAGCCGGCCAGAACCGCCATGAACGGATTGCGCATTGTGGCGCGCAGTTTGTGGCGCAGCACATCGCCATAGGCGCGCTCGACGCCGGTCTTCACCAAACGGGTGGCAAACAGCATCAATGCGACCGCACCGGCAAGGTGCAGCAAAACGACAGAGCCACTCATGCCCGACCCCGCAACCCAACAGATGCCAGCGACGCGGGCGCCGTGACGTCAAGGGTGCAAAAGTGGGCGCGAATCGTGGACATTGCAGAGGTTGATATTACTCCGATTTATTTTAGCCGAATAATAAATTTTGCCCGGTTCCGACGCCTGTTGGCACGCGACGGAGCGTGTCGGAAATGGATGGCTGACAAAATGGTTGCATAGACTGCGGAGTTGCGGCGGGTCATGCGTCCATTCGCGGATGCCAGCTTTAAAGGTAGCGCTGAATTAGTCGTTCTAAATATAAGAAATCATTACGAAAACGTAATCTCGGTGTTCAGTTTCGGTTCATCCGTCCGGCTCTATTCCCTAGGCATCGACAACCAAGGAGTACCCGCCATGAAACGCGTCGTTCTTTCCGCCATTGCCTTCTCGATGCTGGCTGCAACCACCTGGCAGGGCCAGGCTGCACCTCTGAACACACCAAACGCGCCGCAGTCGAACTACAGCCAGGTCGACTGGCAAAGGCCCGGCAGGCATGTCGACGTGAACAAGCGCGTCGTAGTGAAGAAAAAGATCGTCGTGAAGCGCAGCCATTGGCGCAACGGCCAGAGATATTCCAGCTGGAAGCGTCACCAGCCGATCCGCGACTATCGCCACTATGGCCTGCGCCGTCCGGGTCCCGGGCAGGAATGGATCCGGGTCGGCAACGACTATCTGCTGGTCAGCGTTCTCTCCGGCCTGATCTTCGGTGCTATCGCCGCGCAATGAGCCCGGAACGGCTGACCGCGCTGCGTCGGTTTAGATCGAGAAGGCGGCCCGCGGGCCGCCTTCTCTTTTTGGCCTGTGAAAACCGGGTATGATCGCCATTAGGAGTCGTCGGGCTTCGCCCGTGTGATTATATGGAGGCCAAACGGGCTGTCCCCCCATGCGCTTTCCACCTGCTTTCCTCGACGAGATCCGCGACCGCGTGCCGATTTCTTCGGTGATCGGCCAGCGCGTCGCGTGGGACAGGAAGAAGACTAACGCGCCGCGCGGCGACTATTGGGCGTGCTGTCCCTTCCATGGCGAGAAGAGCCCGTCCTTCCACTGCGAGGACAAGAAGGGCCGCTACCATTGCTTCGGCTGCTCGGTTTCGGGCGACCATTTCAAGTTCCTGACCGAACTTGACGGGATGAGCTTTCCTGAAGCGGTCGAGAAGATCGCCGACATGGCCGGCGTGCCGATGCCGGTTCGCGATGCCCAGGAGGAGCGGCGCGAAAAGGAACGCGCCAGCCTGACTGACGTCATGGAGATGGCGACGGCGTTCTTCCAGGAACGGCTGCAGGGACCGGAAGGGGCAAAGGCCCGCGCCTATCTGCGCGACCGGGGGCTGACACCGGCGACGCAGCAGTCTTTCCGCCTCGGCTATGCCCCCGACAGCCGCAATGCGCTGAAGGAGCATCTTGCCGCCAAGGGTGTCCCCAAGGCCGACATCGAGGCGTGCGGGCTGGTGCGCCATGGCGACGACGTCCCGGTTTCCTATGATTGGTTCCGCGACCGCATCATGTTCCCGATCCCGGATTCCAGGGGCAAGATCATCGCCTTCGGAGGGCGGGCACTGGCGCCGGATGCGCTGGCCAAATATATGAACTCGCCCGATACGGAGCTCTTCCACAAGGGCAACGTGCTCTACAATTTCGCCCGTGCGCGGCAAGCACTGGGAAAGGGGGCGCTGGCCAAGGGCGGCACCGTCATTGCCGTCGAAGGCTACATGGATGTGATCGCGCTGGCGCAGGCCGGCTTCGAAAACGTGGTGGCGCCGCTCGGCACCGCGTTGACTGAAAACCAGCTCGAACTTCTATGGCGCATGGCTGGCGAGCCGGTGCTGTGCTTCGACGGCGACCAAGCCGGGTTGAAGGCAGCGTGGCGCGCCGCCGACATGGCGCTGCCGGCGGTCCAGGCAGGCCGCTCCGTGCGCTTCGCCCTGCTGCCGGAGGGCAAGGATCCCGACGATCTGGTCAAGGGTGACGGGCCGGATGCGTTCCGCGCCGTGCTTTCCGAGGCGCGGCCGCTGGCCGACCTCTTGTGGATGCGCGAGACCGCCGGCGGCATCTTCGACACGCCGGAACGGCGGGCGGAGCTCGAAAAGACGCTACGCGAACTGACCAGCCGCATCCGCGACGAGAGCCTTCGCTATCACTACCAACAGGAAATGCGCGAGCGCGTGCAGAGCTTCTTCGGTGCCCAGCGCGGACGCCAGGGACGTCAGGACGGACGGCCCGGTGAGCGCTTCCCGGGCAGGGTCTCAGCACCCGGCGGACAGTTTGCACGTGGCGGCGGTGCCGGTGGGCGCACCGCGATCACCGAAAGCCTCGGCCGCTCGGCGCTGGTCAAACGCGGCGGCGAGGGCATGTCGGTGCGCGAGGCGACGATCATTGCGGCCCTCGTCAACCATCCCGTGCTGATCGACGAGAATTTCGCCCATGTCGAGTTCCTCGATCTCGCCAATTCCGATCTGAAGCGGCTGCATGCGGCCATCCTCGACGCCATGGCGCACGATATGGCCAACAACCGCGAGGCTGTAATCGCGACGATCGAGCGGGCCGGCTGCGGTGAGATCTGGCAGCGCGCGGTGGCGCTGATCAAACGTGCGCGGCAATGGCCGGCGCTGGAAACGGCAGCACTCGACGATGCTCGCGATGCGTTCAGCCAAGCTCTCCACTTGCAGCGCAGCGCGCGCACCTTACATAAGGAGCTGAAGCAGGCGGAAGCAGCGCTCGCCAGCGATCCCACGGACGAAAATTACCGGCACCTGGTCGAAATCCAGGCGCAATTTCGTGATGTGCAGGCAACGGAAGCGCTGATCGAAGGGTTTGGCGTATCGTCGGGCAGAGCTGGGCGCGTTTAGATCGAAGCCTCCAGAAGACTGAAATGTAAGGCCGTGCTTGCGCGTTGAATCAAGCGTGCGGTGCTCTAAGTCGGGTAATTGATTCGCTTTTTTCATGCGAATCATGCGAGAGGCGCTTGACCTTCCGGCAGAATGGCGGAATCAGGTCGATTCGAAACGTTAACCCGCCCCGGCATCGACGGGAATGCAGCGATGTAAGGTACTGATCACTGGACAGGCAGTCAGCTTGCCACAGATATCAGGGTTAATCTGGACTTAACGAGAGATGCAGTTACTGGCCCGGTAAAGCGCGTTCTGGAAGGAGCGCATCCAATTTGACCGGACCGGCAGCTTACGCGGCTTTGATACTCAGCCGCTTGGAGAAAATAAAGACTATGGCGACAAAAGAAAAGGAAGAAGTCGAGACCGAACGCGAGGCCGCGACCGATGGCCCTCTGCTCGACCTTTCCGACGATGCTGTCAAGAAGATGATCAAGGCCGCCAAGAAGCGCGGTTATGTCACCATGGACGAGCTGAATTCGGTGCTGCCCTCGGAGGAAGTGACCTCCGAGCAGATCGAGGACACGATGGCCATGCTTTCCGACATGGGCATCAACGTGGTCGAGGACGACGAGCAGGGCGAGGAGCCCGAAGCCGCCGACACCGCCGCTGATGCCGAGGAAGACGCCAACGAGCTCGCCGAGCAGACCGGCACCGCCGTCGCCGCCACCACGACCAAGAAAGAGCCGACCGACCGAACCGACGATCCGGTCCGCATGTATCTGCGCGAGATGGGCTCGGTGGAGCTTCTGTCGCGCGAGGGCGAAATCGCGATCGCCAAGCGCATCGAGGCCGGCCGCGAGACGATGATCGCGGGCCTTTGCGAAAGCCCGCTGACTTTCCAGGCCATCATCATCTGGCGTGACGAGCTCAACGAATCGAAGATCCTGCTGCGCGAGATCATCGACCTCGAGGCGACCTATGCCGGGCCGGAGGCCAAGCAGGCGCCGGTTGTCGAGCGTATCGAGGAAGCCAAGACCGAGGAAAAGTCGCGCCGTTCGCGCGAGGACGAGGACGACATCACCAATGTCGGCGGCGACACGCGTGGCCTGGTGGACGACGACGAGGAAGACGATGACGAGGCGAGCCTGTCGCTGGCGGCGATGGAAGCGGAACTGCGCCCGCAGGTGATGGAGACGCTCGACGTCATTGCCGACACCTACAAGAAACTGCGTAAGCTGCAGGACCAGCAGGTCGAGAACCGGCTGGCCGCCGCCGGCACGCTGTCGCCCAGTCAGGACCGCCGGCTGAAGGAATTGAAGGACCAACTGATCAAGGCGGTGAAGTCGCTGTCCTTGAACACGGCGCGCATCGAGGCGCTGGTCGAGCAGCTCTACGACATCAACAAGCGCCTGGTGCAGAACGAAGGCAAGCTGTTGCGGCTGGCCGAAAGCTATGGCGTGCGCCGCGAGGAATTCCTCAAGGAATATCAGGGCTCGGAGCTCGATCCGAACTGGACCCGCTCGATCGGCAATCTGACCTCGCGCGGCTGGAAGGAATTCACCAAGAACGAGAAGGACGCCATCCGCGACCTGCGCGCCGAGATCCAGAACCTCGCCACCGAGACGGCGATTTCGATCCAGGAATTCCGCAAGATCGTCAACCAGGTGCAGAAGGGCGAGCGCGAAGCCGCGATCGCCAAGAAGGAAATGGTCGAGGCCAATCTGCGCCTCGTCATCTCCATCGCCAAGAAATACACCAATCGCGGCCTGCAGTTCCTCGACCTGATCCAGGAAGGCAATATCGGCCTGATGAAGGCGGTCGACAAATTCGAATACCGCCGCGGCTACAAGTTCTCGACCTACGCGACGTGGTGGATCCGGCAGGCGATCACCCGTTCGATCGCCGACCAGGCGCGCACCATCCGCATTCCGGTGCACATGATCGAAACGATCAACAAGATCGTGCGCACCTCGCGCCAGATGCTGCATGAGATCGGCCGTGAGCCGACGCCGGAAGAACTGGCGGAAAAGCTCGCCATGCCGCTGGAAAAAGTGCGCAAGGTGCTGAAGATCGCCAAGGAGCCGATCTCGCTCGAAACGCCGGTCGGCGACGAGGAGGATTCGCATCTTGGCGACTTCATCGAGGACAAGATGGCGATCCTGCCGATCGACGCAGCGATCCAGGCCAATTTGCGCGAGACGACGACGCGCGTGCTGGCCTCGCTGACGCCGCGCGAAGAGCGCGTGCTCAGAATGCGCTTCGGCATCGGCATGAACACCGACCACACGCTTGAAGAGGTCGGCCAGCAATTCTCGGTCACCCGCGAGCGCATCCGCCAGATCGAAGCCAAGGCGCTGCGCAAGCTCAAGCACCCGAGCCGGTCGCGCAAGCTCAGAAGCTTCCTCGACAGCTGAGGCCAACAAGGGTTAGGGATTCAAAGGGCGCCGTCGGCGCCCTTTTTCGTTTGTGCATAGGCGATCGGCTATTCGACGCTATCGCTCTTGCGGCCTGCGGCTTGCGGGAGGATAATTTCGTATCGGATGCATTTCTGGGCGACAAACCCGGATGCCCGCCCCGGCGGTTGACGCCGTGCTCCGTGGCCCCGGAGGGAGGTGTGCCATGACAACTTACATCGTGCTGATCAACTGGACGGAACAAGGCGCCAAAAACGTGCGCGAGTCGCCGAAGCGGCTCGATGCCGCCAAGAAGATGCTGGGAGACATGGGCGGATCATTCAAGGCATTTTATCTCACCATGGGGGATTGCGACATGGTGGCGGTGCTCGAAGCGCCCGACGATGCCGTCCTGGCTCGTTTCTCGTTAATGCTGGCGACGGCTGGCAACGTCAGGACTCGGACGCTCAGGGCTTTCCCGGAGGATGCCTATCGCGAGATCATCACCTCGCTCGGGTGAGCCGCTGCTCCTGAAGCGCGTCGCGCTGAACGGCCTTTGCGACGCGCTTTAAGCTCTTCTTTTTATGCATGTCGTTATCGTAAAACCGCTGCGTACCCTTTAGGCGACCTGGATCAGCGAAACCGGCCATTCCGCCGGTATCGTGTCACGTTGCGGCGCAACGGCATTTCTCGGATAATCCGTGCGTGTCCTCTGGTGCCGTTTCGAAATATGAGCAAGCCTCTGCTGACCGTCTGGTATAATACGCGCTGTCCGGTCTGTGATGCCGGTATCAACCGGCAGAAGCGGCGGCTGATCGAGACGGTCAAGGCCGGCCGGATCGAATTTCGCGACATCAATGCCGAACCGGCGGCGCTGGCCGGATACGGCATAAGGCTGGAGGACATCCGGCGCCGGCTGTATGCGATCGACGCCGACGGCAAATTGCTGGCCGGCGCCGATGTTGCCATTGCTGTATGGCGGACGACGCCCGGCGAAGGCTGGCTCGCAACGCTGTTCGGCAATCCCGGCGCACTGCCGTTGACGCGCTATGGCTATGATCGCTTTGCCGATCTGCTCTATGCCTGGAACCGGCGCAAAGGCCGCTGGTAACGGGTATTATTCGCTCCGCACCGAAAGGTCCGGAGATTGTTTCCAGGCCTTTCGCGTGCCCTGCTATCGAGCCACGGGCTCGCAAAGCCAGCCAACGATGCGGCGCACCGCCGGCAGCACCAGCAGCAGCGTCGGAAAGGCCACCAGCCAGGACAGGCCCCAAGCCGTCAGCCAAGTGGCCAGCATGTCGGGCTGGAAGCCAAGGCTTTTCAGTGTCGAGATGAACGACACGATGAACGTCATCAGCAACGACAGCACCAGCGGGCCGAGCACGGCGGCATAGCGCGCAGGCAGCTTGCTGCGCGGGGTTTTCATGGTCATTTGGATTTCCCTGAAGCATCCGGTTCGTCGCCTTGCATCCTTTCGCCGGTATTGTCGGCGTAACTGCCCGGAACGACCGGGGTGGATGCGTTGCTTCACGTCAGACGCTTACGGAGCGGCCTTCGGCCCTCATGCACCCTCTAGCTGCCCTCGCTGGCGAAATCAATCCTGCTGGTGCCATTTTCAGATACATCGTAAGATATATCTTGACTCGACCGTGGCGGGCACTTAGGTGAGATATATCGTAAGACATAACTCAAGGAGCAGACAATGCACAAAGACAATCATTTCGGGCGTCATCGTTTTGGCGAACATGCCGAGCGTGTTTTCATGCATATGGCCGGCAAATTCGGCGGACGCGGCGGCTTCGGCCCGTTCGGGCATGGCATGAGAGGCGGCGGACGCGGCGGGCCGGGCGACATGTTCCGCGCCGGGCGCATGCTGGCCGACGGCGACCTCAAGCTGATCACGCTGTCGCTGCTGGCCGAGGCGCCGCGGCACGGCTACGACATCATCAAGGCGCTGGAGGAGCGCACCAGCGGCTTCTACAGCCCGAGCCCCGGCGTGGTCTACCCGACGCTGACCTTCCTGGAAGAGGCCGGCTACGCCGTTTCTGCGGCGGAAGGCAACAAGAAGGTGTTTTCAATCACCGAGGCTGGGCAGGCGCACCTCAACGAAAATCGCGAGATGATCGACCACGTGCTCGAACATCTCGAGCGCTTCGGCCGCAAGATGGCGAAGGCGCGCGACTGGTTCGGCTGGAACGATGACGGCGACGGTGGCCGGCGCGGCCGCGGCCGCTCGGAAAAGCGCGACGAGTTTCGCGCCGTGCGCCACCGGCTGCGCGCCGCGCTCGGCGAGATCGTCGATGCGCCTGAAGCAAAGCAGGCCGAGGCAATCAGCATATTGGAAGCTGCCGCAGAGGCCTTGGAAGCGTTGTCGCGCGACTGATCTCTGGCTGCCAAGCCAGCTGCGGCCCTTGCCCGCTCGGCCAAGGACCGGTACTGAAAATCATCCTGCACCGCGCTATGTAGTGCAGGATGATTGCCGTTGGAGGATACCCCATGTCTTTTCTGAAGCGTCTTTTCGGCGGAGGCAACGAAGCCGCCGAGCCAAAGACAGCGGCGCCGGCAAAGCAGATCGAGCACAAGGGATTTTTGATCAGCGCCACGCCCTACAAGGCGGAGGGCCAGTACCAGACCTGCGGCGTGGTTTCGAAGGAGATCGACGGCGTGATGAAGGAGCACAAATTCATCCGCGCCGACCGCTTTGCCGGGCTTGATGACGCTGTCGACATCTCGATCAAAAAGGGCATCCAGCTGGTCGACGAGCAAGGCGAGAAGATCTTCGGATAGATCGGCTACTACAGCCTTGGGTCGATTGGCTCGCTTTCCAACGCCAGCACGGCGAAGACACACTCGTGAACCCGGCGTAGCGGCTGCTTGGCGACAAATCGCGTTAGCGCTTCGTGGCCAAGCGCGAACTCTCTGAGCGCCAGGCTGCGCTTGCCGGCCAGGCCGCGTTCTCGGAGGCGGACGAGATTGTCGGGCGCGTCATATTCGGGACCATAGATGATGCGCAAATATTCCGGGCCGCGGACCTTCAGCGCCGGCTGGATGAGCCCCTTCTTGCCACGGCTGACGAAGTCGCGTGGTTTGACCACCATGCCTTCGCCGCCTACGCCAGTCAGCGCTTCCCACCAGGCGACGGCCTCGGCACACGCGCTGCCGTCGGCCAGATCAACCATACGCCATCGAGTCGGCGTGACCACGCCGCCACGGGCAGCCAGACGGTCCGCGAGCGACATGTGCCAGACATGGTCCTGGTCAAACCAAACACGTCCCTCGCTGGCCAGCAGGTGGAAAGGCGCGGCCTTAAGGTCCTCGACGCCCGAAACTGGCCATACGTAGGGCGCCCAGGCGGTGGCGTATTTGGCTGCGCGGACGGCCCGGTCTTCAAGGCGTGCGTTCAGGGCGGCTGCATCGACGCCGCGCGCCATCGCACGGGCCAGCGCCTCGCTGCTGGCCTTGAGACCGGCGGCAGAGGATGTGGCCACAGGCGCATACTGGCTTTCGATCAGACTGCCGGCTTTGGCCGACCAAGGCATTATCTCGGAGTCCAGCAGCAGCCAGTCGCTGTTCAATTCCTTCCACAGATCCGCCGCGTCGACCTCGGTGCGAAGACGGGCGAGCAGGTCCTCCGTCATGGCACTGTCATTGAAAAAGGAGCGTCCGGTGCGGGTCCAGATTGCGCCGGTTTCGTCGCCAGGGACCCCGAAGCGGCTGCGTGCCGCCTGCGCGTTCCGGCAGAGCGCGATCACTGCCCGCGAACCCATGTGCTTCTCCTCGCACACGATCTGCGCAACGCCGCGCTCGCGGAAGTAAGCGAAGGCATCCTCCGGACGTTCCAGCCAGCCGTCCTGGCTGCTGGTCTCGGACGGCGACATGGTCGGCGGCAGATAGATCAGCCATTGCGGCGAGAGCGCGAAGCGGCTCATCACCTCCAGTGCTGCCGACGCGTTCTCCTCGGCCACGACAATCCGGCCCCTCAGTCCGGTCTCGATCCAACGGCGACCGGAGACATCCTGATAATCGAGCACGCCGTCGGCGTCGGCCTGTGCCGATTTACCGGGACCGGACCCGCCCAGCGGACGTATCGGCTCCGACCAGGTCTGGATTGCCGGCACCTCGACCAGTTCGCGTTCCGGCCAGCGCAAGGCCGTCAGCTTGCCGCCGAATACGCATCCGGTGTCGATGCACAGGGTGCTGTTGACCCATTCGGCCGATAGCGTGGGCGTATGTCCATAGATAATGGCCGTCTTGCCACGATAGGCCGCGGCCCAGTCGGCACGGACGGGCAGCCCGAACTCGTCGGTCTCGCCTGTGGTCTCGCCGTACAGAGCGAACTCGCGCACAGCGCCGGAACCGCGTCCGATCATCTCTTCCTTGAGGCCGGCATGGGCGACGGCGAGGCCTCCGCCATCGAGCCAGACATGGCTGCGCAGGCCGTCGAGAAAGGCCGGCAGCGCCTCGCGCAGGCCTCGGTCCTGTGCATTTAGCTGATCGACGGTCTGCTGGAGGCCGTGAGCGACCGTGACCTTGCGGCCTTCCAGCCAGCGGCTGAGTTTGCGTTCATGGTTGCCCTGGACACAGTATGCGGTTCCAGCCGCGACCATGCTCATGGCAATGCGCAGCACGTCGGGCGAGTTGGGGCCGCGATCGACGAGGTCGCCGACAAAGACGATCTTGCGGCCCTCTGGTGGGACCACGGTGACCGTTCGGTCGCCCTGATGCTCAGACCAGACGATGCTGTAGCCCAATCGAGCGAGCAGGATATGAAGCTCATCCGAACAGCCGTGGATGTCGCCAATGATATCGAACGGGCCATGGTCGTCGCGCTTATCGGTCCACAGCGGCTGTCGCGACACCTCGGCCGCGTCGATGCTGGCCTCGCTGGTAAGCTTCCAGACTTGGCGGAAGCCCTCGCGTTGGAGGCCGCCAAGACCCTTGCGGATCTCGGTTGTCATGCGCTGGGCGACCCCGGCGCCAAACGGCCGGTCGACTCGCACCGCATTGCGTGCGACGCACACCTCGACGCCTGGATTGAGGACCACGGCGACGGGCAAAGCGTGCCACTTGCGCGCCAGCTCAATCCAGGCCTTGCGGTCGGCGGCTCGCACATTGGTGGCGTCGATGACGGCCAGCCTGCGGTGTTTAAGCCGTTTGCCGGCTATTTCGCGAACCAGATCGAAGGCATCCGCAGAGACGTCCTGGTCGGTTTCGTCGTCGGAGATCAGCGCCCGGCACTGGTCCGAGGAGATAATCTCGGTCGTCAGGAAATGCTTGGCGGCGAAAGTCGACTTGCCCGATCCGGTCGAGCCGATCAGCACGACGAGGGCGAAGTCAGGAATGGTGAGGTTGGTCTTATCGGGTTCTCTCATCGGGTGAACACCGCCATCTGTGTGGGGGCGCCGAGGGTCGGGTCCTCGGCTCCGATACCGCTGAAGGTGGCTGCATAGCCATAGATCTCGCCGATTTTGGCCGCCCAGGCTTGGAACTGAGCCCGGCTCCATTCGAAACGGTGATCGGGATGGCGAAATGCGCCAGGGACCAATCTTGGAAACAGAGCGTTGTAGTCCGCATTCGGAGTGGTCACGATGACGGATTTGGGCGCCGTCTCACCGAAAACGATGCGTTCGACCAGGGGCAGCCTGTCCTCGTCGAGATGCTCGATGACCTCGACCAGAACGGCGACGTCGGCTGCGGCCCAACGGCTGTCCCGGTAGGTCAGCGATCCATGCAGCAGCGTGACCCGGCCTTCGGGCGGCCCGCCTAATTCGTTCAGCTTGAGACGCTTTGCGGCCCATTCCAGTTCGCGTACCGCCGGATCCAGCCCGAACAGCTTATGAACCCATCGCTCGCGCACGAGCCGACCGAGCAGCTTGCCTTCGCCGCATCCTAAATCTGCAATCGAGGTTGACCCCGTCGCCTGAATGGCCTGGACTACAGCTTCCATGCGCAGATCGTTGAGCCGGATCGGCGTCTCCAGCGCTTCCTCGGGCGTAACGCGCAGCTCGGCAGGTTGTGCCTCGCCAGCCGTCTCGGGAGCCAGCCGCTCCAGGGCGATGCGGGCCAAAGCCCGGCGATTGCCAAGGTAGCGGCGCACGATAAGGTCTTTGGCCGGATGGTTTTCCAGCCAGCCCTCTCCCTTGGACAGCAGCTTGTCGATCTCTGCTTCGCCGACCCAGTAATGCTTGGCATCGTCCATCACCGGGATCAGCACATAGAGGTGATTCAACAAGGCGCGGAGCCGACCCGTGCCGGTCAGCTTCAGATGGCCGTATTGGGGCTCGCCTGCAGCACCCCCGATTCCTTCGATTGGCGTCAGATCGACTGTCCAGCCCAAGGGTTCGAACAAACTTCGAACCAGAACCTCACCGCCGCGCATTGGCAGTGGCGTAACCACGGCTTCCAGCGGCAGTTCGCTGTCGGCCAGTTCCTGGCGCTCCTTCGATATACCGGTCATCGCCGTCCGCAACATTTTGTTCAGCGCCACCGACAGGAAGGATGATGCTGCGTAAGGCCGGTCGTTCACATATTGGTCGAGCAGGCCTTCTGCCTGGCCCTTGCCCCGCACCAGTCCCACAGGATCGACATCGAGCAGGAGTGCAGCCTCGCAACGCTCTTCGGTTGCCTCGGGATAGAACAGCCACGCCTTGCCGAAAGACAGGTCGGTCTCGTGCAGGCGATCCGGATGCTTGTGCAGCAAGAAACCGAGATCGGTGGCCGGACGGTGCGTTGTGGCAACGGAAAGGAACATCCGCGACCGATAGCGCAGACAAGCGGAATAACCAATGGCGGTTGTGTGGCCCACCACAATAGGTTGTCGCCAACGATAACAAGGGCAGGCGCCGGGCGCCTGCCCTTGTACAATTCAGACGATGCTGACGCTTTTACGCCGCGGTGGCGACGCGCTCGGCATTACCGGTCGCGGCTACAATGGCGTCGACCTTGGTCGAGGCCTTGGCCAGCGCTGCTGCCACCGCATCGGCGCCCATGCCGACCCCTTCGATGCGGATGACCTCGACATCGGTCATGCCGAGGAAGCCAAGCACGCTGCGCAGGTAGGGAATGGCGTGATCGAACTGCACGGCCGCACCTTCGGAATAGATGCCGCCCGAAGCCAGTACGATGTAGACCTTCTTGCCGGTGACGAGCCCCTTGGGGCCGTTCTCGCCATAGGCAAAGCTCTTGCCGGAACGGGCAATGTGATCGACCCAGGACTTCAGCGTCGAGGAGATGTTGAAGTTGATGAAGCCGGTGGCGAGAATCACCGTATCGGCCGCGAATAGTTCATCCAGCACGACATCGGAGACGCCAACGACTTCAGCCTGGCGTGAGGTGCGCGCTTCGGCCGGCGTGTAGATGCCGGTCGCATAATCGGCATCGATGTGCGGCAACGGATTGGCGACGAGGTCGCGCACGACAAGCGTGTTCGACGGATCGGCGGCAACAAGCTTTTCAGCGAATTCAGTAGCAATTCGGGTCGAGTGCGAGGCAGCGCCGCGCGGGCTCGATGTGACAAGAAGGATGGACATAATGGGGTCTCCAGGGTTGGATTAAAATCTCCTGGCAAATATGTGTGCGCAGACCCATTTGAAAAACTGGTGTATTTTGTATATTATCCATCTAAAATGTGGATTGAACGATGCAACCGAACCCGACGCTTGACCAACTGCAGATCCTGGTTGCGGTGGCCGAGACCGGCAGCTTCTCGGCCGCCGGGCGCAAATTGAATCGCGCGCAATCGGTGATCAGCTACGCCATCGCCAACCTCGAAGCGCAGCTCGGGCTGAAGCTGTTCGAGCGCGAGGGCACGCGTGAACCGCAACTGACCGATGTCGGCAAGGCGACGCTGGAAGATGCGCGGCGCATGGTCGGCGTGCTGCAACGCATCCGCTCGCGTGTCGACGGATACCGGCAGGGATTGGAGGCGGAAGTTACGCTGTCGGTCGACGTGACGCTACCGTCGCCGGTTCTGGTTCGGGTGCTAAAGGCATTCGAGGCGCAGTTCCCGGCCGTGACGCTGCGTCTCCATATCGGCTCGCTTGGCCTTATCCTCGATCATGTTGTCGGCGGACAGGCCGATCTCGGCATCGGGGGGCTTCTGGGTGAGACGGACGTGAATCTGCTTCGCATCGGCTTCTTCTCCCTGGTGCCAGCCGCAGCGCCTGATCACCCCCTGGCGCTGCTGCCGAGACCAGTGGCGCTAGAGGATGTCCGCGAACACATCCAACTGGTCGTCTCGGACCAGTCCGAGCGTACGCGCGGGCGTGACTATGGCGTCTTCGCCTACCGCACCTGGCGGCTGACGGATGTGCGCACCAAGCACGTGCTGATGCGCGAGGGGCTGGGCTGGGGCGGGCTGCCGCGATGGCTGATTGCCGATGATCTGGCGACCGGCCGGCTCGTCGAACTCGATCTCGAGCCTTACAGCGAAGTCCGCTCGCCGCTCTATGCCATGCACCGCGCCGATCGCAGCCCGAAACCGGCGGCCGCCTGGCTGATCGACCAGTTCAAGCGCCAGCTAGGCTGTTTCAACGAGTTCGAACCGGGTGAGATACCTGAGGAGCAGCCGGAGACAGGCCGTCGATCAGCGCCATGAGAACGGCGCGATAGTCCTCGATCGATGCTCCAGTTTCGATGGCGAGCGCTGCGCGGTCGAAGGCGGCTGCGAGCAAAGCGGTCAGTGCTTCCACAGGCAGTCTCGTCATGGAGTGCGAGCGCATCGCGGCAACAAGGCCTTCGCGCAGCGAACGGTTGCCATGGCGATTGTCGATCGCATCCATGGCGGCGCGGCCCAGCACGGCCGGGCCATCAAGCAGCAAGAGCCGCGTACGGCCGGGCGCACGCATGGCAGCCAGATAGGCATCCGAGCCGGCAATCAGCGCATCGCGGGCAAATAGCGAAGGCGGCGACGCGCGTTCGATCTCTTCCGAGACGGCTTGCGCCTCCTGTTCGACCACAGCGGCAAACAACGCCTGCTTGTCGGCAAAGTGATGATAGAGCGCGCCGCGCGTGACGCCGGCAGCGGCGGCGATCTCGGGTGTGCCGGTCTCGGCATAGGACTTTTCGGTGAACAGTTTGCGAGCCGCGGCGATGAGCTCGGCGCGTGTCGCGGCGGTGCGATCACGGTTGGAGCGACGAGCGGATCCTTGTTGCATACATGCAGCCTGTATGTTAATTCCATTTACCTGCAGACTGTATGTTATTTGCCGGGAGAAGGAAAGATGAGGACGACGAGCTATTATCCGGTGCTGATGACGAGCGACGTTGCCGGCACGGCAGCCTTTTATGTTGCGCATTTCGGCTTCAAGCCGCTGTTTGAGGCCGACTGGTACGTGCATCTGCGCTCGGCCGAAGACCGTCGCGTCAACCTCGGCATCGTCCAGGGCGATCATGAGACGATCCCGGAGGAAGGGCGGGGCCGCACATCTGGCCTGCTGATCAATTTCGAGGTCAGGGATCCGGATGCCATCTATAAGCGGATCACCGCCGCTGGCCTGCCGATCCTGCGGACGCTACGCGACGAACCCTTCGGCCAGCGCCATTTCATCACCAGGGATCCCAATGGCGTGCTGATCGACGTGATCAGGCCGATCCCGCCGAGCCCAGAATTTATGGCGCAATATGCGCAGGGTGCTGCGGCGCGCTAACTCGCCCGCGCCAACGGCATCACGGTGACCTGAGTAATGCCGGAGCGGCGCACCACCGTGCACAGTGTCTCGCGGCCGATTCGCTCGGCGTCGAGCATGCGCACCAGATCGTCGACGCCGGTGACCGGACGGCCGTCGATGGCGGCAATAATGTCGCCTTCCCTGAGGCCGGCTTTGGCCGCCGGGCTGTTCTTTTCGACGGTGCGCAGGCGCACCGCCGTGCTGCTCGATACTTGCGACAAAAGGGCTGCGCGGCGCGGCAGGTTGGTGGTGTCGGCGGAAACGCCGATGAAGGCACGGCGCACACGGCCGAAGCGGATGATTTCCGAGATGACGAAATTGGCGGTGTTGGAGGCAACCGCGAAGGCGATGCCTTGCGCACCGTGGATCATCGCGGTGTTAACGCCGATCACCTCGCCAGCCGAGGACACCAGCGGTCCGCCGGAATTGCCGGGGTTGAGCGCGGCGTCGGTCTGGATGACGTCGTCGATCAGCCGGCCGGTGGAGGCACGCATCGAGCGGCCGAGTGCCGAGACGACGCCAGTGGTGACGGTCCATTCGAAGCCGAGCGGATTGCCGATGGCAATAGCAATCTGGCCGCGCCTCAATCGCTTGGAATCGCCAAGCGGCGCGACGTCGGCAAAGTTGCCGTCGGCGCGCACCAGCGCAATGTCGGTGTCGGGATCGCGGCCGAGCACGCGGCCTTCCCTGGAGGCGCCATCCGGCATTGATACGCGCACGCTGCGCGCATCGCCGACGACGTGGAAGTTGGTGACGACCAGCCCGTCCTGCGCGATGACGAAGCCGGAGCCATGGCCGCCCGGGCCACCGATGCGCTCGATGCGGCAGACGGCGGGCCCGATGCGGTCGACGGCATCGGCGACCGTCGCCGAATAGGCATCGAGAAGGGCATCGTCATATTGCAATTGCTGGGCGGGCAGGGCCATCCGAGGGCTCCGTTTGGAACAAGATGAACAATGCCTATATGTGCGGAGCGGCCGGACCGGCCGCGACCTGACCAGATGGCCAGTCACATGCCCAAACTAGCCGTCAGGCGAGTATCCGCCAACGTCCTGCCGGGCGATATCTGGGTCACGAAGAACCCAGGAGACAGATCATGAGCGATTTCAATCTGAGCACGTTTTCCGACGCCATTGCCGACATCGCGGCAGCCGCGGCACCAGCGACGGCCAGCTTCGCGACCCACCACCGGACGTCAACTGCTTTCCACTGGCGGGACGGCTATTTCGTCACTGCCGAGGAGGCGGTCGAGGCCGGCGAGGAGATCGAGCTGACGTTTTCTTCGGGCGAAGCCGTCAAGGCGGAACTGGTCGGCCGCGACCCGTCCACCGGCACGGCCGTTTTGAAACCGGCCGGCGCGCCGGGCGCCCCGTCACTGGTAAAGGCGGATGCGGTGCGGCCGGGCAACCTGGCGGTCGTGGCGGGCAATAGCGACGGCACCTCGCTCGCTACCTTCGGCACGGTCGGCGAGGTCGGCCCGGCCTGGCGTTCAATGCGCGGCGGCACGATCGACCGGCGCATCAACCTTGCCGTCAATGCCGGCGGCCGTTTCGAGGGTGGCCCTGTGCTCGACGCCAAGGGTGGACTGATCGGCATGCTGCTGTTCGGGCCACGCCGGCGGGCGCTGGTCATGCCTTACGAAACGATCGAGCGGGCAGTCACGACGCTGCGCGAGAAGGGTCATGTGGCGCGCGGCTATCTTGGCGCCGGCCTGCATCCGGTCCGCAATGGTGATACCCAGGGCGCCATGGTGATGAGCCTCGACGATAACGGGCCGGCGAAATCAGCCGGTCTCAGTCTCGGCGACATCATCGTGTCGTGGAACGCAGAGACGGTGCATGGCCCGCGCGAGCTGATCCGCAAGCTCGGGCCGGACAGCGCCGGTGCCTTGGTGACACTCGGCGTGGTGCGCGGCGGCGAGAACCGTGAGGTTTCCCTGACCATCGGTGAAAAGCCACTGAGCTGAGGGATAGATGGTAAGCGGTGAGGTCGCTGGCAGACGGCTGACGGTGCTGATCGCGCTCGGTGACGTCGAGCGCGCGCGAAGTCTGTCCGCCGTTCTCGCCGCGACCGATGATCTGCGGCCGGTTCTGGCCGGCGAAGTCGACGGGCGTGAGGCGGCGGATGTCGCCATCGTCGATGATCATGGGCTACAAGGCGGGCTCGTCGACGCGGCTATGCCTCGCGTGCTGCTATCGTCGCGAGCGGCCCGCGAACGGCCGGCCGATACAGTGTTTGCCGTGCTGCCGGTGCAAGCAGACGAGTTGCTGATCGCCGCCGCCGCGCGGCTCGCGGCTGCGGGCTACCGGATTTCGCGCGACAGCCATGCTCTATCCGATCGGCATCACGATTTGATCTTCCATGACAGCGACCGGTTCGAAGAGGAACTGACCGACGAGCAGATCGTCCGGCCGACGCTTTCGCCGCGCGAGAGCGAAGTGCTGGCGCTGCTGGCCGAGGGCGCCCCCAACAAGGTCATCGCGCGGCGGCTGAACATCTCCGTGCATACGGCGAAGTTCCATGTCGCAGCGATCCTGACGAAGCTCGGTGCCGCCAACCGCACCGATGCGATTGCCATCGCCATGCGGCAGGGCCTGGTGCTGGTCTAGCTCAGATTGTCTCAAGGCCGACGCAGCGTAACCCGCATGCGGTGTGTTGGGCCTTGCGCGGCGGTTCTCAGCCGCGCAAGGATCGTGTCTTTCATGTTGCAGGAAGGCGCAAGGATGTCGCTCAAGGGAAAGACGCTTTTCATCTCCGGCGGGTCGCGCGGCATCGGGCTGGCGATTGCGCTGCGCGCCGCGCGCGATGGCGCCAATGTGACGATCGCGGCCAAGACCGCCGAGCCGCATCCGAAGCTGCCCGGGACGATCTACACAGCGGCGCACGAGATCGAGCAGGCCGGCGGCAAGGCGCTGCCGGTGCTGTGCGACATTCGGGATGAAGAACAGGTCGCCGAAGCGGTCGCCAAGACCGTGGAGAGGTTCGGCGGCATCGATATCTGCGTCAACAACGCCAGTGCCATCCAACTCACCGGCACGCTGGAGACTGATATGAAGCGCTACGATCTGATGCACCAGATAAACGCGCGCGGCACTTTTCTCGTCTCCAAAATGTGCATTCCGCACTTGAGGTTGGCGGAAAATCCTCACATCTTGAATCTGGCGCCGCCGCTCGACATGAAGGCCAAGTGGTTCAAGAACCATGTCGCCTACACGATGGCGAAGTTCGGCATGTCGATGTGCACGCTGGGCATGAGCGCCGAGTTCGCCAGGGATGGCATTGCGGTCAATTCGCTATGGCCGATCTCGACCATCGACACCGCGGCGGTGCGTAACCTCCTGGGCGGGGCGACGGTGGCGGCGATGAGCCGTTCGCCCGACATCATGGCCGATGCGGCATACGCCATCCTGGTCAGGCCGTCGCGTGAAGCGACCGGCAATTTCTACATTGACGAAGAAGTGCTGCGCGCTGAGGGCGTCAGCGATTTCTTGGCCTATGCGCCGGGTGCGACAGGCCCGCTCGCCGGCGACTTTTTTGTGCCGGACGAGGTGTTCGGCCGGACGGATACCAAAATCAAAGGTATCTACTGACGGAAAGTATCTAGCTGACAGGCATATCTCTTAAAGACCGGTCTCTTAAAGACCGGCACAGACGCGTGCTCAGTCCTCGGCTTTCTTGGCTTTGCCAAGACCCATCAGCCGGTCGATATAGGCAAGCATCAGTGCCGACAGAACGAAGGCCAGATGAATGATGGTCAGCCACATCAGCTGGTCGGTCGTGTAGGAGACCGAGTTCAGGAACACCTGCAAGAGGTGGATCGAGGAGATCGCTACGATTGTCGAGGCGACCTTGACCTTCAGCGAGCCGACATCGATCGTGCCCAGCCAATGCACCTTGCCGTCATTTTCATCGAAGCGGCTGACGAAGTTTTCGTAACCCGAGATGATCACCATCACCACCAGTGAGGCGACCAGCGCGGCATCGATGAGGCCGAGTATTTTCAGGATGGTGTCGGTGTCATCGAGCGTGAAGGCGACGGAGACGAACTCGAACAGCTTCTTGCCGAAGGACACGGCATAGATGGCAAGTGCCGCACCCAGTCCGAGATAGAAGGCGACCAGCAGCCAGCGCGAGGCGAGAATGATCGATTCGATGGCGAGTTCGAGGCGCTTCATGCGGCGATTCGGGCTCCGTTGTCGGAGTGCCGTATTTCGGGCAGGCTGCGGCGGTTTGCAAGGTTGCAAAAAAACGAAACCCCGCCGGGGAGGGGAACCGGCGGGGCTCGTGTGTCCCGCTGGAGTCGGGACAGGGCAGGGAACGCCCTTTCCAGAATCTGGGATGGGTAACCGCGCGTTTCAAGATTGATGACCGCGCGATTCAATGGTTGATCAAATCGCGCGGTTCACATTGCGGTTTATTGGGCGCTGGCCACCGGCGCTACCAGGGGGGTAATCCGGCGGATGGCGACGCGGCGGTTCTCGCGGTTGGGTCCCGACGTGTTGACCTTGAGATACTCCTCGCCATAGCCCTGCGTCGTCAGGTTCTCCGGCGGGATGCCAAAGGCGTTGGTCAAGGCTTCGGCGACCGCCTCGGCGCGGCGGTCGGACAGAGCAAGGTTCGCTTCCGGTGTGCCGACAGCGTCGGTATGGCCCTCGATCAGGAAGCTCTCGGCCGGGTTTTTCTTCAGCAGCTTGTCCATGGCGTTGGCAACACCCTCCAGCTTCTGGACCTCGGTGTCGGAAATCGAGGCCGAACCGAATTCGAAGTTGAGCGTGTCGAGGTCGATGCGGCGGGCGATGTCGCGCACGCGGGCCGAGCGCTTGACCTCGTCGATCGAATAGAGGCGCTGGACCCTCTCGACCGGCGGCCGTTCGAGGAAGGTGTAGTAGTCGTCCGGATCCTCGACCTCTTCGGAATCCAGAATGTATTCCTCTTGCGGGATGGTAAGGCGCATCGGCGGCAGGTCGTCGCCCGGGTCGCGCCAGTCTGCATCATCGTCATAGTTCCGCTCGTCGACATAGCTCAGCACATATTCGCGGCCGTCGGGCGCGATGCGTGAACGCTGGATGACGTCGCCGTAGCGGTTGCGGATGGTGACGATCCGGACACCATTGTCACGCTCGACGATTTCCCGGGTGCGATCGCCCGACAGGTCCTCATAATAGACATTCCTGGCGCCGCGGTGCATGCGCGGTGCATCGCTGCTTTCCACGAACGTCTGGTTGTTGAACTGGAGGATGACGCGGTCGCCGAATTCCCTGACGACGTTGGCGCCCTGGGGGCGCGGACGGCGGCGAACATCCTCGATGTCCGGCGCACGCTCGACGCGCTTGCCTTTTTCCTCGGTCACCGGAACGATCTTTTCAGGCTTGATCTCCCGCTGGGCTGCCCGGTCGTCGGTGGGTGGCGGCCCCTGATCGACCGGAGCCGGCTTCGGGGGTTCGACCTGGTTCTCGCCCTGCTGGGCGGGCTGGTTGCCCTGCTGCTTACCAGCATTTTGGCCGCGCTCCTTGCCACCCTTGCGCTTGCGCAAGACATCCTTCTGGCTGTCCAGAACAGGTGCCTCGTTCGGATTGGCCTGGGCTTCACCCTGGACCGGATTTTCACCCTGGACAGGCGCGGCCTGGCCAGTCGAAGGCTGTTCGCCGGTCGAGGGCTGTTGCTCTCCTGTCACCGGCTGTTCGCCGACAGGCCTCTTGCCACGTTTCTTGATCTTGTCCTGGGGCTGTTCGCCCTGGACGGGAGCGGCCTGCTGCTCGGTCGGAGCCGGTTGGGCCTGTGGGGTCGCTTCCTTATTGGTCGGCGCCGGCTGGCCTTCCGCCTCCGTGGCGGGTCCGGTCAATTCAGCAGGCTTCTTGCGCTTGCCCGGCTTTTGTCCGGGCTCGACAGTCGGAGCCTGTTCTGCCGGGGCAGCCTCGATCTGCTGGTTCTGTTTTTGCTTCTTCTTGCGCGGATTGACGTTGGGCTGGTTGTCGTTTGCCGGCGCTGCCTGCTCGGCCGGTTGTTCCGATGGGGCCGCTTCGATCTGCTGCCGATTGCGCCGCTTCTTGCGGGGTTGCTCGGACTCGGCCGGAGCGATCTGCTCGGCCGGAGCGGATTCCGTTTGCTGCTGTTGGTTGCGCCGCTTCTTGCGGGGTTGCTCGGTCTCGGCCGGAGCGATCTGCTCGGCCGGAGCGGATTCTGTTTGCTGCTGCTGATTGCGCCGCTTCTTGCGGGGTTGCTCGGACTCGGCTGGAGCGATCTGCTCGGCCGGAGCGGATTCTGTTTGCTGCTGCTGATTGCGCCGCTTCTTGCGGGGTTGCTCGGACTCGGCTGGAGCCGCCTGCTCGGCCGGAGCGGATTCCGTTTGCTGCTGCTGGTCGCGCTTCTTCTTTCTGGGCTGCTCTGCCTGCTGGCTATGCGCGCAGGCCTCCGCCGACTCGCCCTCGGCGCAACTCGATTGCACTGGGATGAGCGGCGCCGCGGTACGTTGCACGGGGCTGAATGCGGCATTGCCTTGCAGCGGGAACGCGCCTAACGGCGCGGACGCCATCAACAGGCCAAGCGCCGTGCCTGCCAGAATCCGTGGTTGGCGTTTCATCATAAACACTCCTTGTGGCGTCCCATCCCTGCCCAAACATTCAGCAACCATGTTTGGTTCCTGTTTGTAGGTTCTAGCTGTGGCACAGGGCGATTGACCGGCGTTTTGAAGGCGACTTCATGTCATTCGTATGGTCCTGGCGCATGTTCCGGCGTATTGTCCCGGCGTATCGTTCGGACGAGGGTGCACGGTTGCCGTGCTTGACCTTGAAGCGTCCGAGGGCCACATGCCGACGATGGAAAAGCCATTCTGGAAGACCAAGACGCTCGAGGCGATGACCCCGGCCGAGTGGGAATCACTCTGCGACGGCTGCGGCAAATGCTGCCTGTCCAAACTCGAAGACGAGGACACCGGAGAGATCTACTGGACCAGCGTCGGCTGCCGGCTGTTCGACGCTGGAAGCTGCCGCTGCTCCGACTATGCCAACCGGCTGGCGCGTGTTCCGGATTGCGTCGGGCTGACGCCGCAGAATGTGCGCACCATCAGCTGGCTGCCCAAGACTTGCGCTTACCGGCTGGTGGCCGAGGGCCGCGATCTCTATTGGTGGCACAGGCTGGTGTCGGGAAGCGACGAGACCGTGCACGAGGCCGGCATCTCGATGCGCGGCCGGGTCAGCGCCAGCGAGACCGACCTTGCCGAGCCGGACGACTATTTCGACCATATGCTCGCGGACGAGCCTTAGGATTTTACCGCGAAATCGAGAATCCGGAACCGACGGCAAAACGGACGTTGTCCATCCACCATGCCCACCCTATGCAGCACCGCCGTCCATAACACCGGTTCCAGAAGCGAGAGACTATTCCGGTTCTGCCTCATGAACTGGAGATGAACGGCCGGTTCGCAAAAAATTCAGACAGACGGGTGCATTCTCCTCCCATCGGTTCGACGAAAACGTGTGGAAACCCTCAACAAGGAGAGAAGACAATGTTCAACACCATCAAGACGGCGGCTCTTTCGGCTCTTGTCGGCCTTGGCACGCTTGCTGCCATCCCCGCTCATGCTGACAGCATCTATCTCGGCTTCGGCAACAACCAGGATCCGCGCGTCGGCGTCTATACCGGCGACGAAGATGATGGTTACTATCGCGAACACCGCCGTCATGGCGGCTGGCGCCGGTCCTGTTCGCCGGAGCGTGCCATCGACAAGGCCGAACGCATGGGCCTGCACCGCGCCCGCATCATCGACATCAACCGCCGCACGGTCAAGGTCGCCGGCCGCCAGTATGGCGACCGCGTCGTGATCGTATTCGCCAACGAGCGCGGCTGTCCGATCATCTATCGCTAAGGTCTTCGGGCCTGCGGCCGGCTGACTTGCAGCCGGTAGAGTAGCGGAGCCCTTTCCGCCAGGAAGCGCGGCTCAAAAAACCCCGGAGGATCGATCCTCCGGGGTTTTTCATGCTGCAAGCGATGATCATTTCAATTCGAAAGTCACCGTCACCTGTGCGGTATAGGAATTTTCGCCGGCTTGCACCGGGACCGACGCACCGGCGGCATCGAATGCCTTGGCGTTGATCGGCATCGGCGGTGGTGCGAAATTCTGGTCGGTGATTTCCAGGACCCGGCCGATGCCGACGCCGGCCGCTTCGGCCAGCGTCTTGGCCTTGGCCATGGCATTGGCGACGGCCTTCTTGCGCGCCTCGGTGACGGCTGCCGCCGGATCGTCGTTGGAGAAGGAGATGCCGCCGCCCTGGTTGACGCCGAGCGACACCGCCTTATCGAGAATGTCGCCGGTCTTGTCGATGTCTCGGATGCGCACCGAAAGCGTGTTGGTCACCTGGTAGGCGACAAGCTCGGCCTCCTGGCTGCCGTCGGGCTTGTTGGTGTAGTTATAGCGCGGATTGATCTGGATGCCCGCGGTCTGCAGGTCGCGCTCCTTGATGCCGGACGATTTCATGGCAGCGATCACTGCGGCCATGGCGTCGTTATTGGCATCGAGCGCTGCACGTGCCGTCTTGGCTTCGCGCATGACGCTGAGCGTCAGCAGAGCCAGATCGGGTGCTATCGCCGCCTCGCCTTCACCGGTGACGACGATACGCGGCGGCGGTGGCGAATCGGCGGCGGCCGCGATCGCCGGAAATGCGATTGCGGCGGCAATCGCCAGGGGCAAAATACGTCTGGTCATGAAATCTCCTCGATCTGGGATCCCAAGACAGCCGAGTGTTGGCCGGCGTCCAATGGGCGACGTGCAATAGGTTATCAATATGGGCTGATTTGGGCGATCTCTGCCAGCCCCCTTGGAACGCCTGCTCGGAAAGGCCTCGGAAAGCCTTGTGCGGTTCAGGGAAAAACACTAATCCAGCGCCGTGGGGCCTGTAGCTCAATGGTTAGAGCCGGCGGCTCATAACCGCTTGGTTGGGGGTTCGAGTCCCTCCGGGCCCACCATTGGCTTTTGTGGCCGTTGATTTAATTGGATTTTTTGGCCATTTTTGTCCCACCTCTTTCAACCCCCTCAGAAAGTGGGACAATTTTGTTCTCTTTTCGATCGATAACCAGCAGGTATTTCGCCGCTCTCGCTACCTTCCGGCGACGCGCTTTCTTGATGTAGTGGTCGGGCTGCTGGTACGTAGTCCACCCATATATCGCCTTCAGCTGCTCGTGCGTCGCGCCGTTCTCAGCGGCGATCGTCGCGCCGGCCTTGCGAATTCCATGAGCACTGCAGTGCGGCAGCTCAGCTTGATCACACCACTGGCGCATCTTGTTGCCCAGACCGTTCTCCGAGAACGGGCGACCATACTCATTGACCAGGAAGGTCATCTGGTCGGAGGGCGTGTGCTCAAGTTCCGCCTCTAGTTCGGGCAGAAGCGGGAGCTCCACCAACACCGCATCCTTGTTACGACTGGTCTTCCCAGGCTTAATTCTGATCCACTTCTCCCACTGCTCGGTCTCCTCGTTGTAGACGAGCGTGATGTGCTGTCGACCGAAGATCGCGACGTCGGACAACCGCAGGCCAGTAAACATGAAGATCGAGAGCGCACGTCTGGCTGCGGTACCCAGCGGATGCCGCTTCTCATATTGAACGATCTCCGACACGTCCCATGGGTGCCAGCCGTCGCCGCTCTTTAGCCGTCTGATGCCGCGGGCGGGATTGGAGTCGACGCCCGGAATCTCTGTGTCCTTTGCCCACTCAAACATCGCGCTGATGGCTTTTACGATATTGTTTGCCGCGCCAAGGGCGTCGAGCCTGGTGTCCCTGATCTCCTTAACATGAGACCGTTTCATACCGGCGAATGGCAGAGATCCCTTGGTGGGATACTGAGGATCCGGGTCACCTTCGAGGGGATGAGGTAATTCGCATACGCGCTCCAGAATTGCTCGTCGGCGCGCCATAGTGTCTTGGGTGATTTCCGTGCCGCCCCGACGGTAATACTCCTGGCAAAGCCACAGCAACGTGCCTTTCTTCGCTGGCTCGGAAGGCTTGGGGAGGCGCCGGCAAATCTCGGGAAGAGTGCCGGGCCGAACATAAGTGACCTCGGCGCGCGCGCACCGCAGTTCCTCGAGGAACTCGTCGCTGCCGGTCGGTTCACGGAGCCGGACCTTCTTCCGACCCGGTGCGCGAAAATAGTACCGATCATTGCCGTGGCGATCAGTGTCCTTCACTACGCCCTTAAGAGCGACCTTCACGGGCTCATCCGTCATGTTCGTGGTTTTCGATCCCAAGGATTGTCTAGTGGCGGCGAATCTTCGTCAAGCTTTGGTGCTCCTCCGATTTGGCGGTGAGGGAGCTTTCGAAACGCCAATACAAGTTCCTCGACGTCCCAAACAATGCGCCCCTTGCTCGGCATTCGTGGCTGCGGCATCCGGCCGTCCTGGACCATTTCATCAAAGGTCGTTGAGCTTACGCCGATGAACGTCGCAGCCTGCTCGCGATTGATTCCTACCGGCGGGAGCGAGGGCGGCAAGACGCTCGGGGTGCGCAGCATCGGTTTAGTGCGTTGAAAGCGCGTCTTTGGCGCCTGCCTGTCTTTCTATGCACCTGTCCGAATATTGCAGACGCTCAATCATGTCCTGGCCCTGTGCTTGCAGGCTCACCCTAGGTCTCCAGACCTAGGATCGCTCAAGACACCGGACTCTTTTCCAGCCTTTGTGTACGATGATGGGTATCTTAATGCGCTCGAGGCCAAGAACTGAATGGGCGGCGACTTGCAAGGGCAAAATGACCGCGGAACCACGTATCTGAGTCAGAGGCGCAATCCAACTGAGGAACGCATGGTTGTGTTTTCAGACGGTTATGACTTTCATGCATGCGTAACAACCAACAAGAATACCAACAAAATATTTCTGTGGATCACTTTCATTCCTCATGGAATGCGCGACTGATTTGGTCCGACAGCGGCTTCACAAAATAAGAAAGCGCCGTACGCTCGCCCGTCTGGATCATCGCTTCGGCCGGCATGCCGGGCACGAGCGTCAGGTCCTTGAGCTTCGTCAGTTCCGCATGCGGAACCGACAGACGCACCAGGTAATACGAGACGCCGTTTTTTTCGTCCGTCGCCAGATCGGCTGCGATCCGGCTGACATATCCGTTCAATACCGGCGTGGTCCTCAGATTGAAGGCTGACATCCGCAGCACGGCCTTGTGACCAAGCTGGATTTGGTCGATGTCCTTCGGGGTGATTCGTGCTTCAAGCGCAAGATCGTCGCCTTCCGGCACGATTAGCATAATCGGATCGGCGGGCGTGATCACTCCTCCGACCGTATGAACTGCGAGTTGTTGAATGGCGCCTGACTGCGGCGCGACAATATCGATCCGTCGCAGTTCCTGTTCAGCCGCCACCTTGCGCTCAACATACTCCCCAACCTGCGCCTGAACCTCTCTGAGCTCCTGGCCGACTTCCGTCTTGAAATCCGGATCGATCTGCAGGATCTGCAGGCGCGTTTCGGCTATGCGGGCTGCCGTCTGTGCCTGATGTGCAATCTTCTCACCGCGTTCGCCGCCGAAAGTGGCAACCTGCGTCTTCAGGCTGTTCAAGCGTTGGTCCGAGACAATGCCTTGGTCGCGCAGCCCACTCAGGGCAGCAATTTCCTTTTGGAGAATCTCGGTGCTTTTCTCACAAGCGATTTCCTGCGCCTTGAGCCCCTCGATCTCGTGCTCATATTGAGTGATGCGTTCCGCTAGCTGCGCCTGCCTTCCGTCGCGGGATTGTCTGCGGAATTCGAACAGCCGCGTCTCGCCATGTACTGCCGAAGCTACGTCCGGAACATCTCTGCGGGCGAGCAGCCAGTCCGGGAAGGCGATCTCCGCCAGATCGTCACGCTCAGCTTCGAGTCGTGCCAGGTTGGCGGCCAGCTCATCGAGCCGCTTGGTGACTACAGCGAGAGTGGCGCGCGTCTGGGTGGCGTCGAGCCGCATGAGGATGTCGCCGGCTTTTACTTTATCACCTTCGCTCACCAGGATTTCTCCCACCACCCCGCCGGTCGGGTGCTGCACCTTCTTCACATAGGAATCGACGACAAAGTGTCCGGACGCGACAACCGCACCGGAGAGATTCGTGAAGGCCGCCCAGGCTCCGGCTCCTCCAACAAAGATCACGCTCGCCAGAAGGCCCGCCACCAGGTGCCGGCGAATGGAGCTGGAAACGTCATTATTCTGATGAATGCCGGCCACCGGGATCCTCCATGTCAGCGCGCTCTCCCACGTTATCCTGTGTAGACTCGATGGCCTTGACGCCAGCGCCTGGTGCCATCGCTGCCCTCTTCAAGACTTTGGAAAGCGCTTCATCACGCGCACCGAATGCTCGCTGCCGTCCACCTTCCATGACCAACACAAAATCCACGGCGCGGATGGCGCTCGGCCGATGGGCGACGACAACCGCAATGCCCTTGCGCCCGCGCACGGAGGCGATCGCCTTGACGACCGCAGCCTCGCCTTCCGCATCGAGATTGGCATTGGGTTCATCCAGCACAACAAGGAAAGGGTCTCGATAAAGAGCACGGGCAAGACCGATACGCTGGCGCTGCCCGGCGGAAAGTGCCGATCCGGCCTCACCAATCGGAGTTTCGTAGCCGTGCTCAAATCGGAGGATCAGTTCGTGCGTGCCCGCTGCTTTCGCCGCGGTGACAATAGCCTCAGGGTCAGGATTATCTTCAAAACGAGCGATGTTTTCGGCAATGGTGCCGTCGAACAGTTCAACACCTTGCGGCAAATAGCCGATATGACGGCCTAGCGCTTCCCGGTCCCATTGATCGAGGCTTGCGCTGTCGATGCGAACCTTTCCGGCGACCGGCGTCCATGCGCCGACGATGGCGCGCGAGAGTGTCGACTTGCCCGAACCCGATGCACCGATGATCCCGAGTGCGCTTCCCGCCTGAACGGCAAACGCAAGGCCGGTCACGGTCGGCTTCCTTTCGCCGGGCGGAACGATTGTCACGCCTTCGAGGCGGAGTTCGCGTTCAGGTGCAGGCATTGGCATAACAGAAGCGGTTTCAGGAACCGTTCCCAGGAGGTCCTCCAGCCGCGCCCAACCCTGGCGCGCCATGAGGAAGGGTTTCCAGCTTGAAATGGCCAGATCGACCGGAGCCAGCGCACGCCCCATCATGATCGAACTGGCAATCATGACCCCGGCCGTAGCCTCCTGCCTGATGACAAGGTACGCGCCGACGGCAAGAATGGCCGATTGCAGCAGCACGCGCAACGACTTTGCAATGCCACCCAGCCCACCTGCCACGTCCCCAGCTTTCCGGTTGGCGGCCAGATACTCGGCATTGGCCTTGTGCCATCGGGCAGCGATCCGCTTTCCGAGACCGAGAGCTTGCACGACCTCGGCATTGCAACGCGCTGCTTGCAGTAGGCCATTGCGTACCATGTCGTGGGCAATGGTCTCGCGTATCGGCCGTTGCGAGAGAGTGTTGGTAAGAAGTGTCAGAGATGTGAGACCGATCGCCCCGATAAGTGCCGTCATGCCGATCCAGAAATGAAAGAGGAAGCAAATGGCAAGATAAAGCAGCATCCATGGCAGATCGAAGAACGCTGTCGGACCGTTTCCACCTAAGAATCCGCGAATATTGTCGAGATCGCGAAGCGGCTGCAAGCCGTCGCCCGGCATGCGCGTTAAAAGCGGAAGGCGAACGATCGCATCGTGAACGCGTCCGGAAAACTGTTCATCGAAACGCTCGCCAATCCGCAGCAGCACGCGGGCGCGCAAAACGTCGAGCAGGCATTGGAACGCATAAAGCCCTGCAGCAAGCACGACGAGCCCCACTAGCGTCGATACGCTGCCACTTGCCAGAACGCGGTCGTAGACCTGAAGCATGAACAGCGGCGAGATCAGCGCAAGCACGTTGACCACGCCGCTGATCAACAGAATTCCCCAAATAGCGGAAGTCAGAGGGAAAGGTCTCAAAGCTGAATCCTTCAAGGAATGGTTACTCACGTAGGTCTCCGTGAGGATCTGGCGACCCAGCTCCCTATATTGCTCCCCGAGCGGCAACCGACTCGCTGATTCAGGATCAGTGCTCCCGCCGAATATGTTTGATTTGGCATCTAATGGAGCGGGTCAACAACAACACCGTCCGGCTGAAGGTTTGGAAGGGCAACGTCATCGTGGCCGGCCGCAAGGGCCCGAACAGGCTTCCGCCTCCACGCGTTCAGGGAGATTTCGGTGTACGACCAGCGCGACGTGCAGGGCTTCGTCAAGCTGTACACGCTGCGACTGCTCCCGGGCGCCCCGGCCCATCGCAAGTAGCGGAAACGGAAAGCGCCCGCCCAGGGGGGCGGGGCGCTGTTCCGTATGGGTTTTCCGGATCAAACGAAGGTGAAGTCCGACGCGGTCAGGCCTAGGTCGGCCACGGTGACCACACCGCCCAGGTGGACGAACTCATGCGCGCTGTTGTCGGCGGTGACATAGGCCAGAGTTGCGACTCTGTCGGTGTAGCTGCTTTGGTAGACAATGATGTCGCCGGCGTGCTCGCCGGAGATCGCACTCGCGGCTTCAGAAGCAGAGTTGAAAGATTCGCCAGTGATCACCACGACGTGTTCGCCGTTCGCACCCGAGGCCGCACCACTGTAGAAGCTGCTCACCGGGTAGCCGGACTGTATGCTGGCGTTGTTGACGAAGTTCGCGCCAAAACCGTCGTTGTAGAGGCCCACCGCATCGAAGGCGAACTTGTCCTCCGCCGGGTTGAAATCGGTGATAGTGGAAATGTCCGGCTTCGACCCGACACTCGGGACGACCCCAGGCACCGGATTGTGGAACTGGAACACGAACGTGTCACTGTCGGTGCCCCCGGTCAACGTGTCCTGGCCGTCACCCACGTAGACGACATCCTGGCCGGGACCGCCGCTGAGCCTGTCATTGTCCTCACCGGAGATGCGCGCGTTGAAGCGGCCGTTGTCGCCGGAGAGATCGTCCCAGCCATCTCCGCCGAAGATGCGGTCGTTACCCTCGCCGCCGAGGGCTCGGTCACTGCCCGCGCCAGCCGAGATCTCGTCGTTGCCGCCACGACCGTCAATCCAGTCATTGCCCCCGAAACCCTCCATCCAATCTTCAAGCTTGGTGCCGAGGAGTGTTTCGGAACCCGGGCCACCCTCGATAATGTTTGCCATCGAAAATACTCCTAATGATGCACCCTGCCTGACGCGTTTCATATTCCTCATCGGATAATTAGAGAAATCGATTGCTTGGATAGACACGCATTTACGAAATGGATGCACTCACGTTCACTTCCTTCTGCTGAGCAGTTGCGGGCTCGCAGGCGGCGGGGACGCTGGTCGCCGATGCAATCGATGAAGATTCGACACTCAAACCGGGACTAGACTAGGACGAACTTCGTAACGGGGCCGTCCTGGTTGGGCCCCAAACTTCTCTCTGTTTGCTCGACGCCGGCATACCCGCACCGTGAGCGCTGGACGAGGACAAGTTCCGCTGGCGGAGAACGGCGTGATCGGCTTGCCGCGCCGAAACTGATGGCGCTCGTCGAAGGCATGGACTGGACGCGCGTTCGAGCCGAACGGCGACGGCGTCCGGCCGGAAGGCGGTGGCGAAGTGACTCAGGCGCAAAAGGCGGGCTTCAGGCCGTGTAAAACAAGCTCCTGTCGGCGTCATGACGAGAAGCGCTTCGGCCCGTCCCCACGAAATCGATCCGCTCAAGGCGATGTTCGTCGCCATGGCGGCGGAGAAGGCCGAACTGCAACAACTCCGGAGCGAAACACTCAAGGCCGAGATCGTCCGGATGGCGACACTCAACGAGCGTGCCCAGGAGAGGATCGCCGACCTTCATGGGATCGTCAAGCAGCTGGAGCGCGCCGCTTCGGTCGCAGCTCCGAGAAGCTCGAACGTGCCCAGCAGGCCTTCGCCTTCGAAATCCAGACCGGGCTCGGCGCGATTGAGTCCGAGCTCGAGGCCGCAAGACCGACAGGCGAGCCGCGACGTGCTGCGCGACCGCGCAAGGCGTTCCCGGCGCATCTGGAGCGGGTCGAGATCGTCATCCAGCCCGAGCCATGGGGGAAGAAGCGCTCCCGCAGCCAATCGTCCAGTCCGTCAAACGCGGTCGGCCGCACAGGCTTGCGAAACGGAACAGTCCCGCCCTCGCTTAGATACCGAGGCACCGTGTTGCGAGCGCACCCGAATTCGTTCGCCCGTCGGTTCCCCAGCCAAGCTCATGCAGCGGCAGCATCGCTGCCACCTCTTCAGGCTGAAGGATCTGCTCTCCCTGCATCGTTCTCGACAATGCAGGAATCGCCCAATCCCAATCGCCATCCATGCCTCCTCTCATAACCGAGGGGTCGTCGGCCGACAACTGAGACGTCCGGTGCTCTTAGGCGGGGTAATCATACGAGATGCCTCCTGCAACATCATTTCCCGCATCCATAGGCTTGCCGGATCATTATTGTGAAGCGCAGGCCATTGGACGGCCTCCGTGAATGCGGCAGGAAGTGGCGGCGGAAGTTCGACAATCCGCAGGGGTGTTAATTTTGCGAAATGCTGCGCCAGCCGTAAGGGCATTGTCCCGATGCGGTTGGTGCCTGATAGAAGGGGCGGGATCATGCTAAAGCCCTGTACGACGACCTCGATACGTCTCTCGAAACCGTTCTCGAGCAAATACCATTCCTCGATGGAGGGCTGCCGGGTGTCCCCGAATTTAAGCACAACCTGCCCCATCGACAAGTATCGGTCGAATGTAAGTGGCTCTGACAGCTGCTTGTTCGTGCCGCAGCCTACGCATACGAGTATATCTTCGAACAGGGCTGCGCGAGGATGTTTCGACATGAACACTTCCGGCATAATCAGAAAATCAACGTCGCCGCGCCGGAGAAGCTCCTCGGGGTCGTCGGAAATAAGCAGACATTCGAAGCGGACGGCGGGAGCTTCCCGCGCAGCACGCTTTACGATCTTCTTAAAAAATACGAGCGTGAGGTAATCGGAAAGGATGATGCGGAAGCGACGATCCGATCGGGCCGGGTTAAAGGCGTCCCAGGAAATAATCGACAGCTGGATGTGCAGCAATGCCTCCCGGACTGCTGTGGCGAGCCCCTCCGCGCGCGGTGTCAAAATGAGTTCGCGGCCGTTCATCGTAAATAGCTCATCGCTGAAATAGGCGCGTAACCGACCGACGGCGGCGCTCATGGCCGGCTGACTCAGGTTAATACTGCGGGCCGCGGCGGTGACTTTACGCTCCCTGATCAAAGCATCCAGCACAACCAGGAGATTTAGATCGAGTCCCTTAAAACGCATGTATTGACCTATCCGACGCGTGGATGGGTATCGCCCAAAGAAACAATTTTACGAATGGTGAGTAGCGTCAACGCATCAGCCGACGACGAAATAGAGCAACCGATAGGAAGAACGGCAAAACCGTGTATATGCAAAGCGCGCCGATATGCAGGCCCATGCTGCCGGCCGGACGGCCAAGCATCGCCGGACGAATGAGGTCAATTGCATGTGCGAGCGGCAACAAGGAGGCGACGTCCTGAAAAGCGCCGGGCAATTGGTTGACCGGAAACATCGCGCCGCAAAGGAACAGCATGGGTGTTATAACAAGCGTATTATAAAATATGAAATATTCATAACTGGGCGCAAGCGCCGTGACGACCATCGCTAGACTCGCGAAGGCGAGGCCACTGAGAGCGATGACTGGCAGCAAGCAGAGGATGGATGGCCACGATGTGTAGCCGAGCGTGGTGGCAACAATGGTGATTGCTGTGCCCGCCATCAGGGCCTTGGTGGCTGCCCACGCCAATTCGCCGAGTACGATATCGCCGAGCGTCAGCTGAGTGCATAGCATTCCTTCCCAGGTGCGCTGGTTGTCCATGCGTCCGAAACTCCCGTAAACCGTTTCAGCGGTCGCCGATGCCATCGCGCTTGTGGCAACCATGCCAGCCGCGAGAAACGCAATGTACGAAGTGCCCTCAACAGGACCTATCATTGTTCCGATGCCAAAGCCGAGACCGAACAGATAGATCATCGGATCGGCGAGGTTGCCGAGAACCGATGCAAGCCCGATTTTCTTCCATCCAAGATAGTTGCGGCGCCAAACCGCGACCCAATTCCACGCATTGGCGGGCATGCCCGCCGCATAACGTTCGCCCATTGTTCAGTCCTCCATCTCGCGCCCGGTTAGCCGCAAGAACACATCCTCGAGATTGGGGGGACGCTGCAGAAGGCGCAGACCCGCGCGCCCGCGTAGCTGCCCCAGCACCTGCTCCGGATCGGGTGCATAGCAAAAAAGCGTCTCACCGCTCACCTCGATGCGCTGTGCGTACGGCCGGATCAGCGCACCCAGTTCATGCGGATTGCCGCCGTAGACCTCGACCACGTCACAGCCGATCTGCTCGTCAATGAGTGCGGACGGGCGGCCTTCGGCGATCTTGCGCCCCTCCTCCATAACGCACAGCCGATCGCACAGCCGCTCGGCCTCTTCCATGAAATGGGTAGTCAAAAGAATAGTCTTGCCCCGCGCCAGCAGCGATCGCAGCCGTTCCCAGATCAGGTGGCGGGCCTGCGGATCGAGGCCGGTGGTCGGCTCGTCCATCACCAGCAAGTGCGGGTCATTGATCAGCGCACGCGCGAGCGTCAGGCGCCGCTTCATGCCGCCGGACAGTTCGGCGACGCGCGCATCCGCTTTGTTCTCGAGGCGGGCGAACTCAAGCAGCGACGGTATGACCGCTTCGATCTGGCGTCTGCTCATCCGGAAGTAGCGCCCGAACACCAACAGGTTCTCGCGTACAGTGAACGCGGTATCAAGATTGTCGAACTGCGGGACCACGCCGATGCGCATACGTGCCAAACGCGCGCGCGCCGGCACTGGAGCGCCGAGCACAGTAATCTTCCCCGCATCAGGCGATGTCATGCCGAGGACCATACGCGCAATCGTGCTTTTGCCCGCACCGTTCGGTCCCAAGAGCCCGAAGCATTCCCCCGCCGTAACGCGGAACGACAGTCTGTCGACAACGAGCTTGTCATAAGTTTTGCTTACGTCAGTAAGATCGATCGTTACCGTGGACATGAGTTCATTTTACCGAGAGCGTCGCCACGACTGGCGGTTGCTGTTGCCTGCCGGACCTGAAACTGTGACTCGTCTTCGCCATCCCAGCCGTCGATAACGAACTGATCGACATCACAAGGATTTAGCCCCTGTTCCGCCAAAGCGGCGACAATTGCGTCGAGATTATCGATGGTTTGGTAACGCGGATTGTTGTGCCGCTTTTCCTGCTCTACGCAGAAGACGAGCCGTCCATCCTCGACAAGGGCGATCGCCCCATCATGGGTCAGCTTGGTACCACAGATGCGCATAGTGTCTCCACGTTAAGGGCGATAGATTCGATTCATCAGGAAGCGGAAAGCGGGTTCCGGAAACGGACGAGCAAGCAGTCTTCGTTGACCGACTCGCCCCGACACTCAAGACGCTCTACCTCGATCAACGTTTCGTTCAGCATGGCGATGACCGGCTCAGCACCAGCGGCGTGACCCCAGCGACGGCAATTAGCATCCCTTGCCGATCCGAAGATCAGATGCCCGCCTGGCGCAAGCACCCGCACCAGGTTTTTGACGGCCGCGCGCATCTCGGCTATGTCTTCGAGGTAGTATAGGACCTCCGCCACAACGATCAGGTCAAACAACTCGTCGGTCGAAAACTGTTGAACATCGGAGACTATCCAGTTGATGCGCGACGGCTCCTTTATCCGTTGACGTGCTCGAGCAATCGCTTGCGCCACGACATCGATGACGGTGAGCCCTTGGCAGTAGGGGGCTAGTTTTTCCGTGAATGCGCCGGCAGCGCACCCGACTTCGAGGGCATTTGTAATGGAGCCTTGGGCAAGCGCCAGCTGGAGCATTTGCGTGTGGCGCTCCCGCTCGAACGGATTGCCGTCGAGGCGCCACGGATCGTCTGCGGCCAATTCCCGATCGAGCAACTGATGATTCATGTTCTGGGTCAAACTCGTCCACCTCTCGTCCACCTAGGTAATTAGCGATCACTCGTCGCCGCAAATGTTGCCCGAAAGCGCTAATCCCGAAGAATCCCGCCCAAGATTGAGCCTGCGAAGCGGAGCTGCATGCGGTGAGAATTCTGCCCTGCTTGATCCAGTGATCGGAGTTTGGGTGGGGGCCTGTTTTCCCCCAGTGTTCGATGTAGCGACAGCAGAGCTTCGCGACAGCCAATCGCTATTGCTCAATGTACACAGCGCGTAGGCCTTCAAGGGAAGTAAGAGAAAGATGTTGATGAACGTGTGCAGGGAAAAGCCCAGAAATCGAAACTGTCGAGCACGAACTGCTACCACGCTGCATCGGACCATGGTCATGGACACAATCATCAGTCCTGTCCACCAAGGCACAGTGCCTGTCAGTGCGAAATGTGCGAGGCCCGTTAGTACCGATAGGGCGAGGAGTAGCGCCCCGAGATTCTGTCCGACCACGTCCAACGTGAGATAGCTATTGAGGCCGGGCAGCAAGCGCAGCCCAAGCAGCGTGTCCCGGAATGTGCTTCGTGCCCAACGGAGTTGTTGGCGCAGATACGGTCCGAGTCTGTTCGGAACGACTGTGGCCGCGATGGCGCTCGGAACGTACTCGGTTCGAAAGCCTGCTTTCAGCATGAGGATAGTGAGATGGCGATCCTCACCGAAGTCGCTTGGCTTGCCCCGAAAAAATTGCGACTCGTACTGGTCCAGTAACAAAAGGAGCGCAGACCGGCGGTACATGGCACATGGGCCGCAACAGCACATAACGGCACCGAAGCGAGCCTGTGCCGCGCGCTCCTCGTTGCAAGCCAGCCAGTACTCCATGTCTATCAGCCTGGTCAGCCAGCTCTCGCTCCGGTTACTGGCCGTCAACTGACCCATGACTGCGCCGACCGCTGGATCTCGCATCTTCGGTACAAGCTTGGTAATGACGTCGGACGCGAGTATCGTGTCTGAATCAACGTTAAGCACCAAATCCCCGGATGAGCGGCGTATCGCGGCGATCTGTGCCTTGCGCTTTCCAACATTCTCGGGAAGCAAAATGATGTCGAACCTAGGGTCGCGCGCGTAGGTTTCGTGGACAGTTCCTACGGCTTCGCGATTTCCAGAACCGTCATCAACCACATAGACCCGAAGTCTTCCGGCGTATTCTTGGTCTGCAATGGAAGCCAGGCACTCTGAAAGCGTGCGCGGATCCTCGTTGAAGCAGGGGACGATGACATCCACGCTGGGCAGTTGATCGGAGCCGACGAGATCCTCCAACGCCGATGAGTCGTTTGTCGGCAGAGCATAAATCCCCTGCATGCTCTTATAAGCAGTCGAGAGCAGTGCATATAGCGAAATGGCCACAGTGCTGGTTGTACCAAGAAGAGTCATGGGATCTCGTTTGTTCAGTGATGTTGAGGAAGTGAGCGGATTACAAATCCGCGCTCATGAAGTGCTGGAATCAGCCGGGACAGCGCCGTGACCGTCTGGTCGCGCAGACCGGCGTGAGCGCCCTGGCTCAACTCGCCGGGAGGGCATCCGTCGTGTAAGAGTACGATTGCGCCCGGCCGGACAGAGGCGAGCACGGTATCGATAATCGCGTCGACCCCAGGGCGAGACCAATCTCGAGGGTCGACGGACCAATGGAGGGCCGTCAGCCCGGCGATCTGTGACGCTGTGAAGACTTCTTCGCTCCAGGCGCCGTAGGGCGCGCGAATGTAGCGCACCGAGGCCTGAGGGCACGCCCTCATGATGGCGCCGTTCGCTTCATAGATCTCACGTTGCACTTCGCCGAAGCCGCATTTGTACAGATCCGGATGAGTCATCGTGTGGTTGCCTAGCTCGTGCCCTTCTGCAAACATTCGTTGGATTAGATCCGGGTGCTCTAAGGCGTAGGCGCCGATGACGAAGAAAGTCGCCGGCACCCGCTGCTCTGCCAACACATCCAGAATCTCCGGTGTGAAAAGTGGATTGGGACCGTCGTCGAACGTCAGATAAACGCTGCGACGGCTGGTGCCGTCGGAGCACTCACGGCGCACTTCGTAGCAATCGGGACGGCTCATAGCTCTGGTCCGTTCCGATCGATCATTGCGCCGGTGGGCCATTCGCTGATCGGTCGTCCAACTGGCAGAACAATGACGAGTGCGTCATCGATGCGTGTGGGCGGCAGGTCGAGGCGCGCCTCTGGTCGGGTGGAGCGCACGCGAATTCCCGACAAAACAGCCAAAGGGCTGTATCGCCGCCCGAACCTCTCAACATGATTCCGCAGCGCGTCCCGGACGGTTCCGAAAGCGAATGGAACGCCAAGCTCCTGCAGTGTTGGAAGCATGACATGGATCGAATGGGCGATTCCGAGGCCCTCAAGATCCGGACGTACCCCGTACAGGCCCAGCTCAGCCACCAATAGATCGACCGCGTCAACCTTGACGAAACGGCGCAGTATGCCCATATGGGCCGCTACACCGCTCGAATCATAGGCGATTACGCGGAGTTCAGGCCTGGCTCCGGCCCAGCTTCGACTACCTTCGAACGGTTCTGCGTTGCACGCCCCAGTCGGCCCATAGGTATTTCGAAAGAACTTGGCGAGCTCGACATGGTCGGAGAGCTGCAACTCATTTTCCCAGCACAACTTCCACTGCACCTGCGAGCGCATTCAGGATCTCTCTTTCTTATTAGTTTCTTGCGGGCCGCATTACCCGGCCAAAGCGGCGGCGTTGTTTGACTGCACTCAACCGTTGTCGTTAGCGAAGGTGAGCCAGCCGGTCGGGCTCGCAAATGAGCTCTCTCGATGTTCCCGCCCGTGTCGCGGCGCCGTCGATTTGAGCTTGACGTCGGTCATTTACGTTCCTCTAATGCATGGTTCGTAAATTCGTAAAATTGATTGTTTAGATGATACCCATCCACACGCTGGATAGATCAGGACATGCGTTTTAAGGGGCTGGATCTAAATCTCCTCGTTGTGCTGGACGCTCTGATCAGGGAACGTAAAGTCACCGCGGCGGCCCGGAGTATTAACCTGAGCCAGCCGGCCATGAGCGCCGCCGTCGCTCGGTTACGCGCCTATTTCAGCGATGAGCTATTTGCGATGAACGGCCGCGAGCTCATTTTGACACCGCGCGCGGAGGGGCTCGCCCCAGCAGTCCGGGACGCATTGCTGCACATCCAGCTATCGATTATTTCCTGGGACGCCTTTAACCCAGCCCAATCGGATCGTCTCTTCCGAATCATGCTTTCCGATTACCTCACGCTCGTATTTTTTAAGAAGATCGTAGAGCGTGCTGCGCGGGAAGCTCCCGCCGTCCGCTTCGAATGTCTGGCTATTTCCGACGACCCCGAGGAGCTTCTCCGGCGCGGCGACGTTCATTTTCTGATTATGCCGGAAGTGTTCATGTCGAAACATCCTCGCGCAGCCCTGTTCGAAGATATGCTCGTATGCGTAGGCTGCGGCACGAACAAGCAGCTGTCAGAGCCACTTACATTCGAGCGATACTTGTCCATGGGGCATGTTGTGCTCAGATTCAGGCACACCCGGCAGCCCACCATGGAGGAATGGTATTTGCTCGAGCACGGTTTCGAGAGACGTATCGAGGTCGTCGTACAGGGCTTTAGCATGATCCCGCCCGTTGTATCAGGCACCAACCGCATCGGGACCATGCCCTTACGGCTGGCGCAGCATTTCGCAAAAACAACACCCCTGCGGATTGTCGGACTTCCGCCGCCACTTCCTCATCCCGCATTCACGGAGGCCGTCCAATGGCCTGCGCTTCACAATACTGATCCGGCAAGCCTGTGGATGCGGGAAATGATGTTGCAGGAGGCATCTCGCCTGGCGCCTTTGCTTGAAATTATTGAGTGTCTCGGGCACGCCGGATCCGACCTTGCCGTTGTTGGTACCGAATTGACTGCCGCCTCCGATTTCGCGTGCGAAGTCCCAGAAGAGATTTAGCCCCACTTAAACACCGGCTGTAAGAATAATGTCATTAATCACCATGTTAGGCGCGCGCCGGCGCGTGTTGCCACTACCTTTTTGGGGCTGATCTCAGGCGAGTTGTTTGTCGAGGTGTGTCGCAGAGCGATGCCAGCTGCCTTCAAGACGTTGCCCACTTTTGCCGTGACGTGGTGGTGACGACGCGACCATCCTTTTCGATGGTGGCTCCTGGAGGCGGTCGCGGAGGAGCGGTTGCCATTCGGGGCAGAGCGGCGCAGTTCCTTGCTGAGTACGAGGGCCAGGAACGAGCAGAACACATGCCCGGTTGGTGCTGAGTTGACTGCCGCCTCCGATTTCGCGTGCGAAGTCCCAGAAGATGTTTAGCCCCACTCAAATGCCAACTTTGCCGGCCTTGCCGCGGCTTTTCACGCGCGGCCAGGCGAGGAGATGGCGGTCGACGAGGTCGATCCCAATGGACTGTGCCGGCCTCGCTCGGCTACTGGCGTGAGGCATCCTTGACGACACCGCCCTGCACCGACAACGTCGAGATGTTGGCAATGAAGCCGGTCGAGGTCGACGCTGCGGATGTAGGGAATTTACCTCGCGCTTCCGCCTGAACGCGCGGCCGATCCGTTCACTCAATCGGCGCTTTCATCCTGGGCCGCGGCTGAGGCCTGTGGGGTGCGGCTACCCCGCGTGGATCGGATCATCAATCAACTTTCTCTCATTTATGAAAGGAAACTCCCCGCTTACGATAGAATCCATCAGCTTCATATATTTTCCGGCAGATGGATGTCGAACGGCAGAAATGTCTGTCCTGGTGTTTCAGCAGTGCCGGTCTCGATAGCCCGCGTCATCAGCGTTATCAGCTCCTGGGAAAGCCGGCGCATTGGCGTGGCGACCGCCATCGTGATGATGTTATCTGCGAGTGCCGCCCGAGATTCCGGCGTGATTTCATTCACGATCGCGACGAGATCGCGACTTTTACCCTCTTCCCGGACCGCGGAGATGGCGCCCTCCATGCCGCCGCCGGCGACATAGAAGCCGACGAGCTCGGGTTCCCGCTGCATGAGATCAAGCGTTGCCTCGTAGGTGACCTGCCGTTTCTCCAGGTTCACAAGCGGATCGAGCACCTCGAACGTCGGCGCGTTCTCACGGCAATAGGAGCGAAAGCCGACGTCACGGAGCTCGTGCCCCTGGAAACGATGGCTGCCGACAAACACCGCCACCTTGCCGGGCCGTTTTGCGACCTTGGACACCATCCAAGCGGCCGTGCGCCCCACCTTGCGGTTGTTGAGGCCGATATAGCCCTGTCGCACGCCGGCGGCGAAGTCGGAAAGCAGCGAGAAAACCGGAATGCCTTTGGCCTTGAGGTCCTCAACCGCTGCTGTAATTTTCGGGTGGTCCGGTGCCACCATCGCGATCGCATGGCAGCGTGCGCCCAAATCCTTGAGCGGTGCGATTAGGTCGCTCGGCATATGTGACGGGGCGAATTGGATGAGCGGAATGCCGTGGAAGGACTGGGCCAAATTGACCGACGCTTCGACCTCGCGCGCAAAGTCTTGGTAGAAATGCTGGGCCGGTTTTCTCAAGATGAAGCCCAGACGGTAGCACGGTAGGTCTCGCCGCAAGCGCTGCTTGATGAGGCCGGCAGCATGATAGCCGATCGCGTGGGCGGCGTCGTGGACCCGCCGCGCGGTCTCCTCGCGCACCGGATGGCGGGCGTTCAGAACCCGATCGACCGTTGCTACGCTGACTCGGGCTTCGCGGGCGAGATCGGCAATTGTGGGGCGCTTGGTCATGGGTCCTATTCTGATTGGTTTTTGACGCAGGCTGGCTCTCTGTCACCTAGCGCGATTCGACAATGGTTTCGGGTGGGCAAAGTTGGAGACGCCCGCATACTGAATGATCGACAGCGTATTGGACTACTCCAGATGTAGACCGGCCGGGTATAACGGAAGGTTCATTCGCTTAGGGCGGCGATGATTTGCACTCACACATATTGCGCTTCTGATACATGGTCCGTGAGGCGCCGTTTAGAGCCTGCAAGTCGATCGTTCAGGTCATGTGACCAGCTTGGCGAAACCGGTCGCGGTGCGTCGACCTTACTCGGCGGACGATAGCCGGTTTGATGCCTCGGCAAGCTGATGACCGCAGAAGGCGGCTTTCATCTGCGCTCGGTCCAATTCTCCTTCCCAGCGGGCAACGACGAGGGATGCCACTGCGTTGCCGACGCAATTCGTCAGCGCCCTGCATTCGGACATGAAGCGGTCGATGCCGAGTATCAGTGCCATCCCAGCAACGGGAACACTCGGAACTACGGCGAGCGTAGCAGCCAGGGTGATGAAGCCCGCACCTGTCACACCTGCAGCGCCCTTGGAGGAAAGCATCGCAACGAGCAGCAGCAGCACCTGATCGCCGATTGACAGATCCGTGTTCGTCGCCTGCGCGATGAAGAGGGCCGCCAGGGTCATGTAGATATTCGTGCCGTCCAGATTGAACGAATATCCGGCCGGGATGACGAGACCCACAACCGAACGCCTGGCGCCCGCCTTCTCCATCTTCTGCATGAGCGAGGGGAGCGCGGCCTCCGAGGAGGACGTTGCGAGGACAAGCAGCAGCTCTTCCTTGATGTAGCGAATAAGAGAACAGATCGAAAAGCCGTTGTAGCGGCAGACCGCGCCGAGAACCCCGAACACGAAGAGGAAGGCGGTGAAATAGAACGTCGCGACCAGCATCGCGAGGTTGACGACCGAACCGATGCCATATCTACCGATGGTGAAGGCCATTGCGCCGAAAGCGCCGATCGGCGCGGCTTTCATCAGAATGCCGACGAGCTTGAAGACAGGCGCGATGAGCGCCTGAAGGAAGGAAACGACAGGCTTGCCCGTCTCTCCGGCCATCGCCAGCGCCATGCCGAACAGAACCGAGAAGAACAGCACCTGCAGGATGTCGCCTTCCGCGAAGGCACCGACAATCGTTGGCGGGATGATGTTCATCAGGAAGCCGGTGACCGACTGCTCGTGGGCCTTTGCGGCATAGGTATTCACGGCCTGGACATCGAGCGAGGCCGGATCGATGTTGAGGCCGGCGCCAGGCTGGACGACATTGGCGACGATGAGGCCGACGATCAGCGCGAGCGTCGAGAAGGTGAGGAAATAGACCATTGCCTTGCCGGCGACCCGGCCGACCTTGTGGAGATCGTTCATGCCGGCAATGCCGGTCGCAATTGTCAGGAAGATGACAGGCGCGATGATCATCTTGACCAGCTTGATGAAGGCATCACCCAGCGGCTTCAGGCTCTCGCCGGTCCCCGGATAGAAATAGCCAATTGCGACGCCTAGGGCGATGGCGGCAAGCACCTGCGCGTAAAGCTTGGCATAGAAGGGTTTGCGGGGCGCGGGACTCGCGCCGCGGACTTGTGCAGCTGACACTGTTTCTCTCTCCCTGACCGGATCGAGGTGGCGTGACTTCTCCCGGGCTTCTCCCTATCGCGGCGCTCCGGTCGAACGCTGCACCAACGCCGCCGCAATACCCATGCCAAATGGATCCGCATGACCTGAACTGACGTTGGGCTCGCCAATGATGGGATGAATGCGGTGGCACAAGACGGGAATGACAAGGCCGCCGTCCAGCACGCGCTTGATGTTCTCCGGCAGATTGCCGGTCGATCTCTCTGGCTTGCGGTTTTGCTGCACATCGTGGCGGGCTCCTCGGTTTGCCGACTTTGGGAAGGGCCGCATCGCTGGCACCAGGGCGCAGAATTGCCGTGTTCTTTGCCGCGCTCCCGCTGCAGCGACAGCTTGAAAGCGACGTCGAGACGTAGGGATTGACGCCGCTGGTGCTGACCGCGACGATGCGGTTCAGAAGTTCCGAGCACCGCCGAGAAAGCCGCGCTCGACCGCCAGCTTCGCGCCTTCACACGCGACGCCGCCGCCTTATCTGCGTCATCAATATCGAGGAAATGGCGGTTGCCGCGACCGACCAGTGTCGTCGGCAGTGATTATCGCTCCCGCCCCTGGTTCGCAGGCGCTGGTGACTGGCACGGCCCGGCAACTCGGCGCGGTCAGCCGCTCGGGCACCGCATCGCCGGCGCCGTATTTCTGTCGTTCAACATCGCCGACAAAAATTAGAACTGATGAATTCTATCATAGGCCGCGAGGTTTCCTTTCACGAATGAAAGAAAGCTCGATTGACTATCCCGCCTCGCTCCAGTCTTTTGAAAATCAACGTGTGGTTGCCCCCGTGCAAGCCGAGAACGTGGCCAAGCTTCGTGGGGGGAGAGCCAAGCGATGCGTCAGGGGTCGACCCGCTTTGCACTCGACCACACGGCGGTGGCACGAGTTCACGTCAGAGCATTTTCGCGCTTGCCCGCGACGTCGCGGGCGCACATGCCGCCGGCATGCATTTCATGGCGCGAGATCGAGGATCATATGCACCACAACATTCCCAAATCAGAACAAAATGCCAGCGAGTGCCGCATTTCGCTTCCGGATGCGAAAAGGGCTTACCCAAAGTCCGAGATGAACACCGCGGTCCCTTTTGTGCCATCGCACGAGCACGCGCTTACCGGCATCTTCGAAATATCGAAAGTACTCACCGACCCCGCCCGGCTCGAAGTCACGTTGGCCAAGGTCGTCGATCTCCTGCCCTCGTTTGTGCAGATGCGGCACGGCATCATCGCTCTCTTCGACGCTGAGGGCGTACTGGACATCACCGTAGTCACCGGCTGCGACGAGAACAGCGATGAGCGCTCCCGGATGCGCCTGCCGCGCAAGGCAATCGATCTGATTGTGACGACGGACACGCCGCTTGTCGCCGAGAACATAGCGGTGCATTCGGCCTTCACTGCCGCTGACATAGAGGTGCTTGGGGCCTCCGACACCGTGTCCTTCATCGGCGTTCCCATTCGTGTTGATGGGAACGCCGTAGGCACGCTGACTATCGACCGCGCCTTGGACAGCAGGTCAACATATCGGCTCGATTATGATGTCCGGCTGCTCACCATGATAGCCAACATGGTGGGACAGACAGTCAAGTTGCACCGCTTCTCCGCGGGCGACCGCGAACGACCGACGGAGGTGGAAGATGGGCTGCAAACGCAATTCTCTGATGTCAAGCACCCTGCACCGCAGCGCAAGAAGGTTCACGTCAAGGGAATGATTGGCGATAGTCCGGCGCTAAGCGCGCTGCTCGAGAAGATCGCAGTTGTAGCTAAGGCAAAGACCACGGTTCTGTTGCGAGGCGAATCCGGTACCGGGAAGGAGCTGGTCGCCAAGGCAATTCACGAGTTGTCGCCGCGCGCCAAGCGGCCCTTCATCAAACTCAATTGTGCAGCGCTGCCAGAGACAGTCCTGGAATCCGAATTGTTCGGTCATGAGAAGGGTGCCTTCACAAGCGCGTTCAATTCCCGCAAGGGTCGCTTTGAGCTCGCCGACAAGGGGACGTTGTTTCTGGATGAGATCGGCGAGATCTCGGCCTCCTTCCAGGCAAAGCTACTGCGCGTGCTGCAGGAGCAGGAGTTTGAGCGCGTCGGCAGCAACCAGACCATCAAGGTCGACGTTCGCGTGATTGCCGCCACGAACAGGAACCTTGAAGAGGCGGTTGCAAGGAATGAGTTCCGCGCCGACCTATATTATCGCATCAACGTGGTTCCCTTGCTGGTGCCGGCATTACGCCAAAGGCGCAGCGATATTCCGCTCCTCGCAGCTGAGTTTCTCAAGAATTTCAACGATGAGAACGGCCGTACGCTGACCTTCGATCCGCGTGCGATTGAAGTACTGATGAAATGTGAATTTCCCGGCAACATTCGCGAGCTTGAAAATTGCGTGCACCGGACAGCGATCCTGGCGGAGGGACGATCAATCGGGAGAAACGACTTTGCGTGCTCCCACGACCAATGCTTTGCCGAGGCGCTGCGGAAGAGCAGATCGGGCAAGGCCGCGCTGCAACCAGCGCCAATCGTGCCAGAGGCAGTGAATCCGGCCACGCCGCCGGATGCGGCCGCTCGTTCGGCCGCCACCACAGTCCCGCCTGCCGGAGCACCCCACTCATTGGGCGCGAGGACCACCGACGCCGAGCGCGTCATTGCTGCCATGGAAAGATGTGGCTGGGTGCAGGCAAAGGCGGCGCGCCTGCTTGGACTGACCCCGCGCCAGATTGGCTACGTGCTGAGGAAATACGGCATCGAGGTCAAGCGTCTGTGAAAGCATGACTCAGGCGGATTAGCTGAGACCGCTTAGCGGCTTGGCCCGCGCAGGGATGCAGATCCGCGTCCCGTCAAGCCGATCCGACCGAGGACAGCCTGGCCGAATTCCCGTGGCAGCCGGCGTTGCGACCATCTTGTGAAAGGCGACGCTGCCATCGTCAATCCGTCCGCCATGTTGCTCTCGTTGCGAGCTCATACGGATGCCCCTGTGCGACTGAAACGGAGATAAAATATGTCCGATGCAAAACTGCAAGCTGTGCTTTCGTCTCTTCCGCAAGGGACCCGACAGTTAGATGCTCTGCCGTCCAACGGACCAGCGCCGGACAGAAGTTTTGTCAAGCTGAATACGAATGAGAACCCGTTTCCGTTGCCGCCAATCATAATGCAAAGTGCAGTGGCGGCCCTCAATCGCCAGTATCTGTATCCGGACGACGATAACATCAGCTTGAGGGAAGCAGCGTCCAATACCTATGGCGTATCCACGGATCAGGTCATCGCAGGCAACGGGTCGTCTGAACTGCTCGGACTCATCTACAGAGCTTTCCTCGCCCCTGGCGACAAGGTGGCGATGATATCGCCAGGGTTTTCGTTCAACCGCAAACTTGCCATGTTGCATGGTGCTGAGTTTCTCGAAATCGGATGTCAAACTCATTCGCTGCCAATGGAGCAATTGCTTTCCGGCCCGGCAAAAGACGCAAAGTTCATTCTGGTGGCCAATCCAAACAATCCGACCGGAACATTCCTCTCGATAAGCAATATCGAACGCCTCGTGGCACAATCGGATCGCCTGGTCGTCCTTGATGAGGCCTACGTCGACTTTGCACCCGATCACGGGCTGCGCCTCATCAACCGTTATTCGAACCTTCTGATCTTGAGAACATTTTCGAAGAGCTATGCCGCCGCCGGCATTCGCGTCGGTTTCGGTTTCGGTCACCCTGAGATTATTGGCAGGCTGCGCAACATCCAGAACGTCTTCAACATGAACGTGATCGGGCATGCGGTTGGTATCAGCGTGCTTGCGCATCGCGGCGCCTACGCAGAGAACCACAAGCACATCAGACATGAACGACAGCGAGTGACAGCCGCACTGTCGCAACTTGGATTTTCCGTAACGCCCTCCCACGCAAATTTCTTGCTAGCCCGTGTGCCAGCGGGACAGGACGGCTCATGGTGGCAAGCAGCCTTGGAAAGGCAAAAGATACTCGTTGCCTACTTTCCGGACAATGGTTTGGAACATTGCATCCGCGTCAGCATCGGCACAAAAGAGCAATTGGATGCATTTCTTGCTGCCGCTCGCGATATAGTTGGAAGCTTAAACATACCAAGCACCACGGGCAGGGGAGCGTCAGGCTCTGCTTGTTCGGTACGCTGACGCTAATCCGAGATCACACACTGCTATCTTTCGGCTTGCTTGGTCATCCCAGCAAGAGAACAGCCTGCTTTAAAATCGGGGACAATATCGAGTGACAAACGTCTTTCCTTCAAACCTAGCCTTCGGCATCTTCGATCATCTGGACGAGGACGGCCGCGATATTGCCCGGCAGTACGAAGATCGCCTGATATTAGCAGAGGCGTGCGATCAGCTAGGGTTCTATGCCTATCATCTCGCAGAGCACCACTGTACCCCCCATGGGAGAGGTCCATCGCCGAATCTGTTCTTATCGAGCGTCGCCCAGCGCACCCGGCGCCTGCGTCTCGGACCCTTGGTGATGCTGCTTGCGCTTTATCATCCGCTGCGTGCGTTCGAAGAGATCTGTATGCTGGACCAGTTGAGCGGTGGCAGGCTCGAACTGGGCATAGGGCGCGGTGCTCTCCCGATCGAATTGGGTTACTTCGGGATTGGTGCGGACGCGGTGCCGGGCCGCTATGCGGAAGCCAGCGAAATTCTTGTTGAAATACTTGTTAATGCCATTAAGGTTGGCACGCTGTGCTATCAAGGCCGCCATTTTGAGCTCAATGACGTTCCTTTGACGCTAAGACCTCATCAGCGTCCACATCCGCCGACATGGGTCGCCGCCAATCGACCCGAGTCCGCAGCCTGGGCCGCTGCGAATGGAGCAAACATCGCGTGTGTAGGGCCTTCCTCTTCTGTTCGCAAAACTACAGATGCCTTCCGCGCCTATCGAGAGGACAACACTGACACGGGCGATCGAGCGCTATTTATTGGATTGCTCCGAATGGTGGTGATTGGGCGTTCTGAAACAGACGCGTATTCGATCGCGGCACCTGCTTACGAACGATGGCTCAAGAGCTTCCAATTCCTTTACGACCTTAATGCCATCCCGACTCCACCAAACCTGCCGCTGACCTTCGATGAGGCAGTAGAGCGTGAATTGTGCGTGGTAGGATCAGCAGAATCTGTGCGAAAAGCTCTGTTAGATCAGTTGGAAGAGGCAGGTGCCAACTACCTGCTTTGTCAACTGGCATTTGGAAATCTGCCGCTAGATGCTTCCCTGTACACCGCGACGACCATTCAATCCGAAATCATGGCTCGACTTGTCTGACCGTGAAATTCGCGGTCTGATCTGAAGGTTAAATCGTTGTAACAGCGCTCCCTCACATCCACGTGCTCGAGCGTGCACGTGGTGGGGCGGGCAATCGGGAGGGAGGCCAAACTGACCACGAGCCGGCGGCACAGATTACCAGGGGTTTGTGCGTTGGCTGGCGTCTGGGCCATCGTGTGAACCTGCACGATCCTAAGAAGATGATGGCCGAGCGCGTCACGATGCCGGCACGCGTCTGCTCGTCGCGCTCGCGCTAGTCGTTGGCACATAGCCCGCCGCAGAGGTTCTTCTCGCCCGGGGCGGCGCCGGTGCGGCGCCCAGATCCAGCTTCATCAGCGGCTCGACGGTAGCAAAGCCGTCACTCGCTACGGCGCTGTTGAGGGCGCGCTCGCGAGCGGCTTTGCTACGCCGAGCGACACCACCTGGAGCGAGTTCGCCCGATGTCGCGGGGTGCACCGCGGTCGGATAACGATGCTGGAGGAAATCGTTCGCAGCCGGTCTTCACGATCTGCGCGAGTGCTTTTCATGAATGCTGCCTGCTTCCTCGTCTGCGGCGGCCTGAGTGTCCGGCACGCCCGAGTCAATGCCAGTACCACAAGGCCGGCAAGACGTCAGGTCTGGGAGCCAGCTTGTACGGTCGTATCGTGTTCGGGAATATCGTCGAAGGAGGCGTAGTTGAGATTGTAGAGTTTGGAATACAGGCCCCTCATGGCTATTAGCTGATCGTGGTTGCCAGTCGCAGTAACTTGGCCATTCTGAAGCACGATGATGCGGTCGGCACCCCGGATCGTGGCAAGACGGTGGGCGATGATTAGGCCAGTGCGCCCTTCGAGCAGCTTTATCAGAGCCTTCTGAATCTGCATTTCCGTGTAGCTGTCGATGTTGGCGGTAGCTTCGTCGAGCACGAGGATCTTGGCGTCGGCGACTAGGGCGCGGGCGAAACTGATAAGCTGGCGCTGGCCGAGAGATAAGTTGTCGCCGCGTTCGCCAAGTTGGGTCTCATACCCGTCGGCGAGGCTCATGATGAAGTCGTGGGCGCCGACCGCCTTGGCGGCCTCGATCACCTTGTCTCGCATGGCCTCTGTCTTGTGGTATCGAATGTTCTCGAAGACCGTCCCGGTGAACAGGAATGGCTCCTGCAGCACCATGGCGACCTGGCGGCCGAGCGATTCCTGGGTGAGATCGCGCACATCATATCCGCCGACCAGCACTTGGCCCTGCTGAACATCATAGAAGCGGTGGACCAGGGCCATCGCACTCGATTTGCCAGAACCGCTCGGCCCGACCAGTGCGACCGTCTCGCCGGGATTGACCCGGAAGGAGACATTTTTCAGCACCGAACGGTTCGGATTGTAGCCGAAGGTGACGTCCCTGAACTCGACCGAGCCGTCCATTTCGGGCGAAAGCACCTCGGCATTGGGTTTGTCCTGAACATCGATCTTGACGTCGAGCACATCGGTCAGGCGCTTGCCTGAGGCCATGGCGCGCTGCATGACCGAATATTGCAGGGTGAGTGAGCGGATCGGGTCAAAGAAGCGCTGGATGTAAAATAGGTAGGCAATCAATACGCCCACATCTATGCGGCCATTCATGACCATCGAGCCGCCGACCACAATAACGGCGGCCATGGCGAGGCCGGTGAGGCCATCGACGATAGGCACCATGACCAGTGCATATTTGGCAGCGATCAGGTGGGTCCTGAGGTTGGCATGGGCCTTGTCGTCAAAAAGGATGAAATTCACCTGCTGGCGGTCCATTGACTGGACGGTGCGCACGCCGTGAATGGCTTCGGCCAGCGCGCCGTTGACGACGGAATTAGTCTCGTGTGCGGCCATGAAGGCGTCGCGGGCACGCGGCAGCCAGACAATGCGGACGATCACCAGGACCGGCAGAACCGAGAGCGTCAGGAGGCCGAGGCGGAAGTCGAGCCACAGCATTACGAAAACGATGCCGAAGAGAAGCGCAACATCGCCTACGGAATATACCGAGGTTTCGAGGAATTCCTGTATGGAGTTGACGTCGCCTTGCAGGCGCGACATGAGGCGTCCGACCTCGGTCTTGTCCATGAAGGAGAGCGAAACCTTCTGCAGATGGCCAAACATGGCGCGGCGGATGTCGAACAGGACATTCTCGGCCACTTTCCCAACCACGGTTTCCTGCATGTAGCCGGCAGCGAAATTGACCAAAATCGCCAAAACGAACGCGCCGACGGCCGCGAGCTGGGCTGAGCGATCGGTCCTTGCCGGGTTCATGCCCTGGTCGAGCGCGTAGCGGATGATCAACGGGATGAGAAGCTGCGTCCCGGTGAAGATCAGCATTGCTGCAATGGTGATGACTACCCTGGCCCGATAGGGACGGACGAAAGCCCAGATGCGCCGGAGGATGCTCTTGTCGAAAGCCCGGCCGAACATCTCCTCCTCGATGCGGTGCGAGCCGACAACCGCGCGCGGAGGGCGTCTGCCGTCGTCACGTTCGGCTTCGACTTCGCCGGCGCGGCCCTGCGCCATCAGCGGGCGCCCCCATACTGGGTCATATTGTCATCACCCGGGCGCGTCTGGAGATCGTAAAGGGCCCTGTAGCGTCCCCGCTTCGCCAAAAGCTCTTGATGCGTGCCGCGTTCTACGATTTCGCCGTTATCGACAAAAAGGATCTGATCGGCATGCACAAGCGCACTCAGCCGGTGCGCGATGATGATCGTCACCCGATCCTTGGCGAAGCGCCGCATCGCCGCGCGGATGCGCTGCTCGGTGCCGGCATCGATCGCGGCCGTTGAGTCGTCGAAAACGACGACGGAGGGGCGCAGCATCATGGTGCGAGCAATCGTGAGACGCTGGCGCTGGCCGCCAGAGAGAGAGACGCCGCGTTCGCCCACGACCGTCTCGTAGCCTGCTGGGAGCCCGAGGATGTAGTTGTGGAGCTGGGCGAATTCGCCAGCGCGTTCGATTCGCTGTCTCTTCGCCCAGGGATCGCCATAAGCGATGTTGTTCTCGATCGTAGTGGTGAATAGGAATGCATCCTGCTGTACGACGGCGACCGCCTTGCGAAGCGTCGCGAGGGTGACATTGCGTACGTCCTGGCCGTCCAGCGTGATGGCGCCACCGGTCACGTCGTAAAAGCGGGGGACCAGATGAGCCATCGTCGATTTGCCCGAACCCGGCGGACCGACGATCGCGATCGTCTCGCCTCTACGGGCCTCAAAGCTGAGGTTCTTCAAAATGGCGCGGTTTTCGGCGCTGGGGTACGCAAACGAGACATTGTGGAAGCGCAGAGTGCCGTCGCTTATCTCGAGCGGTCTGGCCTCGAGAGCATCCCTGATTGTGATCTCCTGGTCGAGGAGACCGAAAAGCCGCGAACCGCAGCTAGAAGCGCGGGCAAAGGCATTGACCATGAGGCCGATCTGGCGGACTGGCATTTGCAGGATTGTCATGAAGGTCAGGAAGGTCGCCACCGTTCCGACGCTGATCTCGCCAGCGACGAGCTTGCTGCCACCGATCCAGAGCACCAATCCCATTGCGAAAAAGAAGGACAAGGTCATCGCCGACGTGCTGGGCACGTAGATGTCAACGCGGTCGTGGGCGAGGTCGAGCGCGTTCTTGGAAGCGCCGTCGAACTTCAGCATCTCGTAGGCTTGAGCCGCAAAAGCGCGGACCACGCGGATGCCTGCGAGATTTTCCTCCATCACGCGGCTCAGTACCGAAAGCCGCTCATGCAGGTCGAGCCAGGTGGCGCGCAGCCTAAGCTGTGTGGCCGATGAGCGCCAGGCGACAAAAGGCACGAAGCTCAGCGCGACCAGGCCGAGCATGGGATCGGTCGAGATCATCATGTAGGCGCCGATCCCGATCAGCATGGTGAGCAGGACCACGCGAACGAGCGCGGTGGAAAAATACATCCGCACGCCTTGGAGATCGAGCATTCCGATGGTGATCAGATCGCCTGAATGGACCCGGTCGTGAAAGGAAAAGCTGAGACGCTGGATCTTGTCGTAGTAGGCGAGCCGCAGTTCGTACGCGACATGATGCCCGACGGCTTCGGCAAAATAGTTCTGCGCCATCGTGAAAAGGCCGCGTAGCGCGCTGACGGCGAGCAGCAGGAGAGCCGGGATCCAGAGCGCTTGTCCTGCCGCGGTCCCCGCGACACCGCCCCCGATGGCTGTCTGGGTCTGGTCGACAGCCCGGCCGAGCAGCTGGGGAATGAGCAACTGGAGGATTGCCGCCATGATCGTCGAGCCCATAGCGAAGGCGACCTGCCAGGGATGCCGCAAATTCATACGCGTGATGCGCAACAGCGTACTCAAATCCCGGCCCCAGCGCGCCGCTTCCACATGGGTCAACGAATTGAGAGCGTTCGTTGCGCTGCCGATAGCATCACTGCTCACGGGTGTATTCCCGACTGCATTTTGCGCCTTCGAGGCAAGCCGAAGGACCAATCATCAAAGGGGCCCGCCATTGTTAATCCTGTCCACCACCTGCAGCAGGGCGCGTTCCTATAAGCCGAGCCGCGGCTTCAGTTACTGGCATGTCGATCACCGTGATTCCGCTTGCCGCAAGGAAACGCGCTTCGTTTCTGGTCAGCGTTTCCGCGTCCATTACCGCGCAATGTGGACCTCGGGAGCGCTTCATGATCTGCCTGGCGTAGGTGCGCAGCATCTGATCGTTGAAGCGGCAGCCAACGAAGAAAAATCCGCGGGTGATGCGCCGTTCCTTCACCACGTCTGGGATCGGTGTCTGGATATCGATTTCGGTCAGGACTTCGACATAGTCGGAATCTGCGACGAGAAAGTTTTGCGCCGGCCTAATACTCCCGTGAGGTGTATAGAGAACCGTCTTCGCCCCCGATCGGGGGTCGAGTTCCCTCCCGGACAAATCGTAGGTTTTCGTCCAAATGTTACCGATTTCGTTCGCCCGCGTTACGCCCTGGATCTCGACGACGTCCGTTCGGCCGGTCTCTACGAGAGCCGTGCGCATCGCGCCGTCGTACCAGCTGTCGACGATGAGGGAGAGCGGCAGCCTTGCGAGCCAGGCGTGGAGGAGGGTAGGCGCCACCGGCGCTGCGAATATGTCGCTCATCCAAGCTTGCAGCGTCCGGCGATGCCGGCGCTGTTCGATGAACTGCGCAACCGACCACATATTGGTGCGGATCCTGGAAGGGGCTGGCGCCCGCGCATTGAGTGCCGCGGCAACGACCTCCGGCGTATGCGGCACAGGCGGTTCCGCACAGTTGAATTCAAGAAGACCCGGACCGAGATAGGGGATCACCTCATCGGCGGCGAGCGCTTTCTTCGCCAGGTCAAGCAGCTTTTCGGCAAAACTGTCCCGTACGATGACCAGGTGGCCCGATGTCAGGATCGTGTTCATGCTCGTTCCTCGCGACGCACCTATCAAGGGGCAGCATCAGTCCTCTTCGGAAACCTTCTTTGCCTCGACGGTGATCGGCAGACGCGTATCCCGTGGAAGATCGGGTAGGAGGAGCCGCCACCCGTTCCTGAGCGTCACAGTTCCGCCCCACAACTCTTCCTTCTCGAGCTTGATGATCGGCTCTTCGAGGTCCTTCTTCGGGACATACGCCGACAAGCCAGCATCGGTCCTGCGGATCATGACTTTCATCTGGCCGTCCCTTCATTGGTATTGCTTTCAGCACTGCAGGGCGCCTCGGCTTTGTCGAGGCTCATCAGTTCACGCGCTCGCATGCCGACGACGGTGCCACGGTCGATCCATTCGACCGCATAGATGAAGAACTGCTGGAGAAAGGTGCCAATGTCGCGCACATATCCCTCGTCGCCCTTCCGCACGAGATTTTCGCCGATCTCCCTGCCAGGATAGGTGCCGTCATTCTTTATGTGGCGAGTGGCACGTACCCGCTCTCCCGGCATGAATCGTGGAGGCCTGCGGATTTCGACCTCCTCTTCGCGTCCGAGCGACATGTCCGTTCCCTGATTTCTCTTGAGGCTGCAGATCGTGAACAAAGGCGTTCCAGGCGTCCTGCGAAGGCAGCCCCGACCATGTCGGCAGCCCAATGTCCGTCACGCAGGAACGCAGGTCTTCGGCACCGGGCATACCGAGGCACATTGCTGCGCATCGAAGACCCCCTCGCACTCGGTGCACTTGTGCGGCTCGATCACGTAGCTCTCGCCTTTGAACTTGATCGCGCCGGAGGGACATTCGAATTCGCAGGCGCCGCATTGGGTGCATTGGGATGCGATAATCTTGAAAGCCATTTTAACTCCTGGTCCGAATGAATGAGACAGCTCAGGCCGTCGCCGCGAGTGCGGGGGTCCCACACGCGGCGTAAATCGCGCTGATTGCGGTCTCGATATAGTCATGGGCATAATCGTCGGTGGCTCGGATTCCAGCGTCCGCGAGCTGATCCTGCGGGCAATTTCCGACCTTGGCGCACAGCACGATATCTATGCCTTCAAGCGCTGCGATGACGCCATCGAGGGCGGCTTCTCCGCCCCAGCCGCCGAGGCAATACTGCTCCACCTTGCGATGCCCGACAAAGCTGATCCCTCTCGGCGAGGCTTGATAAACCTGGAATTCCTTCGCATGGCCGAAATGTTCATTGACGCGGCCGCCGCCCTTGGTCGCCACCGCGAAGAGAAGGGACTTGCCGGGGCTCGCTGCCTTGACCAATCCGATCGCTTCTCTCCTAGCCGCCACGTGATCACGGCGCTCCTCCGCGACCAGCTCCCGATAGGCCTTGCGATTGCTGGCATCGTAGGTGACCTCGCCGGGAATCCGGTCGACTGTGAATTCCTGGCCACGATCTTCTCCGAGCAGGCCGACGGCATCTGCCCGGCACTGCCGGCAGTGGCGCATCAACTGGACGCCGCCTTCGACACGATCCTGAAGAGCCTTCATCTCCATTGCGTTTGGGCCGCGTTGCCCGCTCAGTCCGTAGTGCGTGCCGTGCGCCGGGTCCGAAATCAGCGGCATGAGGTTGTGCAGGAACGCGCCTCGCTCCTTGACCCATCTATTCACCTCGATCAGATGTTCATCGTTCACGCCGGGGATCATCACCGAATTGATTTTGGTGAGGATGCCGCGCGCGGTCAGCATCTCCAGACCCAACATCTGCCGCTCGTGCAGGATCCGGGCGGCTTCGATGCCGACGTAGCGGCGATGGTCGTAAAAGATCCAAGGATAGATCTTTGCACCGACGTCAGGGTCGACCATGTTGATGGTGATCGTCACGTGATCGACATTCATGTTGGCAAGCTCATCGACATGGTCCGGCAGCGCGAGCCCATTCGTGGAGATGCAAAACTTGATGTCTGGGATTTCCCTGGCAACTCGTTCGAACGTTGCCTTCGTCTTCTTCCAGTCGTAACAGGCATCGCCCGGTCCGGCGATGCCGAGCACGGAGAGCTGCGGCACCTCATTGGCGACCGCGACCACCTTGCGTAGCGCCTGGTCGGGCGTCAGCTTTTCGGAGACCACCCCAGGCCGGCTTTCGTTGGCGCAGTCATATTTGCGATTGCAGTAGTTGCACTGGATATTGCAGCCGGGCGCGACCGCGACGTGCATGCGCGCGAAATAGTGATGCGCCTCTTCTGAAAAGCAGGGGTGATCCTTGATCTTCTCCCAGATAGCCGGATCCGTGTCGTCCGGCTTTATCGACGAGCCGCAGGACGAAGACGCGCAGCCACCGGCTTTCACGGTGGCAAGCAACTGGTCACCGAATGTCGTGCTGAGGCTCTCAAGCGAAATTGCCGGTGCGGACATCGAACGGCTCCGTTGCTGGGTGAATGTCGCAGTTCAAACCGCAAGAGCTATGCCAGCTCAAAGAGCGGTTTTGGTTCACGAATTGGCTTTCGTGTCGGATTCCGTCGGATTGCTCCGACACACCTTTGTCGGGCTTCCGACAGTGGACAAGCAAATCGGGTCGCGAAGGCTACCAGCCTTGGGCGGGCAGAGTGTGAGGGAGACTACTCCGGGCTTACGTTTGACGTCATCACGACGTCTAGAATTTCTTCACCTCGATGCCATGTCGGCGTAGCGCGTAGCCGATTTGCCGCGGCGTGAGGCCGAGGATACGAGCCGCCCTGGCCTGAACCCAACCGGCCTTGTCCATCGCGTCGATCAGCCGGTCGCGTTCCGTCAGACGCGGGGGACAAGCGGGATCGTTCGGATCGCCGGCCGCAAGGGGAGATGCGTTGCCTGCGGAGGCACCGATGCGACTGGCCGGCAGCCGCAATCCGACCGGCACTGCGTTGACCCGTGCGAGATCGTCGATGGTATTGCCGCCATTCGAGCGGTCGGCTCGCTTCCAGAGGAGCCAGGAAAGGCACTGGCTCTTCTTACAGGCGAAATCGGATGGCGTGATCGTCCTTGAACGCGCAAGTGTGGCCGTCCTTTGGACGCAGTTCTCCAGCTCGCGGACGTTACCAGGGAAGTAGCATTGCGAGATCAGGTCAAGCGCCGACGGCGCGAAGGCGAGTGCGCGATCGTTCTCCTTGTTGAATCGGTTGAGGAAGGCGTTCGCAAGGCGTGGAATATCGCCGGGTCGCTCTCTGAGCGGAGGCAGGATAATTGGCACCACATTGATGCGGTAATAAAGGTCGGCCCTGAACTCCCCTTTTATGACGGCCGTCTCGAGGTCCTTGTTGGTGGCGCATATGAGGCGCACGTCGACCTGTAGCGTTTTGGTGCCGCCGACTCGCTCCAACTCGCCTTCCTGCAAGACACGCAACAGCTTGGCTTGAAAGGCCGGCGAAATCTCGCCGATTTCATCAAGTAGCAGCGTTCCCTCATTTGCCAATTCAAAACGACCGGCGCGCTGGGAGATAGCACCCGTGAAAGCGCCCTTTTCATGCCCAAACAGTTCTGACTCCAGAACGCTTTCAGACAGTGCGGCGCAGTTCAATTTGACGAAAGACTTCTTCCTCCGACGTGAGAGCTTATGGATGGCTTGCGCAAAGAATTCCTTGCCGGTGCCGCTTTCACCCCGCAGTAGCACGGTGGAATTGGTCCCTGCTACGACCGAGACGGTTTCGAGCACCTGCTTGAGTGCGGGGCTTTCCCCGATGATCCCGTCGATTTTGGCATCCGCATGCCGGGCAGGGTCGTAGGTCCTCCCCTCGTTGGGCGATTTCTCCGGTCTCCATTGCTCATGGACACACCGCTGACGATCTGTACTCAGGGTGCGATGGAGACGGATGGTCCGGCCGACAAGGTTGGCGACCATCGTCAGGAAGTATGTGTCCTCGTCGTCGCGAAAGTCGGTGGCGCCGTCTCCGGCGCGGTCGATCGACAATGTCCCAAGGATCTTATGATCAGCCTCTAGCGGGATACCGATAAAGGCAATTGGGATGGTGCCGCTGCTCGAAAACGTTTGAAGGTCAGCCTGAAATAGTTGGGACTTGCGGACGTCCGGTATGAAGAGCGGCGTCCCCGTAGCGACGATTTGATGTGTTACGGCCTCTGGTATGACGCGGCGAGTGCCTGATTGAGGTGCGTGGGTATTGCCGGCAGTTGCGGCAATCTCCGGCTCTCCTTCAGCGTCCAGGACGACGATTGCTCCGTGACGCATCTGCAGAAACGAAGGCAGGATGTTCACGACATTGGCGAGCGTAATCTCCAGCTCGCTGGGAGCGGTCAGCACCTTCGATATCTCGTAGAGTCCCCTGAGCGCGATATCTGCTTGGGGCATGCTTTTGATGGGCGGTTCAGGGCGGGTATCCCGAGGTGCTACCTCGTCGACCCGATCTTGCGGTACGTCAGCCATGGAAACACCTCAGGGGTTATCGTCCAGAGTGCTCCTCCTTTTGTATCTGAGTCTGAATTGTGAAAGCACAGTATTCACGAGCTTCTCTTCGTTGCGAGGCGATTCAAGCAAAGATGAGACTTGGCGTTGGTCGCGACCTCAGGTGTACCAAGACTAACCCTCTTGATACGTGCGTGCGTCGGTCATCCGAATTTGAAGAGGACTCCGAAACCGCCGCGTGGATAGTTCCACTCGATCTCGCCACTGGTCTCACACAAAATCCGGCAGGTGCCGCACTCCATGCAGCCGTCGGCAGTGATCTCCACTTGACCTTTGTCGTTCAACTCATAACATTTCGCCGGGCAGACGTGGGTCAGCGCGAGCAAGTTCGCGCTTGGCCTCTCGTGCGGTAGCACTTTGATATGCGGACGGCCGGAATCCACCAAGTAGCGGTTCTGGTAAAGCTTGTCCTCGACACGTGACTTCGTCACTGCGATCGTCATTTCGTCTCCCCTCAGCGCCACGCCAATGCAAGGCGGACCGCGTCGCTGACCAGCCCCCAGCGCGAGCGCGCCTTGATGAAGGCCGCCGTGGTCGCCTTTTCCTTCTCGATCTTCGGCGTGCCGTCGACACGCATGAAATTCTGCGCGGCTTGCGACATCAACCGCGGATAAGTCGTGAAGTAATTGCAGGAATTGGTGTGGAGCAAGGCCGGCATGTCTTTGTATTTCCTTAGGTCCTTGACCACGAAGGACTTGTCCAGCATGGCTTTGTAAAGGGCGAGATTCCGTTTGGTCATAGGACCCTTGCGGCTCTTGACCTCGATGATTGCCTCAGCCGCGATGCGGCCGGAGGTCATGGCGAGGTTCGAACCCTCGCGGTGAATGGCGTTGTTCAGTTGCGCGGCATCGCCGACCACGACCCAACCGTCGCCAAAGAGCTGCGGAATAGCCTTGTAGCCGCCTTCGGGAATGAGATGCGCGGAATATTCTTTCACTTCCGAGCCGGCGATCAGCGGCCGGATGGAAGGATGGCTTTTTAAGGCGTCGAGGAGGACGTAAGGGCTCTCGGCCATCGCGGCGAAATCGGAGACGAGGCAGCCAATGCCCAGTGAGATCGACTCCTTGTTGGTGTAGAGGAAGCCGAGCCCGGCCATGCTGCGGGAGGTCGTGCCCACCGCCTCGATCACGCAGCCTTCATCGCCTTTGAGGCCGAACCGCTGCTCAATGACCTCTTCGGGCAGGAAATGCATTTCCTTGACGGCGAGCGCCACGGTTTGCGGCTTCGGCATCTCGCGCAGGCCGGCCCGCGTGCCAAGGAGTCCGCAGACACCTTCTGCGAGGACGACCACGTCCGCGTAAATGGCTCCGCCGGCCCGGTCTGTGCGGACGCCGATCACCCTGTCCTTGGCGTCACGGATGAGTTCCGTCACGGTCGTCTCGCACAGAACCGTCGCGCCGGCCTCGCGCACCTTACGCGAAAACCATTTGTCGAACTGGGCACGAATGATCGTGTAGCGGTTGGGCTTCGCCTCATTGAAGTCGTCCGACCGATAGTGAATCCCGGTATGGGATGTGTCGTCCATCACCCAAAGCCGCTGTTCAACCAAATGCCGCTCGAGAGGCGCATCGTCCCGGAAATCCGGGATGATCTTCTCCAGCATGTTCGCGTACATGATGGCACCCTGGACATTCTTGGACCCCGGATATTCACCCCGCTCCAACTGCAGCACCTTCAGGCCGTGGCTGGCCATGGTGTAGGCAGCTGCGTTTCCGGACATGCCGGCCCCAATAACAATGGCGTCGAATTGTTCCTCAATCATGTCCATCCTTAGCTCGCAAGCTTATCGCGACTGTGGGGCGACAGCCGCCGGGTGAAGGCTTCCGTCAGTGCGGGCAGGAAGCGGATCGCGTCGGTGACGATCCCGAGGTGAGCGAAATCGAAAATCGGCGCGTTCGGGTCGGTGTTGATGGCCACGATGAGATCCGCCCCCTCTACGCCAACCCGGTGCTGGATGGCGCCGGAAATCCCGGCCGCTATGTAAAGCTTCGGCCGGATGGTCTTGCCAGTTTGGCCGATCTGCCGATCAGCCGGCATCCAGCTCTTCTGGACCAACGGGCGCGAACAGCCATGCTCGGCGCCGATTGCCCGCGCGAGATTCTTCACAAGCTGCAGGTTCTCCGCCGCGCCTAGACCGAGGCCTCCCGCAACCACGACGTCGGCATAGGCAAGATTTGCCTTTGCCGACTGACTATCCGGCAGGAAGCCCAGGACTTTGGTAACGATCTCGTCCTCGGCTACCGAGAGCTTGTGCCGGATGACACGCCCGACCGGTTTATCCGCCCGCGGCGGCATGGGCATGACCCTCGGTCGCACTGTCGCCATCTGGGGGCGGAAATTGAGCGTATAGATCGTGCACAGCAAGGAACCGCCGAAAGTCGGACGGGTGGCGGCGAGCGAACCGTCGGTATCCACATCAAGTTCGGTGCAGTCGGCCGTGAGCCCTGTCTGCAAGGTCGTCGCCACGGAGCCGGCAAGATCCCTGCCGAGTGTGGTGGCACCGAGAAGAAGGATCTCGGGTTTGTGGGTATTGACCAGATCCGTCATCGCCTTGGTGAATGGCTCGTTCCGATAGTCGGCGAGCAACGGCGCCTCGACGATGTAGACAAGGTCGGCGCCATAAGCGAACGCTTCGGCAACGGCGTTCCCGATGGCCTCTCCCGGCGGTCCAAGCACGACGCCTGCAAGCTGGACCTGAAGCTTGTCTGCTAACTTGCGGCCTTCGCCGAGCAGTTCGAATGATACGGGATGGACCTGGCCGCGTTCGAGCTCGATGAAAACCCAAATGTGCCGGTAGTCCTTGAAATGCGCGGGCAGCTCCTTCTTTATGCCGGCACGGCCGGCGGCAGGGCGAGGGGTTTCTCGGTTCGCGGTCGACATCGTCTGCTCCTTGCCCTCTCACGCGCCGCCGTTGAACGCGAGCTCATGTTCCAATGCCGGCTGGCGGGTGAAGATTGCCGTGATGAGTTCGTCAGCGACATCGCGCAAGGCCATCTCGGCGGTGTCGATTTTTGTCGCCTTTTCGGCCCGCGCAGGAGGCGCGAAAACGCGCTTGACGACCGTCGGTGAACCGCGCAGGCCGCATTTGGTGAGATCCTCAATGCCGGCATCGGCCGCACTCCATTTCAAGACCAGGCTGCGCGCGGCGCACAAGGCGTCCTGGATCGAGCCCCGGCGGATCTCGTTTGTGCCTTCCAGCATGGTGATGAGGCAAGGGAGCCTGCTCTTCAGCATCTGTGTGCCGCCTTCGGAGCGGCGCTCGACCTTGATCTCGCGTGCAGCAAGGTCAATAGAGGCGATCTTCGCGACATAGGTCAGTTGCAGGAGTCCGAGGCGCTTGGCGATGCCGGGCCCGACCTGGGCGGTGTCGCCATCGATCGTCTGCTTGCCGGTGAAGACGAGGTCTGGCGTGCCGAACGTCTCGCCAACCTTCGCGATTGCCTGGGAAAGGGCGAACGAGGTAGCCAGCGTGTCGGAGCCGGCAAAATAGCGGTCGGTCAAGAGCACCGCTCGGTCGGCGCCGTAACCGAGCGCCTTGCGCAGCGCGTCCTCTGCCATGGGCGGACCCATAGTGAGCACGGTGACTTCGCCACCATAGGCGTCGCGCAGTCTGAGGGCTTCTTCGAGGGCGAACAGGTCGTAAGGGTTGATGATAGTCGGAACACCCTGGCGCATGATCGTGTTCGTCACCGGATGGACCCTTATCTGTGCCGAGTCCGGCACCTGCTTGATGCAGATTACGATGTGCATTGGCGGTTTCTCTAGGCTCCTGTCCGGATGCGGGCTTGGCGGTTATCTCTTTGGTGCGCATCATTCGTGCCAACTGTTTTGCGCTGCCCCGTATTGCTAGAACTTCGCTTGGTTGCTTCTGAGGGCGCCGTGGTGATGACCGGATTTGTCGGCTTCTCGACATTGTCGCGTCGCAACCCGTGTCGCGGTCATTCCTGTCCGAACCGCTTCAGTACGGAGTCGAACGGGACAAAGGTGCGGCCCGGCGTGGCAGGTTTGTTCGGATCGTGGTCTTTGAGCACCTTGAAGACCCGATGCGTGAGCGGCGAGGAAATCGCGAAGTCTTCGTAAGCGCGTTCGAGCGTCGCGCGCACCCGCGCGGCAATCACCTGGTCGGGCAGACCGGAGAAATCTTCTTCGGCAAGGTATTGGCCCACGCGCTTCATGATATGGAGCCGCGAGACATTCAGCACCTTCGGATCATAGGAGACGCCAAGGACTGCGAAGAACTCCTCCGCAGCCGACAGGCGCTTCAGTCGTGCGAGGATGTCGGTGACATCGATGGGGCGGCTGTCAGCGGAACAATTCATTGCATTCTCCCTGGTCGGAAAACTGTGGTGTCGGTGCGCTCGCGCACTGCTGACCTGGACCCGCACAGCTCCGCGAGGGATGCCTCGCTGCACATTCCATCGTAGAGCTCGACCAGTTGAGTTGCAGCGACGGTCGATTTGGTCTCGGCCGCCTCGCGCCGGACGCGGGCCACCATCGCGGCTGCCAGATCCGGGTCGAGATCGCGACCGCTTTCGCTCAGCACATGGGCAATCGCAGCGGCGCCGGAATGCTTGCCGATGACGATACGCCGGCAGCGGCCCACGAGAGCCGGATCGAGCCCCTGATAAGTACGCGAGTCCTTCAGCAGCCCTGCCACGTGAATGCCGGATTCGTGGGTGAAAACATCGGCGCCGACGACCGGCTTAATGGCCGCGGTCTGCCGGCGGGCGGCCCAAGCCACCTGGGCGGCGAGGTCGGGCAATGCGGTCAGCTCGATGCCGGTATCCGCGCCGTCGAAGACCGCCATCGCGGCGGCCACCTCTTCCAGCGCGGCATTGCCCGCACGCTCGCCGAGCCCCAGGACGGTGACGGACGCATGGCGCGCGCCTGCGCGGATCGCGGCCAGCGTGTTGGCGGCAGCAAGTCCGAGATCGTTGTGCGCATGAAATTCAAGGTCGATTGGAGACTGCGCCACGAGCTGGGCGACAAGTTCGAAGGTCGAAAACGCGTCGAGAACGCCGACTGTGTCGGCTAGCCTGACGCGGCTTGCGCCCGCGCGTGCAGCCGTCTCGATGACGCGGGCGAGATGATCCCGATTGGCCCGCGAGGCATCCTCGCAGCCCACCGCGACGAAGAAGCCGGCGGCGGCTGCGCGCCTGACCATATGTTCGATGACCTGGAGCGCTCCCGCCTTATCGAGGCCGAGCTTGGCGGCAAGTTGGATGTCCGACGCAGGCAGCGATAGATTGACGGCGTGGACGCCGCTCTCGATCGCTGCATCGAGATCCAGCGACGTCATCCGGCACCAGGCCATGAGCCGAACCGGGAGACACCGCGCGACCACGGCGCGAATTGTTTCGATCTCGTCGGCGCCCATGACCGGCGTGCCGATCTCGATCTCTGTGACGCCGGCCGCCGCAAGAGACTCGGCGATCTCCAGCTTTTCCGTCGTGGTAAAGGCGACGCCGGGCGCCTGCTCGCCATCGCGCAAGGTCGTATCGTTGAGAAAGACATGACGGGTCATGAACGGTAGCCGGTTCTGCTGCCGCTCAGGCATAGACCGGATTGAACGTCTTCGGAGCTTCGCTTACCCGGCCCAGAACTGGGAAAGCCACGCAGCTTCTCCACGATTGCCGGCATGACCTCGAGGACCCGGTCGACGTCCGCTTCGCCGTTGTCCCGCGCCAAGGAGAAGCGGACTGCCGCGTGTGGCGTTTTCATCGCGCTCAGGACATGGCTCGGTTCCAGAGAGCCGGAGGTGCAGGCGGAGCCGGAGGAACACGCGATGCCCACGCGGCTGAGGAGGAGTGGAATTCCATCACTTTCGACATGTTCGAAGGAGATGTTTGCGGTGTTGGGCAACCGTTCCAGGGGATCACCAGTGACACAGGTGCTTGGGATGCGCTGGAGAATCCCGTCCTCTAAACGGTCGCGGAGCGACTTTACCCGTGTGGTCTCGTCGTCCATGAATTTCAAGGCGAGTTCGGCCGCCATGCCGAGCCCGACTATGCCGGGCGTATTCTCGGTGCCAGCACGCCGGTTGTGTTCTTGGTGGCCCCCCTTGATCAGCGAGTGGAAATTGACGCCACGTTTTACGAAAAGCGCGCCGATCCCTTTCGGCCCGTGCAGCTTGTGGCCGGAGAGCGACAGCATGTCGATTGCGGTCGACTTCAGGTCCATCGGAAGCTTGCCGACCGCCTGCACAGCATCGGTATGGAAAAGGGCGCCCACTTCCTTGGCCAACTCCGCAAGCCTGGCCACGGGGAAGATCACACCAGTCTCATTGTTCGCCCACATTATCGAGACGATTGCCACCTGTGGGGTGAGGGCGGCCATATAGGCGTCGAGGTCGAGCCGGCCACGGCAATCCACCGGGATCCTGTGCACCTTGACGCGGCGGATCTTCTCAAGATGCGCGCAGAGCGTCAGCACGGCGGGATGCTCGACCGCGGACGTAACGATCTCGGTTCGGTTGGGCGCCGCCTCGAGCGCCGAAAGAAGCGCTGCATTGTCGCTTTCTGTCCCACCCGAGGTGAAGGTGATCTCATCGTCGAACTCCGCGCCGATCAGAGCTTGCAACTGCCTCCGCGCCTTTTTCACCGCCGCACTGACTGAGGCGCCAAGAGCGTGCGCCGACGAAGGGTTGCCGAATTGATCCCTAAAGAACGGCAACATCGCTTGCACGACCTCAGGATCGACCCGTGTGGTTGCGTTGTTGTCGAGGTAGATAGGTTTCATGTGCGATCCTCAGTTGACCGGAATGACGCGAGCGCGCGACCGCCTCATTGAGCCTCTGGCGTATGCCGTTGATGATGATGGGCCCGAACTGGCAGCCGGCGCGGACGCCCGAGAGTTTGACGTAGACCGGATCGGCGTCGACATGGCCAAGTCCGCAGTCGCCGCCGTCAGCCCGCAGGTAAGGACGCCCGAACACGACAACGTTATCGATAAGCCGAATTTGGCGCAGCGGCGCGATTTGGCCGCCAGCAGCTTGGGTGCCACCAGGAACCGAACTGTTTCGGGAGACGACGTTCTTTGCATCCTACCTGAAGCGATTGCCGGTCCCAAGATCGGCTTCGACCTTGCCTTGTTCTTGAGGACAGGGACATCTGTTGTGCCGGCCATATAAGCCTCCTCTGCCGCAAATGAGTCCGTCGGCGGCAATCGCTTCATGGACCCGCACAGGCGCTTCGGGCGATCAACTGAAGGACTTGCCGCAGCCGCACTTCTCGCGCGCGTTGGGGTTATCCAAGACAAAGCCGGAAGATTCGAGCCCGGTGAGGAAGTCGACGGTCATGCCGGCGACATGCGGTTGGGAGCCCGCGTCCACGAACAGCTTGATCCCATCTGTCTCGGTGATCGCGTCGCCCTCGCGCGACACGCTCTCCAGGCCCATTAAGTATTTGAAGCCGGCGCAGCCGCCGGCCTGGACCATGATGCGAAAGCCTTCCGCCGGCTCGCTGGCGCGGGAAAGAGCAGTCTTGATGGCGGCAACAGCGTTGTCGGTGAGCGTAATCATGGCTCCATTCTCCTCAGTCCGGGACCTGCTTGCGCATCACGTTGCATGCACCGTGCCAAAGCGAAAAAATGTTTCAACACAGCGCGGCATCTCTGACCCTGCGGTGGTTCTTGTGAGTCCATTGCTGCGAAGGTGTCGGCCAACCGACACGTACTGTCGGGTTTGTCGGGTCCGCCACGCGGGATGTTGGGCCTGAGTTGTTGGCTGAACTCACATTAAACCAATGACCATTACAGAAGACTCCTTCTGAGCTTGCTTCGGCGCAATTGGCACGGTTTTTGAAGCTCCACTGGCGAGGCGGCAAGAGACTGCCGATCCACAATCGTGTCGTGGGTGCCCTCGCGATCGATGCGGCGAAGCAAGGGAGCAACATGTCAGGACTGGGTCAGACACGCTTTGTTTGGCGAAGCAGCGCCGCCCGTGGCATCCGAATGACCGATTGGCCGATTGCGACAACACCCACAATCGCTCACCACCGCCCGGTGGCCACCGACCGCCTCGATGAGATTCCATCGGCATGTGCCTGCTCGTGTCACTCGGGTCTCGCCGCTCCGATAGCACCCCCCGTTTTCGCGCGGGTGCGACGAGGTGCGCACGCTGTCCAGCGACACTTTGTTCACGGGCCAGCAGCAGATCAGGGTCGAGCATTACGGCGCGCCCGATCGGCTGAAGATTCACCGGCAGGGCAGCTGATCCTCACACGTAGGTGGAAGCAGGGGTAAGACATGGACCAGCGCGAGAAACCGTCGCCGGACGAAATCCGGCGGGCGTGCGAAGACAATCCGAAAATCCGGGAGCATGATCTCGCCGCTCGATTGGGCATTTCGGAAGCCGAATTGGTCGCGGCGCATTGCGGTCACGGCGCGGTGCGCATCGAGCCGCGCGTCGATGATCTGCTGACCGGCCTCGAAGCGGTCGGCGAGGTGATGGCGGTCACCCGCAACCAAAGTGCCGTGCACCAAAAGATCGGCGTCTACGACAAAGTGGTCACCGGCAACCCGCATGCCATGGTGCTCGGCGACGAGATCGACCTGCGCATCTTCCCGAAAGCGTGGGCGTATGGCTTCGCCGTCGAGAAGCGCGAGGGAGCCGAGATCCGCCGCAGCCTGCAATTCTTTGATGCCACCGGCGAGGCGATGCACAAAGTACATCTCAGGCCCGCCTCGAACCTGCACGCATATCAGAATCTGGCGGCAGAGCTCGTATCCTCCGACCAGGAGCCGATCATATCGGTCGAGGCGAGCGGGGCGCGCGATAACGCAGTGAGTCCAGACCAAGCCGCCACGGTCGACGACCTACGCGAGCACTGGAGCCGGCTGAGCGACGTGCATCAGTTCTACCATATGTTGAAGACCCTGAAGCTCAGCCGCTGCCAGGCGATGCGTATGGCCGACGAGGATTACGCCTGGCTGCTCGACAATGATGCCGTTGGCGCCCTGTTCCAACAGACGGCCGAAGACGAGATGCCGATCATGTGCTTTGTCGGCAATCGTGGTTGCATCCAGATCCATTCCGGCCCGATCAAGTCGGTCAAGCAGATCGGGCCGCGGATCAATGTGCTCGACGAGAACTTCCATCTCCATCTTAGGACTCATCACATCCGCGAGGTCTGGGCCGTGCGCAAGCCGACGAGGGACGGTCACGTCACGTCCGTTGAAGCCTATGGCGCCGACGGCAAGATGATCATCCAGTTCTTCGGCACGCGCAAGGAAGGCGAACGCGAGCGCAGCGACTGGCGGTTTCTGGTCGAGAGTCTGCCACGCGTTCCCGATCCGACCGACCGGGATGTGTAGAGTGCCGACAGGCCCCCGGATTGAACCGGCCGCCATAGGACTCGGCACCACCTTCCGACAGCGGCTCGCGAGGAAATATAGGTCCATGTGCGATAGAGCTTGCCGTCGTAGCGCATACGCACGGTCAGGTGTGCACGCCGGAATTAGCCGCATCGATACAGTCAAGCTCGTCGTCGGCCGGACCGCTGCGCACGAGTGCATCGCCGTCTAAACCGAAAATCCTTGCAGCGGCTGCATACAACCCATACGCCATCAGCGCCGAACCGAAGCGCGGCTCGACCTTGTTGATAATTTCGATCATCGCGCGCAAGCGCCGCCGGGTTTTGTCGGACCGCACCCGATCCTTGCGCTGGATCGCGTCGTTGCTCAATCCGGGCCGTGCGAGCGATCTTCTCGCTCGTCGACCGGAAGGCAGTGCAGCAGCAGCCAGGCCGAACAGCCCGATGTCGCGGACTCGACAAAACCGACCGTGGATGTCGGTTGTCGGACGTTGTCCTAAGAATGATGGACAGGTCATCATCAACTTAGCGGCGGCGGGCCCAGTGCAGGCTGGCATCGCTTGGTGCAGCGCCATGGGTAACGCCTATCCGGCACGCGACTTGCTTTGACAATTTGATCAGCAGGGCATCAGCAGGGCGTCAGCGGTGCGTCACGGAGCTCAGCGGTGATTGACCAGCCTCTCAACCCTAACTGGATAAGCGGCGGCTTTGCTTCATGACCGCAGCGCGGCGGAGATGCCCCTTCTGATTGACTTCGATCTCATCCGCGCTGGTGCAGGTGGGCTGTATCGGGCGACACAATCTAGAAGCGCCCGACAAGAGACATACCCATGCTGGAAATCGACTTTATGAACAGCGGTGCAATCTCAATCGAGCCACGAACGCCAATGTAGAGAAAGCAAAATGGCGACCAACCCCGTTCCGGATCATGTCCCGCCCGAAATGGTGAGGGACTTCAGCCTGTTTACGTCACCAGGGATGTCACCGACGCCCAACGGGGATCCGCAAGCAGCCGTCGCTTGCGTACATGCCGGGCCGCCGATCTTCTACTCGCCCTGCAACACGCGCGATGGGCGGGGTACCTGGGTCATCACTCGCGCCAGTGACCAGCGCCGGGTGCTGCAGGACGCCGAAACGTTTTCGAGCCATCGCAGCATCTTCGCGTCCGCGCTTGGCGAAAACTGGCCGATGATCCCGCTTGAATTGGATCCGCCTGCCCATGGCGTTTTTCGCTCACTACTCAATCCGCTGCTTTCGCCAAAGCGGGTGATGGCTTTGGAACCGGCTGTCCGCGAACGGGCGGTCGAGCTGATCGAAAGGATCGCCGCGTCGGGCACAAGCTGCGACGTCATGAAGGATTTTGCATTTCCTTTCGCGGTGAGCATCTTCCTTCGCTTTCTGGGGCTGCCGGATGACCGACTCGACACATTTGTCGGCTGGGGGAAAGATCTGCTTCACGGTAACGATGTGAAACGCCCGGCGGCGGCCCGGACGATCGTGGCATTCATCGACGAACTTGCAGCCACGCGCCGCGAGGAGGCGGTTGATGATTTCATGACCTTTGTCGTGCAGGCACAGGTCGAGGGCCGCCGGCTGACGGACACCCAAGTCCGCGGCATCGGCGTGCTTGTCTTCGTCGCTGGGCTCGACACGGTCGCAGCAGCTATAGGCTTTGACTTGGCCTACCTCGCGCGCAACCTCAAAGATCAGCAATTGCTGCGGAGCGAACCGGACCGGATCGTGCTCGCGGCCGAAGAATTGCTTCGCGTCTATCCGACCGTTCAGTTGATCCGCGTGGCAACGAAAGATATCGACTTCGAAGGCGCGCCGATCCGGAAGGGGGACTATGTTTCCTGCGCCACGATGATTGCCAATCGTGACCCGGCGGAATTCGAATGCCCTAACACGATCGATTTGGAGCGCGAGGACAACCGCCACGCCGCCTTTGGCTATGGTCCCCACCGTTGCCTTGGCTCACACCTTGCCCGGCGGGAGATTGTCATTGCCCTGGAGGAGTGGCTGGCGCGCATCCCGGCCTTCCGGATCAAGGAGGGTACGGCACCCATCACCTCTGGTGGCCATGTGTTCGGGATCGAAAATTTGATCCTGGACTGGTCCTAGGCCCGCCCCGAGCCGGGGCACAGACAATGGAGGCAGCGTCATGCGCATCATCGTCCAAAATGCCAAATGCCAGGGTCACGCCCGATGCGCGGCGCAAGCGCCGGACATCTTCAAGCTTGATGGCGAGGGTTACATCCTGCCTGGTGACATTGAAGTTGCGGAAGGGGAGGAGCTGCCTGCATCGCGAGGCGCGCGATCCTGTCCTGAACGTGCGCTGGAACTCACCCGCGGACGCTTTGAATCGGACGTCATTCAACCGAGAGTCTACCGGGCTTGAATGGGGTCGACCATGTGGCCGCACTGGAAAGGACGGCACGCGACCTCTGTCCCAGCACGGTCCACGTCCAACTCCGCGGGGGCATTTCCGGCGCCGAGGTGTTCCCCATGAGGCGCAAACGGCAGGGCGGGGGTTCGCGAAACACCTCTTCCAATCACAGAATTTGCGACAGAGCCGATGGACCAGACGAAAATGACCGATCTACTCGACCGCGAGGCGATCCGCGACTGCCTCTACCCGAAGAACTGCCCGACCCATGTTGCGGCCGGCCGGGTCGCTGCATGACTTGATATGACAAACCAGGAGAACGGCACCATATTTGCCCAACACTATGCCCGGCTCAGCACCGGCCGATGGCCGCAGATCGAGCTGGAGAGGAGGTTCGACCAGCATGTGCTTGCCTGTGTGCTTTCACGTGCGCTCGAGGAGGGCGAGGCCGGCGAGGCGACGGTGACGGAGGCAACCGGCCTTTCGCGCGCCGAGCTGCGCGATGTCCTGGCCCGCTGTTTCCCTGCTATTCCTATCAACGCGTTTGCCTTGGAAGAGGTGAGCGAGCCCGAGCCGGATCCGGAGGAAGAACTTCTGCGCGGACTGCTGCTGGAGCATGCCCGGCCGGGCGACCCGGCGAGCGCCCGCTTCGCCAAGATCATCGCCCGGCGTGCCATGCGCAATGACCATCTCTGGCAGGACCTTGGCCTTTTTAATCGAAGCGACCTCTGCTGCCTGCTCGCCTCGCATTTTCCGAGGCTGGCGGCCGGCAACACCCAAAATATGAAATGGAAGAGATACTTTTACCGCAAGCTCTGCGAGGCCGAAGGTTTTTCGCTGTGCAGCGCGCCCAGTTGCCGGGAATGCAATGATTTCGAAAGCTGCTTCGGCCCGGAGGAAGGCGAAAGCCACCTCACACGGATCAAGAACGGCATCGCCTCGGATTGAGAGCCGCTTCCGTCAGTCGTAAGCCCCAGCGCTCGCGCCGCGCCATATGTCTCTTGTCGAATGTCGACTGACGCCTTCGGGGATTGAATGCTGTGCCTGCTGCCCGATTGCTCGCGGTGCTCGCTTCGGCGGGCCGTCGTCATGGCGCGCCGCCGGTGGAGCTCTTACGGCAGGCGCAAGCGATTTGACCTGCTTGCGAGCGTCTTTCCGTTGTACCGGCCGAAGCGAAAACCTGCGATGAGGGCGATACCCGTCAGGAACATCACGTCGGCAACTTCAACTTCGTAACCAGCTCCTGGGTCGAGAAGAAAGGCAAGCTGCGACGTTACATTTCTTGTGTTAAAAACCTCGATCCCAACAGCGATCTCCTAGTCAGCTGGTTTATCGCTGGGCCATTTCAGACCTATGTTCCCGCGACAGTCGAACTACCCACGCCTCGATTGCGTGACGACATCAGCCCCAGGCCAGTGCGTGGCTGCATCCAACATGGGAACCTCGGAGAAAGGACGCCTGCCGAGTTCATGGGGACGGCCGACGACGAAGAACGAAATGGCAAAGAAGGAAATTGCGCTCCCGCCACCCAAGTTGGGAACGAACCTCAGGGTACGGACTTACCTCCCGATGGGTGGCAGGATGATGTGAGAGTATTCTTCCCAAGCGACCCAGATGATCCGCACGACACAATGCTCGAAGTTACCGGAAAAATTGGCATCGCACCGATCCCAGGAGGCGTGACGGGGGGTGGCTTCCAAAGCTTCTTCGCTTACTCCGCGAAACAGTATGAGGGAAGAAAGCTTGGCAAGGTTGAGGACGTTACGGTCACGCCTGTTTTCCCGATAAAATCCGACTTCTTCGCTGCGGCCTTCTTCAAAGAAAACAAAGAGGCGACAGGGCTTTCGCGCGACGGATCGATCAGCTTTGACGTGCTCACCCCCTTTTCTAACGCCTGGGGGCCTGCGCCGGCGTTCTACGAGTTTCGCGACAAGCATGGCCGAGTGTTGGGAGCCATACCAATGCCGCTCTTCCAGAGCTCAGGCGGATGAGTTTAGAAGAGATTTTTGACTTTATTCGAAAGGTCACGCCAGAGCTTCTTCAGGGCTGGGTTTCTAGCTGGGCTACGCTCTTCAAAAACACGTACATAATGCGTTCAGATGCCAACGATCAGGTCATTTCCACAGCGTTGGCCATTTCCACTCTGTTCGCCATTTTCTTCGTATTGATTACTGTTTCCACAACTGCGGCACGCCTTAAAGCGATCGCTATAGGCTTCGCCGCTGCCGTTGTGGTCCTCTTTTGCTTCTGCAATGCCATAAGGATTTGGCTAAATTTCCCTCTGACCCGCGAAACCATAGGGAAGCTGCAACCCACCTGGGACTATGTGACCATGGCATTCACACTTGCAATGGTAATGATGATGCTATTTGCAATCCTATCATTTATAAAGGCGGTTTACGGAAATCTTCGATCGACCTCGTGAACAAAACGAAAAGACTCAATGGTCGACTGATTAAGCTCTTGGAAGAAGTAAGCTCAATTTAGACGAGGATGAACTTGTAGATTTTCTGCCTTTGTTTATCTTATGCACATGAGGGGCATGGAGCGGACGGCGGATGACCTCACATATACGTAGGATGGTTCCTCGTCCCAAGTCGGCTGGGGCGGCCAAGATTGCGACCTCCACTATGAAGCGAACCGGGGCACGAAGAAGCCGCTGCTAGTCGAAAGCGTGACGGCATACCTGCAACGGGTGTTCGAGCTCCCTGAGATGACAGGTGGCGCTCGCTGCTACCGTGGCGAGTCTGATGCCAAGTGGCAACTGAAGCCCTCTATTATGCGGGGAGTGCGCTCTGATGCGGAGAACCGCATCTTCAGCGAACTAATGCTTGAGGCACCTACAGAGTTCAGCAACGACAAGTCGATGTTCGACATGCTGGTGCGCGCACAGCACTACGGCTCGATCTCTAGCCTCACTATCAGTAGCCAGGTACGCAAAGAGGAATCCATGATGCGGTTAAGGATCGTGTCGGCTGCGCCGTTCACCGCTTGGCGAGCTCACTGCCGCGCTCCAGCATGTCCTCGTAGTGAGCGACCACCCACAGCTGCCCGACAACAAAACTGGCCATTGCCGGGCTATCGAGCTCGACGCTGGCAAGAAAGCGTGCGCCGTAGCGGGAGCTGCGATCGGGGCCACGCGGAACGCGGATGGGAACTCACACTGGCGCGGACACGCCGCCTCAATCGCTGGTCTACGCGGACGTTTATTCGGCGGATATTCGACCGAATGACGCATCCAAAAGTAAGTCATTGATTTTCGTAAGCCAAGGGGAATCGAACCGCTGTTCCCGCCGTGAGAGGGCGGCATCTTGAACATTCATGAACAACTTTGATCAGCCATACACGTTTGATTTAAAAGGTCAATGTGCGCTATTGTGTAGACGCGACCATCTGCGATTGGGCGGGTTTGTTGCAACGAAATTGGCAACGAAAATCTTCGGAGCGAATATGGCGCAGCGCCGCAGCGTATTATCCAGCCGAACTAGTCGGGCGGCTCTTTCTTACTCGGATGCTCCCGAATGGGAGATCATCAATCCCGGTTTGCGGTTGGGCTACGGGCGCGGCCGCGGGAGCTATGGCCGTGGCGGTTCTTGGCTGGCAGCATCGCTGCTCGAGCGACGGCACTCGCGTCAAGATCAAGCTGGGCCGCGCCGACGATCTCATCCCCGCCGTGGTTCAACCATCCTTTCGCATGAGCAGGCAAAGGACGCGGCTCGCGGGTGGCTCAAATCGCTAAAGGCTGGCAACGATGCCCCTGTGGCGCTGATTCTAAATGACGTGCTCGATCGGTATTTCGAAGCACGCGCCGCCGAGGGCATGAAGTCGATCCGAAGACAAGGGCAGCGTTCCACATTCGACCAAAGCTCGGATCGTCGAAGGTCGCGGATCTCTCGATAGAAAAGATTCGTGCCTGGCGCGACGGCATGGTTTCGGCGCAGAAGCGGTTGCGCACCGGCAAATTCGCCAAAAAGGCAAATGTCGTTACCGTCGATCTGTCGGACCCGGAAACTATCCGCCGCCGCCGGGACTCAGCCAACCGAACGCTGACGACGTTGAAAGCCGCGCTCAATTGGGCGTTCAACAATCGGCTAGTTACTGATGACGCTGCGTGGCGCCTTGTGAAGCCGTACCGCGGCACGACTGCCGCGCGGGTCCGCTTCCTTTCGCCGGCTGAGCAGAAGGCGTTGATCGCCGCCAGTAACGGCGCAATTCGCGATCTCGTGTCGGCCGCCCTGGTGACTGGCGCCCGTTTCGGCGAGCTCGCCCGGCTGCGTGTGTCGGACTACGACGCAGCCAACAAGTCTGTCTTCATTGCCGAGAGCAAGAGCGGCAAGCCGCGGCACATCCCATTGCCTGCCGGCGGCGCCGAGCTATTCGAAAGGCTTTCTCGCGACCGTCCCGGCACCGACGCGCTGCTGCGGCAGGAAAGCGGCGCGGCTTGGGCGCCGTCCACATACAATAGGCCGTGGAAGGCGCTGCTCGCTCGGGCCAAACTGTCAGACGTGACGCTGCACGAGATCCGGCACACCTATGCCAGCACGATGGTCCGCAACGGGGCGCCCCTGATCGTCATCGCCGAAGCGCTCGGCCATAGCGATACTCGAATGGCCGAGAAGCACTATGCACACTTGGCGCCTTCCTACGTGGCCGACACGATCAGGCGGCTAGCGCCTGATATCTGATAGCCCGATCGGACGGACGAACCGGGCCTCAGATATCCAGGTACGGAAAGTGGAACGCCTTTCGCTCGTAGTTCACCTCTCGAAACGCAATCTTGAGCTTTGAGGCCGTGGAACGAATCTCAAGCACCCTGGTAGGGTCGGGCTGGCGTCCCTTCACATCAAAATCATCGCCGCTAGTGGCTTGCCTAAAATTCAGGAAGGCGGAATTGACTCTAGTGTGCGAGTTCTTGACGCGCGTAGTGACGAAATTCGCGAAAACATTGATGTCGTGTAGGCTGACGATTGTATTTTCCACGTCTGGCGACAAGGGGTCGCCCGGCAGCATCCAAACGGCCGAAGCTTTGGCTGCGCATTCCGCGGTCATTTGCTCAAGTTCCGCAAGGGTGGCGTCAATCATCTGCGTGTTCGATGTGAAACGCTGCTGAATGGCCAATCCAGTTAAACCGACCAAACCAGAAGCTACGCCGCCGAGCACGGAGATGAAGAAGGTTTCAGCGCCGTCCGCCATCGCTCGCTTTTCTGACATGAAATTCAATATCTGAAATATACACAGCGAAGTCCGGCGATGCATGAAGTTCAATGCGCTGGCGGAACTCTTCAGGCGACCATTTCAGTTCGCGGGTCAAACCGCCGAAGGCCTCTTCCAAAAACGAAGACGGGTAACCTCTAGTCCCATCCATCTCAACGACGACGCGGTCGTTCGCGGCCAATGCGGGAAGCAGAAATTCCTCACGAAATTTCTGCCCCGATGCGGGGCCATCAGTGTAGTATCGGCCGCCGGGGGTCTTCGAAAACTGCTTGAGTATGTTGATCGTCGCCACCCGATTCTTCAGAGCCATCGTCATTTTGAAATGCTCCACTCAATCAGTGTGCCGCCCAAGGCCACCCTGTGGTTGGTCGTGGTTATCACACTATCTACGCTATCATAAACAGCCTCACCCGTCCCGCTGATAATTCGCAGGTATCCACGGTGGTGGTCGAGGATCCTCATCATCGTGGGAAGGCCGTTGCCACGCCCCTGGACCATGGTACGGGTGCGCCCGTATTCCATAGCGGCTTTGATCATCTGCGCATCATCGGTCGTTCCACCCAATGCAGTCAAAACACCGCGCACCCCTTCCCAAATCGTAGCCCGGGGCAAGGTGCGGGGAATTCCAACTCCCATGTCATAAACTGCTGCTGTGAGGGACTGCGAAGTTCGGTTATACGAACCGGACATAAACCACGTACCCGCAGGAACGCCGAACCACTCATCGGGTTCCAAATAGGCGTGTTGCTTAGAGTTCTTAAGAGCCTCAATGAGCCCGTCATAGATGAAATTGGCCGCATGTATTGGTCCGGAAATTTCCGCCAAATGTTCCAACAAATCGTCGCATTTGGCGCCCACCACATCAGTGTCACTGCGATATTTGAGGATTTCAACCAGGGGCGCTGCGGGCCGGCGCCGGATCTTTGGTTTGTTGGGGGTCTCAAGAAAATCGAACAGACCCAGGTTCTGGAAAAGATAATCAATTTCTGGATTCCAGAGGCTGTGTCTCAGGATGGCGAGCTTTCTCCCGATAAATTGCTGCCAACGGAATAACTCTGCCGCCAATACGAGGGCCGCCCCTGGCGAGGCACGTTGAAAAGCCTCGAAAGCAACACCCCTAGGGAGCTCAGATGGTATTTTGTCACGATAAATTTGGAAACGAAGATACGCGAAGAACGACGCGACCTGTTCATAGTTCGATCGAAGCGAGAAATCAGCAGGAGGTTGAATATACAGGTAGGGTTTGCGCCGACTGCCCCTTCTTACTTCCATTATAGGTGCAACGATGTCGGTTGCCGGTCTTGGCAATCTCGGATTGGCAGTCTCCGCAGGTAAGACTGTCGGAATACGGCTTCCCCCTGACGTTGCTGCTTTGCGGCGACGTTCATTGGCTGCTCTCAATGCATGCCAATTCTTCCAGACCTCGTCAGGTTTCTTCACTTTTCGTCACCCCCGCTGGACTGTTGAAATTAAACGCTCGGCAGAGTCAAGGAGGGGCTAACGCTTTTCCAAGCGGCTCAGAATTTCGCATCCGCGATTTGCAACACGGCTAACGGTCACTAGAACTTGGCCATGCGCAAACCCTTGTTTGACCCCGACGTCGCCGACGAGGCGCCCAATTCATCGGTCCTGACCGGCTACGACGAAGAATGCATGCTTACCTATATGAAGATGCGGACTGGCGCGAGGTCGCCAGGATCGTGCTGCACATCGATCCGGAGAAGGATCGTGCATTCCGGGCATGGGAGACACATCTTGCCCGCGCACGGTGGATGACGACGAATGGCTACAGATACCTCCTGGCCGGCGGCGCGCGGCACTGAAATCTCCCTCCTCGCCCGACAGTCGTTTAGGGATTACATATTGAGCAGCCGCGCATGTCAGCGCCATTGAGCTGGGTAGCTTTTGCGAATGCGGATTCTCGGTCAAATGGGCCGAGCCAGCGGCCGTTCCTGTCGCCCGCTCCGGCCTGCGTGCCTTGACCTCCGTTGCAGAAGCCACAGTCGGCTCTATGGATTCGCCCCCGATCGTGGGCCCAATTCTCGTAGATATAGTAATTCAATTCTCACCCCAGCTTGCCAAGCGTCTTGCTGGCGTTCGTTTCAGAAGACGTATTTTGCAGGCCAGCGCCAATCTGTCTGCGCTTTGCCCATGCAGTTGCTGTAGTCGACAAATTGACCGGTCGCGATGTCTCGACAAGCCCAAACAAGTTGGCTGTACTGGCTGTAGAATTCGTCCCAGTCAGCACCCTGGTAATAGTTCGGCCTGACATAGCCCCCACCGCCGCAGTTGTTATTCGAGCATACCACAACGGCCGCGCCCACCGCAGCGATTGCGACGCCGGCTGCGATCGCCTGGTTCTGCTTCCTGATCATGTTGGCGCACTGATCTAGCGTCACCGATCGGCGCGTTAGTTCAGCGTAAAGATCCTGCTGGAACGTCGCGTCCTTGGTAGACGCCAGCGTCCTGCAGAGCGCTGAAGTGCTGACTGCGCTCGGATTCTTCTTGAGCGACTGTTGCGATGTCGTGCACGAGGCGCTTGCAAGCGCCAAGACTACCGCAGCCGAAACTGCGGCTCGTCGACCGAGCCCCATTTCACCCTCCCACCCAATCACTCAGTTCCGCCAAACCCCTTCGGCGGATTGTCTTTCACTAACACAGCGTTTCGCACGCTACTCCATCGGCATCTCGGTCCAGCTTGCGGCCCCACGAACAGTTGCCAACATACCATTGGGCTTCATCGCACGTGCTGATCTGCGAGCACGTCCTCCGCGGCTCGCACGAATAGCTCCGCGCCACTTGCCGGCTGCCGATGATGCCGAGCGGCTGGCCCGACGGCGCCGCGCCATCCGCGTGCGCCGCGCGCCATTCCCAGGGCGCCTGAAACATTCCGACCCACAGACCGACCTTCGCCGCCTCTGTCTTTGCTTGCTGCTCCGCGTACGCGCCGTGGCTATAGCGCGGCCAATCCAGCGCCTGGCCGTGTTCCACCATCCATGAGGCGACACCGGAGCCGTCCACCCGCCGGCAGTCGCCGACAAAGCGGCCGTAGCGATCCCAAGTGACGAAACTGCATCGCACCGGCTTCGACGCGGCCAGGAACGTGTCCAGCGCGTTAGCGGCCCGGCGTCCGCACGGATACTCAGAACCCTTCGCGTCGTTGCAGTACTGCCGGCTCTCGGGCGCATCGATGCCGTTAAAGCGGATGCGCTGGCCGTGGATCTCGATCGTATCGCCATCGATGACAGACGCGACACCGGCGATCGGCGCCGGCTTTGATCCGATCCAGTTTGATACGTTGAGCTCGGGCACAGGATCGCTATGTTGCACGACGAACTGCGTCCCGTAGGCTGCCATCGCGGCCAAGGCCACGAACACGAGCCGCTTCGGAACGCCAGCCAGTTGGCGCACGCGCCCCGGCTTACGCCACTGGTCGGTTCGACCATTATAGCGAGACTTGCCCAACCCCTGTCTCCTCTTGAGGGGCAGAGTGCTTCTAATTGAGGGCCAAGTCCAGAGCCGACGGCGGTCGGGCCTCTTGGCCCGCGGCGCACCGCACTGACCCAGGAACGCGCCGGCCTCTCCGATCGTTGACTGCTTTTGATCGAGCCGCCGTCATGCCGTCCACCTCCATACGCAAAACGGAATACGACCCGGACAGCAAAATCCTCTCGGTGTGGTTCGTCGCCAGCGGCAAACGGTACGAATTCGAGGACGTGCCACCGGACACTTACGCCGAATTCCGAGCCGCCTTCGCGAAGGGTCGCTACTTCAACGACCACATCCGCAACAACTTTCGCTTCCGTCTGGTTGGGAGCGATTAGCTGCCCGGGACGCCTGGTCTGTCGGCGGCCGAATTCCGTCCTTCGCCGCGCCAACCGGCGGTTGGTAGACGCTTTGCCGCTGTTGCCCTAAGGTCACTTTCGGTCCGCGCGCACTTGGCAAAGCCCGACCCACGCCCACCCCGCCTGGTGCAAAGCGCTTGATCGGTCCCGCCGTTCTGGCAGTGCGGCGGGATTTTTTGCGGTCAGTTGGAACACCGGCGCGCGGGGAAGGTTCGGTGCACGCAGCAAATCCTTCCCCTCACACGATATTGCTGCAAGATCGGTAATGGCATCCGATCTGCCCGCGTCTCCTCCCCCCAGAGACGCGGGCTTTGAGCTTCGCGGAACCGAAACGTTCAAAGTTTATTGAATCGGGTTGGTGTGGCGTGGAGTTTGTATGAACGGGGCGAGGCTGGCGTTTATCCGTGCGATGGAGCCCAAGCTGGTCGCAAAGCCACCCGAGGGTGAACACTGGATTCACGAGATCAAGCTCGATGGCTACCGAACCCAGATCATCATAAGCAGCCCTGACGATATTCGCGCCTTCAGCAGCAGCGGAGCGGATTGGACGCGGAAATACACCGGCATCATCGAGGCCGCGCGGGATCTCGACGTCAAGAGCGCGATCTTTGAGGGCGAGGCGGTCGTCACGGGCGTGAATGGCCTGCCCGATTTCGACGCACTACAGAAAGCCGTCCACAGCGATCCCTACGCCACGATCCTCGGCGCCTTCGATATCATGCATCTTGACGGCCACGATCTGCGCGACATCGGATGCAAGGCGCGCCGGGAAATTCTATTTGGCATCATCAAGCCGAACAGCCGCATTCAGTTCAGCGAGGCTCTACCCGGTGATGCCAAGTCGATTTTCTACCTCGCTGACCAGGCTGGGCTTGAAGGGATCGTCTCCAAGCGCGCCGACAGCCCATATCGGAGTGGCCCGACGTCGAACTGGCTGAAGACCAAGAGCTGGACGGTCGAAGAATTCGAACTGCTCGGCGTCGAGCGAGAGCCGGGCAAGGCGGCGTTCGCCTTGCTGGCGCATCCCGACACCGGAAAGTATGTCGGTTCAGCTTTCATCTCGTTGGGGCGCGACATGAAGGAGCGGCTGTGGAAGCGGGTCATGGAACATGCCGGCCCACCTCCGGGCGGCATCAAGAAGCGACCGGCGACGCAGTGGGTTGAGCCAGGCGTAAAGCTACGGATCAAGTATCTTCGTGGCGAGCACAAGTATATACGCCACGCTTCGCTGCTTGGCTTCGGCGACGATCCGGAGCGTCCGGGAAAATAAGGGCCCGCCTGCCAAGTCCAGGAATGGCTGGCGGGCCCTATCAGCGCAATCCTTGTCTTGCGCCGAACTCTCCTCCCGGAGATGACGCTACCAACTGTGAATGAGCGCCGCGGTTCCTGACGCCGCCTGTGCAACGGACCATTGCGCAGACAGTTCAGACTAAGGTGCCTATCATCGGGGCTGGGCAACTTCAGTTCGGGCAGCGGGTCAGTCGCTCGACGGTGTCAATAATCGCCTTTGCCAGCGCCTCGCCCTCATGCACCGGCAGCGGTCCATAGAGCAGGTTCACTGCCTCCTCGCTCGGCAGAACGCCGGCTGGACAGGTGAGTTCGATCGCCATGCGAACGAGCTGCAGGCCAGTTCTTTCCCCGTAGATGTAGTTCTCATCCATCGCCAGGATACTGGCGCCCGTCCTGCGATCGTCAAGGCCGGCCGGCACGCATCATGGCGCGAGCGATGGCGAGCTGTGCCTCGACTTTGGCATTTTCCTTCTGGGTCATGTTGTCGGCGCGATGAGCCGCTTCAACGACCGCGTGATCTCCCCGCGCGTCCATCCCGCCTCGAGCATGCAATCGACGATCACCTGAAAGCCCGGTTCCATCGCCTCCTGGCAGTCGATCTCCCGGTCGACATACTCATTCTGTCGTTTCGGCGCTGACCATCCTTTGCCACGCTCCTAGAGATATACTTCGCCATCAGAACGGTGTTCAAAGCAGAACCAGTGCGATGGCTGCCGCGACTTGGCGAATCCCCATCCTGCATCTTTGCCACAGTCGGGACGCTCGCACCTGTGATGCTGAACGCCAGGCCGCGTGACGGGCTCTATTGCATCCGGCAGGCGGATAGGTTCATCGCTCATCGGGACGGGTTTCAGTGCGGCACGCAGGGCTTCTTTTTGCGATCTTTAGAGACAGTGAACAGAATGAGAACAAAATTGTCAAGAGCGCCTTGACCAGAGAGGAAAATGTTCCTTATTTCTGGTTCAACCTGAGGCGGGAAGGAGCGATGGCGAAGCGCCAAAATGGACGCTGGCCGGCGAAGCTATGGCAAAAACTGCGGAGGACAATTTCCGGATCGAGGTTTGGGATCGGGAGGAAAAGGCCCTTGTCGAAACCATCTGTCGATCGCCGGATTCAAGCGTCAGCCAAGCCGCATGGCAAGCCGCCATTCGGCGCCGGCCGGGGATGCTGCTGATCCACTACAACAGCCGGCATGTGATGAAAAGATTATCACGCCAGGCGAGCCCATGGTGTCACCGCAAGTGATAGTGGAAGGCAGCGTGCATGCCGGGCTCGATGTGTCTCTTGGCGATCTGCGCGAATGGCACAAGCTGCGTGCCTGGTGCAAAAACTGTTCGCATCATGCCGAGGTGAAGCCGGCCGGTCTGATCCGGCGTTATGGCAAGGATGCGCTGTTCAGCACGGTCGAGCGGGGTCTGTTCTGCACAAGCTGCGACAGAGGCGGTCCGGTCAGACTGGAGATTCACAAGCTCCCACTGAACTGACCGTTGCCGTCGTCACGGCCAATGGTGGCGATCGGTTAAAACACCAGAAACATGCCAGACGTGTCGGTCGAAACCGCCGGATTATATTGAATGATGATAAGGCCGCCGGTGCCCGCGCCGCTGGTGCCTAGACCATTTCCTCGCCCGCCGCCGCCAGCGCCATAGTTCCCGCCAGCGCCGCCACCTGAATTGCCTGACGCACCACCGCCGCCACCGCCAGAGCCAGCCGAGCCGCCTGCGGTAATGGAGAATTCGCTACCGGCACCACCAGCGCCCCCTGGGTTAGTAAATGTGCCGCCTGCGCCACCTGATCCCGCATCGCCGATCCACCGGTGCCGCCTGAAGCCGGGGTGACGCCAGTGTTACCGGCTCCATTCGTGCCCCCGGCACCGCCACCGCCCGCGCCACGCTTAGACCCGGCGGACTCACCCGTACCGCCGTTACCGCCATTGAATTTCGAACCGCCGGCGGGAACCGTCGACGCTGCCGCGGTGCCGCCGGTGCCTGCCGCTGTCGTCGCGCTGGCGCCAGCCGTGCCGCCTTTGGCGATGAAGGCACTGGCATCAAACGTGGTGTCTCCACCCGCCGAACCCGCCGCACCGGCGTCACCAAGCGCGTAAGAGATGGGGCCGGCCCCGCTCAGGGCATAATGAGTCTTGAAGCAGCAGGCGCCACCGCCACCGCCGCCGCCCCCGCCGCCGAACGCACCGCCACCGCCACCGCCACCGATAACCACGATCTGGTTATCCGCGCTGTTCCAGTCCCCAGGGACAACCCAGGATGTGCCAGAAGTGAGTGCGATCGTCTGGGAGTACGGCATCAGATATTATTCACCTTGGCGACCAAGTCCCACTTCGTGTCAGTCGTGTTGTACATAAAGCCGAGATACATGGTCTTGCTGAGGACGGTCGTTGCGGGGAGTGCGACATCGGTGCCCGCGCGATAAATGGAATCCCACGTCAAGGCGCGGGCGGTGCCGTTGTCCTTGACGCGAATGATCAGTTTCTGGCCGTTAGCTGGCGTGCCGGTCGGCGCACCGAAAGCCGCAGCGGCCGCCCGCGCGGTCAAAATATATTCATCGGTGTTGGTCGAATCCGGCGTAGGCGTCGCCGAACTGGCGGTACTGGCAATCCGAGGCAGAGGGCTGCCGCTTGGCCCCGTCGCACCAGTCACGCCGGTTGCACCGGTGATGCCTGTCGGTCCGGTGATGCCTGTCGGTCCCGTGACGCCGGTCGGACCGGTGGCCCCGACGTTCCCGGTGCGCTCGAACGACACGGCGGCGGGATCGCTGTTCGAAAACGTGCCGCCGGACGCTACATGGGCCACTGTGAATTGATCCCAAGTGCCGCTTGTCTGTCAGCGCGGCCGTGATCTGAACCTGGAGGAAAGTCGCAGGCGTGCCGATCTTGCGGATCGTCACCAGGCCACGCGCGCCGTGGTCGTGCTGTCACCCCAAAGCGCGATCGACGTCGCAATGGCGTTGCCGTCGTTGTCGTTCTCGGAAATGTAGAGCGCCGTTGCCGATGTCAGGGTGGCGTTATTGATGCGCAGCTTGCCGGTCGTCGGATCGGCCGCTGTCGTGCCAGTGTCCCACAGAAAGCGCAGTCCGGCATCGCGGCCGATGAGGCCAGTGGGGCCGGTCACGCCCGTTGCTCCGGTAACGCCAGTTGGACCTGTTGCACCCGTAATTCCAGTCGGGCCTGCGACACCGTCGCGCCGGTCGGGCCGCCAGCAGGACCGGTTGCGCCGACGACGCCGGTTGGACCTGTCGGACCAGTTGCTCCGGTGACGCCGGTCGGACCTGTCGCGCCAACGCCGGTCGCTCCGACAACGCCCGTGGGGCCGGTAGCACCGGTGATGCCAGTCGGCCCTGTAGGGCCGGTGGCCCCGACACCAGTCGGGCCGGTCGGCCCTGTGGGTCCGGTTGGGCCGTCGCCGCGCAGTAGCGCCAGGACGGAAGGGGAAAGGCTGTCGACCGTGACCTTTTCGTTCGGCAGCGCGCCGTCACTGCGGCGTACGTCGGCCAAAGCGTCGATCGTCTCGTCAATGCTGGTGACGAGTTCGGCAAGAACATTGTCAAGCTGCGTGCCGTAAGGCAGGTAGTACTGGTAGCTGAATTCGATGACGGGCTTTTCGGGAGCAGCCATTTGATGCACCAGAACGTCGTCTTCCAGATAGCATCACGGCGCAGGAGCAGCGCTCCGCACTCAGATTTCAGATGCTTGTTGGAAGCCGTTGACGTTAGCCCCGGTGGGATCCGAAGCGGTTGGTGCAGTTGCCCGAGTCTGCGATTGTTCCGGCGCGATAACTCTACCCGATTTGGGCTCGGAAAACTAGGCTAGTCTAGGCGAAACTGCGATTCGCCGTCGACATAGACATGGCACCGCAAAAGGCAGTTCGAGCAGGAGATAGCACTTGGCAGAGGCTTCAGCACAACCACCGAGATGCTTTATCTCCTACAGTTGGACGAACCCTGATCACGAGGAATGGGTTCTTCAACTGGGGACCGAGCTTCGTCAAAGCGGCATCGACGTCGTTCTCGACAAGTGGGATCTTCGCGAGGGGCAAGATCCGCACGTTTTCATGGAGGCGATGATCACTGACGACACGATCACCAAGGTGCTTTTGGTTTGTGACGCTAAGTACGTGGAACGGGCAAATGAGCGAAGCGGTGGCGTTGGAATAGAGTCTCAAATTATCTCGCCAAAGGTCTATGCGAGCGCCAAGCAGACCAAATTTGTAGCGGTGGTCCGGGAACGTGATGCGGATGGGAGGGCGCTCTTACCCGCCTACTATGGTTCGCGAATTTACATAGATTTGAGCGCCGACGACCTCTACCGGCAGAACTTCGAACAGCTCGTTCGGTGGATTTTCGACAAGCCTGTTTATGTGAAACCCGCGATCGGAAAGCCGCCCGAATTCTTCGATGAAAACAAACCGAAGCTGTTTGGAAACGCAGCCGCTTACCACTCTGCGATGGATGGTCTGAAAGCGGGCCGTCCGAATTTTAAGGGTGCAGCCGAAGATTACCTCGCCAGCGTGCTCGAAGGCTTGGCAGCCTTTCGAATTCAAGGGCAGCACGAATTGTTGGACGAAGTCATTTTTCAGTCGATTGAAAGTTTGACCCCTTGCGAAAATCAAATTCTCGCCCTTCTGACGACGCTTTCGAGCTACCGATCAGATGAAGACGCGTTCCATATGACAGATCGATTTTTTGAGGCGCTGCTAGCGTTCAACGAAGCGCCGGAGAGTGCCCGCGATTACACGGAATGGCATTTCGATAATTTTAAGTTCTTCAGCCACGAATTGTTTCTGTCCTTTGTGGCGTTCTTGGTGAGACGCGAGAATTTCGAGTTTGCGGCTCACCTTCTGTCGAATCGATACTATCACCCAAGCCGTCACGGCGGGCCCAAAAGCGCTTCCTTTGCTCATTTCTGGGCGGGTATGCCTTCGCTCAACGGAGGCCGAAATAAGCGATTGGAGTTACGACGAGTGTCTGTGCATGCCGATCTGTTGAAAGAAAGGTGCGTCGGGAAACCGTTCTCTTTTGAGCAGATGATGCAGGCCGATTTCATCCTTTATCTCCGCGACCAGATAGATCGCGCACGGGCAAAGAACGATGGCGGGCGTCGAATGTGGTGGCCGACAACTCTACTCTACCGGCACGATTATGATGGAGCCTTTGAGGTGTTCGCCCGCAGCGAATCGAGCGCCTATTTCGACAGGGCGAAGATGCTACTTGGCGTCCAAAGCAAGGGAGAGTTGGAGCGGTTTATCACTGATCTTCCGGAATCGAGATTGCCTAGGTGGGACTATACAACGCTTGATATTCCGGCTGCTTTTGGCTTGGAGTTGCTCGCCTCGCGGCCTTAGCCGGATCGGTACTACTCCCCTCCGCTTCGCGTATCAAGAGTCCCGCCAGTTTCGGCGCCGGTGCGCGCCAGTCGGCGACGCATCGCCGCCCTGGTCGGCATTTATCGACCGATTGAATTCCGTCGCGCTGCCGATGGCGTTTTCGAGTTCAGCAGTGTTGCGCATAATAGACCCACTGCGCGACGCACTAGAGGTCATTCGACATACAAAATACTGTCTGCTACGTTCGCGCGATGGGGATTCTCATAACGCTCATCCTGATCTGCATCGTCGGAAACGTGCTGTACTTCGTGTTCGGGCCGCTGGCTGAGAGCATCCGTGATCACTGGCGAGTGAAGCGGATGCGCCGCAATCTCAGTGCCTCTGCCCGGCTGGATCGAAAATAGTCCCACCGCTCTCGAGCGCAGATCGCAGCAACGCTTCCGACACGCTGATCTGCGGGCTCCGCTGCGTGGCGGCGCGGATCATCTCCACTGAGCTCGGGCCGGTGAACATGTCCGCCAACGTCTTCAAGTTGCCGTGCCATGCCGCACGCCGTGTAGCATCGCCCGCCCGCGTCAAGTAGCTGGCGCCAAGCGATCTGGCCATATTAAACAAGGCCACCGACGGCGATGCTGTCCCGAGAGATTCCTTAATCGAGTGATTGAACGCCGTGGCACTGCCGACTTGCTCTCGGCGGCCCGTCGCCTGAAGCACGTCAAGAAGTTCCGGCATCGACAGAGATGCCTGCTTGTTCGGCAACTCGCGCAGCACCGCGTCGAGTACTGCCGCGCGTGTGTCGTTGCCGCCGCAAGTTCTACGAACTGCATGCCGCAGGCTCCTCCGTTATCGCCTCGCAGACGGTGGCGCAGATGGCCCCACTGTGGGCCGCCGAGGAGGCCGTACGCGGCCAGGACCCGGCAGTACGGATTACTGCGCGTCAGGAGAAATCCGCCGCCATCGTTGCCGCTCTCTTTGCGCTGTGGGAAAAGGAGCTGCCCAAGCTGTCGGGAAAATCGAAGCCCGCCGAGGCGATCCGCTATGCGCTCGGCCGGCGTGGCGCGCTCGAGCGCTTCCTCACCGACGGCCGCATCGAAATCGACTCCAACACCGTCGAGCGCGCCATCCGGCCGCAGACCATCTCGGGGTCATTCTGCCCATGTTGGGCAGGAGGTCGAGGTCCATTACCGTTGGCACCCGTATTTCGGACATCGGCTTCGCTGCGAGAACAGCGAAGAGCGCGCCAACGGCCGGATCATTCATCTCGTCGTCGCGCCCGGGCATGTCATTACCGCTCCGGCCTGGATGATCGATCCCGTGGCTTGCGCGGCGATGGACCTGGGCTCCCCGCGCGTATCGCTTGCCGCGCTGCTTGAGCTTCACAAGCTCTTGATCGAACGCCGTTTCCGGCGAGGCTGTCCGGATGGTTTCACCATCGCGGAGGCGCAACATGAGAACCCTGCCACCACCGACACGATCTCTCGTGGTCGTTCGCCAACTCAGCTTGCCGCTCGACTCGCAGAAGCTGAACGGGCTGAGTTCAGCGCAACGGACCATAGTGATCGCCCGGCTCGCCAATGTATTGATGGCCGCCGCCGGCGTGGCAACGGAGGAGGAGAGCTGCGATGACGAGCGGTAATCTGATTCCGACTGCCGTCCTCAAGCGCAAGGCTGTCGTCTATGTGCGTCAGTCCACTCAGGCGCAGGTCCAGCTCAACCTTGAGAGCCAACGTCGGCAATATGAGCTTGTCGACGTCGCGCGGCGCTGGGGATTCCGCAAAGTAGAGGTGATCGACGAGGATCTGGGACGAACCGCAAGCGGGGCTGTGGAGCGTCCCGGTTTCGAGCGCCTGGTCGACGATCTGTGCACCGGCCATGTGGGCGCCGTGCTTTGCCTGGAGGCGTCCCGCCTGTCGCGCAACGGGCCGGACTGGCATCGGCTGCTCGAGTTGTGCGGCGAAGTTGATGCACGCGTGATCGATCTGGACGGAGTCTACGATCCGGGATTGCCGAACGACCGCCTGCTGCTCGGTATGAAGGGCAGCATCAGCGAGTTCGAGCTCGGCGTGCTGCGTGCCCGCATGTAAGAGGCCGCCCGCGCCAAGGCACAGCGCGGGGAACTGCGCATCTCCGTACCTTTCGGCTATGTCTGGCACCGCGATTACGGTCTCGGGTTCGATCCCGACATGCGCCTGCAGGAGACCATTCGCCTGATATTCGCGCGCTTCCGCGAACTCGGCAGTGCGCGCCAGGTCCTGATCTCGATGATCGACGATGACGTGCATTTCCCCAGACCCTCCGACGGCAACAAGATGGTGTCCTTCGACTGGGTTCCGATCCGCTACCGCAACGTGATCTCGATCCTGAAGAACCCATTCTACGCCGGCGCCTATGTCTATGGTAAGAGCGAGAAGCGCACTGAGATCGTCGATGGCCGCGTTCGCAAGAGCTATGGCCATTATAAGCCGGCTAGCGAGTGGGCGGTGGTGCTCAAGGACCATCACGAAGGCTACATCGGATGGAGCGAGTACGAACGGAACCAGGAACTGCTCGCGGCCAACGCTTATGGCAAAGCCGGCGGCGTCAAGTCGGGCCGCGGCGGTCGCGCGCTGCTCC
>NZ_JAMYOT010000010.1:0-241737 GCF_040320005.1 Mesorhizobium sp. M0816 | reverse complement strand
CCTCTCCCCGTTGGGGAGAGGAGGGCACCCATCCTGCGAGGCCTGCTAGATGGACTCGTTTCGCGACAAGATCGTTCCGGTGACCTCGATCCTTCTGGGCGTCGTCGTTGTCTGGTACGTCATGGCTGTCATCCTCAACGCGCCGTTCCAGCGCGATCTCGACCGCCGCGCCAATCAGACACCGGGTATTGTGGAATTCATCGGCAAGACGCTGGTACAGCCGAAGCCGACGCTGCCGGCGCCGCATCAGGTGGCGGTGAATTTTCTCGAAAACACCTTTCTGCGTAGCATCACCTCGAACCGCAGCCTTGTCTACAATGCCTGGGTGACGTTGTCGTCGACGCTGCTCGGCTTTGCTTTCGGCACGGCGCTCGGCATCGTCATCGCCGTCGGCATCGTGCATGTGGCGACGCTCGACCGCAGTCTGATGCCGTGGATCATCACCTCGCAGACCATTCCGATCCTGGCGGTGGCGCCGATGATCATTGTCGTGCTGGCGGCGGTCGGCATCACCGGGCTTATCCCGAAGGCGCTGATCTCGACCTATCTGTCGTTCTTCCCGGTGGCGGTCGGCATGGTGAAGGGACTGCGCTCGCCCGAGCTCACCCATCTCGACCTGATGCACACCTATAATGCCAGTGCCTCGCAGACCTTCTGGAAATTGCGCGTGCCGGCTTCGGTGCCGTTCCTGTTCACCTCGATGAAGGTGGCGGTGGCCGCCAGCCTGGTCGGCGCCATCGTCGGCGAGTTGCCGACCGGCGCCGTCGCCGGCATCGGCGCCAAATTGCTCGCCGGCGCCTATTACAGCCAGACCATCGACATCTGGTCGGCTCTGGTTGCCGGGTCGGTGGTCGCGGCGCTGCTGGTGATGGTCGTCGGCATCGCCGGGCGCCTTGTCGACCGCGCCATGGGCGGGAGGCCGGCATGAGCTCCATCCTGAGCCTTTCCTCAATCACGCCTCGATCCTGGCAGGGGTATGCCGCGCTTGTCCTGCTTGCCGGCGCGCTGCTTCTTTGGCCGCTCGTCAGTGCTACGCCCGGTTACGGCATGGCAACTACGGTTTTGATTTTCATTTTGCTGCTCGTGGCAATCGAGGCCGACAACTTTCCACCGATGATCGGGGTGGTGTTGCTGTTCCTTGGCGCGCACGGCGCAGCGTGGATGCTGCTCGCCGGCATAACCGGCAATGAGGGCAGCGCTCGCGCATCCTTCTATCTGCTGCTCGTCGCGGCGTGGTTTTTGGCCTGGCGCTGCGTAACGGTCCTGTCGTCGTTTCGCCCGACATCGCGCTGGGCGTCAACCGCCCTGCGCCTGATCATTCCGGCCATCTTCGGCGCCTGGATCCTGATCATCTGGGAGGCGGTGACGCGTGGTGCCGGCATTCCCTTCATCCTGTTGCCGCCGCCAAGCGCCATCGGTGCACGCATCGTCGGCTCGCTGCCGGTGCTGGGGGCCGATGTCAGGCAGACCATCTTCAAGGCGGTTATCTTCGGCTATGTGGCGGGGAGCAGCGCCGGCTTCCTCGTTGCCATCGCCGCCGACCGCGTGCCGTTCCTGCGGCGCGGGCTTTTGCCGATCGGCAATATGGTGTCGGCGCTGCCGATCATCGGCGTCGCGCCGATCATGGTCATGTGGTTCGGCTTCGACTGGCAGTCGAAGGCAGCGGTGGTCATCATCATGACCTTCTTCCCGATGCTGGTGAACACCGTCGCCGGGCTTGCCGCCTCCGGCCATATGGAGCGCGACCTGATGCGCACCTATGCCTCGAGCTACTGGCAGACGCTGTTCAAGCTGCGGCTGCCGGCGGCGGCACCCTTCATCTTCAATGCGTTGAAGATCAATTCGACGCTGGCGCTGATCGGCGCCATCGTCGCCGAGTTCTTCGGCACGCCGGTGGTCGGCATGGGATTCCGCATTTCGACGGAAGTCGGGCGGATGAACATCGACATGGTGTGGGCGGAAATCGCAGTTGCAGCACTTGCGGGTTCGGTCTTTTATGGCGTGGTCGCTCTTTTCGAGAGAGCAGTCACGTTTTGGCATCCCTCTGTCCGTGGTGGATAGGGGCGGTGGGTTTAGGGCGCTAACTTCAGAGGGTAAAAACATGAAAAGACTTGTTGTTTCGATGCTGGCCGGCGCGATGTCGCTTGCCGCGTTCCAGGCGTTGGCCGCGGACAAGGTGACGCTGCAGCTGAAATGGGTCACGCAGGCCCAGTTCGCCGGCTATTATGTCGCCAAGGCCAAGGGCTTCTATGAAGCCGAGGGCCTCGACGTCGACATCAAGCCCGGCGGACCGGACATTGCGCCCGAGCAGGTCATCGCCGGCGGCGGCGCCGACGTCATCGTCGACTGGATGGGCGGCGCGCTGGCTGCGCGCGAAAAGGGCGTGCCGCTGGTCAACATTGCCCAGCCGTTCAAGAAGGCCGGCATGGAGCTGGTCTGCCCGAAGGACGGCCCGGTCAAGACCGAAGCCGATTTCAAGGGCCACACGCTCGGCGTCTGGTTCTTCGGCAACGAGTATCCGTTCTATGCCTGGATGAACAAGCTTGGCCTCAAGACCGATGGCGGGCCGGACGGCGTCACCGTGCTCAAGCAGAGCTTTGACGTGCAGCCGCTGATCCAGAAGCAGGCGGATTGCATTTCGGTCATGACCTACAACGAGTACTGGCAGCTCATCGACGCCGGCTACAAGCCGGAAGAGCTGACCGTCTTCAACTATTCCGCCATGGGCAACGATCTCCTCGAAGACGGGCTCTATGCCCTGGAGGACAAGCTCAAGGATCCGGCCTTCGAGGACAAGATGGTGCGTTTCGTGCGCGCTTCGATGAAGGGTTGGAAATACGCCGTCGACAATTCCGACGAAGCGGCCGGCATCGTCATGGACAATGGCGGCCAGGACGAGAATCACCAGAAGCGCATGATGGGCGAAGTCGCCAAGCTGATCGACAATGCCGATGGCAAGCTCGATCCGGCGACCTACGAGCGCACCGCCAAGGCGCTGCTCGACCAGAAGATCATCAGCAAGGAGCCTACCGGCGCCTACACGACGGCGATCACCGACAAGGCCATCAAATAGGGCTGTCAAACTGGCTTGTAGCGGAAAAGGGGCGGGCGACCGCCCCTTTTTAGTGGGATGTAAAATGAACGTTACCGGCGGAAACATCCGCTCGCAAAATCGTTGTGCCGATGCATCCGCTTCAAAGGTGCCACAACGGAGGTTTCCATGCGCATCCAGTCCTTCACGCCGATGCTTTCGGCGCTGGCCATTTCTGCAACCATCTTCTCGGTGTCACCGGCTCTGGCCGAAACCGTAAAGATGACGGCGACGCTCAATGGCGCTGAGCAGAACCCGCCCGTCACCACGAAGGGCAAGGGCACCGCCACGCTCAGGTTCAACACCGCCACCAAGAAACTCAGCTGGACCGTGAGATATTCCGGCCTCAGCGGGCCGGCGAAGGCCGCACACATTCACGGCCCGGCGGCAAAGGGTCAAAACGCCGATCCAGTGGTGCCGTTCGAAGGCAAGCTGAAGAGCCCGATCAAGGGTTCGGCGACATTGACTGATGCCCAGGCCACCGATCTTGAGGCTGGCAAATATTACGTCAACATCCACACCGCGGCCCACGCGGACGGCGAGATCCGCGGCCAGATCGAGAAGGCCAAATAGGCAGATCACGACGACAAAACAGGGCAATCATCCTGTTTTGTCAGGCCTTGTCGCGAATCTGGGTCATCGTGCGGGTCGGCGTGATGGCTTCAGGGTCGAGCCTGATCTCTACGATCGACGGCTTGCCGCTGGCCCGCGCTCGCTCGAAGGCCGCGGCGAAGTCGGCGGTCTTTTCCACCGTCTCGCCATGGCCGCCATAGGCACGGGCCAAAGCAGCAAAGTCGGGATTCTTCAAGTCCGTGGCGACGACACGGCCGGGATATTCGCGCTCCTGATGCATGCGGATGGTGCCGTAGATGCCATTGTTGACGACGATGACGATGATCGGCAGCCCGTATTGCACGGCGGTGGCGAATTCCTGGCCGTTCATCAGGAAACAGCCGTCGCCGGCGAAGGCGATCACGTCGCGGTCTGGGAAAAGCTGCTTGGCGGCGACCGCCGCCGGCGTGCCGTAGCCCATCGAGCCGGATGTGGGTGCTGCCTGCGTGCCGAAACGCCGGAAGCGATGGTAGCGATGCACCCAGGTGGCGTAGTTGCCGGCGCCGTTGGCGAGGATGGCGTCGTCCGGCAGAATCGTTTCGAGATAATTCATGATCGGCCCCATCTGGACGGCGCCGGGGCCGCTCTCCGGAGGCGTCGACCAGTCGAGATAGGCGGCGTGCAGCTTCGCTGCCTCAGCCGCCCACACCGGCGTTGCGGCCGGCTTGCGTCTGGCAAAGGCTTCGACGAAAGCGGCAGGCGAGGCATTGATCGCCAGCGCCGGCCGGTAGACGCGGCCGAGTTCGCCGGCGTCGGCATGGATATGGACCAGCGTCTGGTCGGGGTAGGGACTCTTCAGCAGCGTGTAGTCGGATGACGGCATCTCGCCCATGCGGCCGCCGATCAGCAGCACAAGGTCGGCCTGCTTGATGGCGGTTGCTACCTTGGGATTGATGCCGATGCCGACATCGCCGGCATAGTTCGGGTGGAGATGGTCGAACAGCATCTGGCGCCGGAAGGAGCAGCCGACCGGCAGCGACCAGGCTTCGGCTATCGTCCGCATCCGTGCAACGGCCTGCGCGTCCCAGCGCGTACCGCCGAGGATGACGAAGGGCCGCTTTGCCTTGTTGAGCAACACTTCCAGTGCGTCGAGCTCGGCTTCGCCGGGCTGCGTCTCGACAGGGGTGTAATGCCGGGCGTCCGGTGCCTCGGCGAGGCTGGTCAGCATGTCCTCGGGCAGCGAGATGACGACCGGGCCCGGGCGACCGGACGTCGCCACCGCAAAGGCGCGTGTGACGAATTCGGGTATGCGTGCGGCGTCGTCGATCTCGACCACCCATTTGGCGATATCGCCGAAGAACCTGACGTAGTCGACCTCCTGGAAGGCCTCGCGCCCCTTGGCGTGGCTGGCGACCTGGCCAATGAACAGGATGAGGGGGACTGAATCCTGCATCGCGATGTGGATGCCGGCCGAGGCATTGGTGGCGCCTGGGCCACGGGTGACGAAGCAGATGCCGGGCCTGCCGGTTAGGCGGCCATGGCAGTCGGCCATCATTGCGGCACCGCCCTCCTGGCGGCAGACGATTGTGCGGATCGGTGAATCATGCAGCGCGTCGAGCACCGCCAGATAGGATTCGCCAGGTACGCAATAGATACGGTCCGTTCCGTTGGCTTCGAGCGCATCGACGATGAGTTGTCCGCCGGTCTTCATTTTCCTGACCTCTCCAGTTCGGCAAGGATTTCTTCGGTGTGTTCGCCGAGACGCGGCGACGGGCGCTCATAGACCAGTGGCGTGCCGGACATGACCATCGGCGCCCGCACCGAGGGCAAGAGATTGCCATGGCCGTCATCGAGGTCGAGCCGCATGCCGCGCGCTATGGTCTGCGGGTCGGCAAACATCTGGCCGATGTTGTTGATCGGGCTGGCCGGCACTCCGGCAGTCTCAAGTCTGGCCAGCAACGGGTCGCGATCGAAGGCTTTCAGCGCCTCGATCATATGCTCGCGCAGCTTTGCCCGGTTGGCGACGCGGGCGGGATTGGTGGCGAAGTCAGGGTTCGACGCCAGCTCGTCGAGGCCGACGGCAGCGCAGAACTTTGCGAACTGGCCGTCATTGCCGACCGCCAGGATGATGTGGCCATTTTTCACCGGCACCACTTCGTAGGGCGCGATGTTCATATGCGCATTGCCCATCTGCACCGGCGACTGTCCGGAGACGAGATAGTTGAGGTTCTGGTTGCCGAGCGTCGAGATCTGGGTGTCGTAGAGCGCCATGTCGATATGCTGGCCTTCGCCGGTCTTCTCGGCATGGCGAAGCGCCGCCTGGATGGCGATGACCGAATAAAGCCCGGTGAAAACATCCGATATAGCGACGCCCGCCTTTTGCGGTTCGCGGCCGGCTTCGCCGGTGATCGACATCATGCCGGCCATGCCCTGGATGATGAAATCATAGCCGGCACGCGGCGCATACGGTCCCGACTGGCCAAAACCGGTGATCGAGCAATAGATCAGCCGCGAGTTGATTTTCCTCAGGCTGTCATAGTCGAGGCCGTATTTCTTCAGTCCGCCGACTTTGAAGTTTTCGATCAGCACATCCGATGTCGCGACCAGCCGGCGCACCGTCTCGGCACCCTCGGGCGTCGAGAAGTCGATGGCGATGGAGCGCTTGCCGCGGTTGCAGGAATGGTAATAAGCGGCCGAAAGGTTCTCGCCGTCATGGCCGATGACGAAGGGCGGTCCCCATTTGCGGGTGTCGTCGCCGCCGTCCGGGCTCTCGACCTTGATCACGTCGGCGCCGAGGTCGGCAAGCAGCTGTCCGGCCCATGGCCCGGCGAGGATGCGTGCGAGTTCGATGACGCGGATGCCTTTGAGCGGAGGCTCAGTCATGGATCACCGTGGTTGATCGAAAGCGCAGCCTCTATCAATCCCGCGCGCCGCTGTCACGGCCCTTGCAATGGGCCAGTATCACTGTGCCCTCAGCACGCGGTCGGCCCAGGCGGCAAAATCCTCCATGATGATGTCTCGGTTGATCTCGTTCAGGCTTTCGTGGCGGGTTTTGGCGTAAACCTTTGAAACGAGATTCGAAAAACCCATCATGTGCATCCGGCCGGCAAGATGGCTGACCGCCTTGCCGCCGTCCGAGGCCGGATCTTGCTCGCCTCCGACCAGATTGACGAACAGGTCGCGCCGCACGCCGGAAAAATTGCGGTCGCTGCCGCAATGCAGCGTCATCATGACGATGTCCTGCCACATCGACACCGACGCGTCCCAGCCGCAAAGCGGGTCGGCGATGTATTTCTCGACTTCAACGGCATCGCGCGACAGCCAGTCGAACGGCGTCCGGTGATTGGGCACCGCCTTGCCCCAGGCCCGGAACGTCAGCCGGGGCAGCAGGCGCGACGGCACGTCTGAGCCAAGCCGGAACTTTTCCCAACCAAGCATGGCCAGCGCGATTTGGCCGAGCAGTCCGGCCGAGAAATTGCCGTTCCAGATCGCGGCGGCATGGATGCGCGCCGAGTGGCGGAGGACAAAGTTCAGCGCGATCGACGCGCCCAAGGAGTGGCCGAAGACGATGACCGGCAGGCCAGGTTGTTCCCTGGCGATGAGATCATGGACGGCGGCGACATCGGCGATGACCTTGGCACCGCCATCCGCATCGGCGAACCTGCCAGGTGGTGCGTCGGGCGCCTTGGTGGCGCCGTGGCCACGGTGGTCGTGCGCGTAGACCTGGTAGCCGCGCTCGCCAAGGAAATCGGCGAAACGGGCATAGCGCGCCGCGTGCTCGGCCAACCCGTGATTGACCTGGACAATGGCGCGCGGTTGGCCGATGGCGTGTTTCACATAAAGGTTGAGCTCGGCGCCGGTCGGCGATGCCAGCATCCTCTGCTTGTCAAATGGCATGTCTCGCTCCCGTCGGCGACTGTTGGGCGACGCAGCGATCGACGTCAAGGGACGTAGGGTACCCATTCGACGGTAGTTGACAGCATGCTGTCAATGTGACTACATGACAGCATACTGTCAAATGGTCAGCGGCAGATTGGGGGTATGACTATGAAAACCACCGGGGCCATTTCGCGGCGTGCAATCTTGCTGGCGGGCTTCGCCTTCACGACGGCCACCCTGTTGTCAGGGATTGCTGCGTTCAGTCAGGAAACCAGGGAGATGATCCATGATGACGTCCACTGTTCCAGGCCCGCAAGGCCAGCTTGCCACTTATAGGATCAACGCCGGCAATGGCCTGCCGATCATGTTCCTGCATGGAGATTGCAGCCGCGCTTCCCACTGGGACCGGGTGATGCAGCTCTCCGTCGAAGGCCGCGAGGCGGTAGCCTTCGATTTTCGCGGTCATGGCGCCTCCGCGCCGGCGCAGGACGGTGACTATGGTTATGACGGTCGTGCAATGGATGTCGGTGCCGTGGCCGACGCGTTTGGCCTGAAGCGGTTTCTCATTGTCGCGCACAGCGGCGGCGGTGGCGTGGCGCTCGCTTATGCCGCCAGCCATGCCGACCGGGTCGCCGGTGTCTTGCTCGTCGACCCGGCGACCGATCCTCGTGCGCTGCCGCAGGCGATTCGTGACGGCTTTGTCCGCGATCTGGCCGGTCCGCAAGGCCGTGATGTCCTGAACGCCTATTACACGTCGATTGCCGGCCCTAACGCGGCTGTTCGCCAGCGTGTTCTGGCCGATGCGGCAGTGGTCGATCCGGCGGCGAGGGCAGGTGTCGGCAAGGCACTGGCCGAATGGAACCCGGAGCCGGCACTCGATGCGTATCGCGGGCCTATGTTCGTATTGGCTACCGAGGCCAGTGACACTCCAGCCGCGCTCTATCGGCTGCGCACGGACATTCCGCGCCAGATCGTGGCGGGCAGCGGCCATTGGGTGATGCTTGACAAGCCGGAGGTCGTAGCCGAAGCCGTTAATAATTTCGTCGCGACCATCGAGGCCGGCCAGAAATGACGACCAGGACCGAAGCGGCAAATGTGCTCACCGAACTGGTGCTTGCCGTGTTCAGGATGAACGGCAGTTTTCTGGATGCGGCCGAGCGGCTGGCCGCTCCAACCGGGCTGACGGCAGCGCGCTGGCAGGTTTTGGGTGCAGTTTTGAAGGAGCCGAAATCTGTGGCCGACATCGCCCGCGACATGGGTCTCGCCCGTCAGAGTGTACAGCGGCTGGCCGACATACTGGCTGCGGAGGGGCTTGCCGCCTACGCCGACAACCCGGCGCATCGCCGCGCCAAGCTGTTGTCGATAACCGATGCCGGCCGGGCAGCGGTCAAGAATATCGGCACACGCCAGCATGTTTGGGCGAACCGTGTTTCGGAGGGTATGGACGCCGACGCGCTGAAAGCCTCGCTTGATCTGCTGCGCACCCTGACGGAACGGGTGGAGGCGGGCGGATCCTGATCGACCGCGCGGGAGCCGTCTCAATGCGCTGGCGATTGTTTTTACGGCCGGGCGAAAGAAATCGTAATTCTGACATGTCGCAAGTTTCTAGCTTGCGGCGTGAATCACGAGGAGTGCCGGAATGCGGATTTGGGCGATATGGGGGGCGGTGTTTCTTGCGTTTGCTGGCGCAAGCGCGGCGCGCGCCGATGTGAAGATGACCGGCTCTTTCGTCGCCGATGCCGCCTGTCCGGCAACGCAGGCGATCAAGAGCGGCAAGAATCCCGGCAATGTCTCGACCGCGGCTGGTCAGAGTTATGATCTGCTGGCCGGCAACAAGGACGCGCCCACGCACTATCTCATTCGCGTGCCGGGCGCCGATCCGGAGCGCCGCTGGGTTAAGATCAGCTGCGGTCGTGTTTCGGGCGGCAGCGCGTCGACGATGCCGGCTGCACCGGCGCCTGCCGAGCCGAACAAGCCATCGGCGTCCGGAAAGCCGGAATATGTCTTCGCGCTGAGCTGGCAGCCGGCTTTCTGCGAGACCAAATCCAGCAAGGCCGAATGCCGTGCGCAGACCGCCGCCGGTTTCGAGGCGACCCACTTCACCTTGCATGGGTTGTGGCCGCAGCCGAACGGAAATTTCTATTGCCAGGTCGCCGCAAGCGACAAGGCGAACGACGATCCGGCGCACTGGCGAGACTTGCCGCCGGTCACCCTTGACCCGAAAACGCGAGCGGAACTCGACCAGGTGATGCCGGGCACCGCATCCGCCCTCGAAAGGCATGAATGGATCAAGCACGGCACCTGCTACGGCAAGAGCCAGCAGGAGTATTTCGCCGTCGCTTTGAACCTGATGCGCGCGATGAATGCGTCGCCGGTGCGCGATCTCTTCATCAAGAACATCGGCAAGCAACTGACATCCGATCAGATCCGCAGCACCTTCGACAGTGCCTTCGGCAAAGGCGCGGGCGACCGGGTCCGCGTGTCCTGCGTGGTCGATCCTTCGAACGGCAGGCGGCTGATCGGCGAACTGACGCTCGGCCTGACCGGCCCGATCGCTTCGAACGCTTCGCTCGGTGCCCTGCTGCTTGCCTCGGCGCCGACAGCCAAGGCTGGCTGCCCGAAGGGCGCGGTCGATGCCGTCGGGTTCCAGTAAACAGGCCGTACGCGACTGTCGCTTTGCACCGGGGATGGTATGATCCCGGGGGCATCATTCATAGGGGGTGGCGATGAGTGGTATGACGGGCGGCGCGCTGGCGCGGCTGGCGTTCTGGGCCAAGGGCATGACGGCGATCCGCGACGGCCATATGGAGTGGCCGGGCTTTTCCTACACCGAAGTGGAGTGGGCGCGCATGACCACGCTCGCCAAACCCGTCGGCGGCGGCACCTACCAATTGTTCACGCTGGTCAACGCGGCGATCTTCATCGCCATTGCCGCGCTCGGGATATTCTGTGTCTTCCTGCCGCTGGCGGCGCTGCTGTTCCCGGTACCGGCCGAAACCAGTGCGATCAAGTTTTCGCTGCTCCTGGCGGCATGCGCCTTCCTGATCATCGGCATCGGCCTGCCGATTTCGCTGCGTCTTTCGACCACGCTGGTGGCGCCGAAGGCAATGCGGGCCGCGCTTGTCGCCGTGCCCGGCGACCAGGCGCTTGCGGCAAAAGTGTCATGGCAGATCAACCGGATCACGCTCGTGCTCTGCGGCCTGCTGGTACCGGGCATTCTTCTGTTCATTGCCTACGACATCGAAGCCGGCCCGATTATTACCGCGTTGAAATGGCTGGCGATCGCGCTGATGGCGGTTTCGGTTGCGATCGGCGGATGGCAGCGGCGCAAACAATCCTGATTGAGCCAATCGCAGGCCTGGGCAGCGTTACGCGCCGGCGCTGCGCTCCGGCCTGGTCCATGTGTTGCGGGCGTCTGCTTCGTTGCCGCCCGGTTCGCCGACAACGCGATCGCGTCCCGTGGATTTGGCCTTGTAGAGACGCTGGTCGGCCAGCGCAAAGAGATCGGCAAGGCAACGGGTCGTCTCGCTGACCGTCGAGATGCCGGCGCTGACGGTAATGTCGAACCGGCTGGTGCTCGCGGACGTCTTGACCGCTTGCCTGACGGTTTCGCCCAGCAGTCTGGCGAGCGGCTGCGGACGCCAGCCGAGGATGGCGAATTCCTCACCGCCGATCCTGAACAATTGATCTTCGGTCCCGACAAGTTCGCCAAGCAAAATTGCCAGGGCTTTCAGCACCTTGTCTCCCTCGGCGTGGCCGAAGCGGTCGTTGATCGATTTGAAGTGGTCGACATCGATGATCAGCAGGCTGAGCGCCCTGGCGGTCCGCAGGCTGGCGGCGACGGCGGCCTCGCCATCGCTGTCGAAGCGCCCCCTGTGCAGGAGGCCGGTGAGGCCGTCGCGACCGACATGCTCGACCAGCGCCTCATAGCGCTCGCGATAGGTCAGCGTGTCGAAAATGTCGGAAAGCCCGCGCGCCGCCGGCACCTGCCGCGCCTCGAACCACCTGATATAGCCGACCAGCATGGTGCTGTAGACCAGGGCCGCTGCCATCTTGGCGAACCAGCCGCCGAAGAACACCGCGACCGGCGCGCCGGTGACGAAATGCAGCGCCGTGAAAAAGCCTGCCTGGTCGAAGGTGAGCACGCAGGCGACGGAGACCAGGATGCGGGTGAAAAGCGCCTTGCGCAGATATTTGCCGAGCTTTTCATAGAGCAGAATGATCAGGATGGCGTCGACGAACAGCAGCGTCGTGCCCCACACCATCAGCCAGCCCATCTCGTCGATGAAGCCGATGTCGGGAAGCTTGCCGTCGGGCAGCGGTGCGATGTCGTGCAGGCGCAGGATCAGCACGAGCCCGATCATCAGGGCATTGCCGAGCAGCAGGCCATAAATCGGCTGCCGGACCGTTGCCGCGTCCTCCTTGATGTAGAGCAGGAGCAGCATGACCAGCTTGCCGGAAAACAGCACGGCCGAACCCGGCGATACCATGCCGAACGGCAGCGCGACGTAGAAGACGCTGGCGAGATAGGTTTCCAGGAAATGCATGACGCCAAGGGCGCAAACAAAGACGCCGAGGCCGATGCGGCCCCTGAACCGGAAAAGCGTGACCATGATGCCGAAATAGAGAACCGCTTCGGCAAAAAGCAGGAAACTGTTCAACACGGCCCGATCTCTCTCCCCGAAATCGCGGCTGCCAGCGATTTCCCATCCAACATTGTTTGACGCGGAATGGTTAACCGGAGCTTTCGCCTGGGCGCCGGCACGAAATGAAGCGGCTAAGCGTTTGTGGGTGCGACCAAATCCGCTTGGGGCCAAAACTGTTTGCCGTTCGCGGCCGCATCGCTTACATAGCCCCCAACTTCCATTCAATCCGACATCAGTCGACTTTTCAGGGAAAGCGCGCGTGGCACGCCAGTTCATCTATCACATGGCCGGCCTCAACAAGGCCTACGGCACCAAGAAGGTGCTCGAGAACATTCATCTGTCCTTCTATCCGGACGCCAAGATCGGCATCCTCGGTCCCAACGGCGCCGGCAAGTCGACGATCCTCAAGATCATGGCCGGCATCGACAAGGAGTGGAGCGGCGAGGCCTGGCTGGCCGAGGGTGCTACCGTCGGTTACCTGGCGCAGGAGCCGGCGCTCGATCCGAACAAGAACGTGTTCGAAAACGTCATGGAAGGCGTCGCCGCCAAGACCGCCATCATCGAGCGCTACAACGAATTGATGATGAACTATTCCGACGAGACGGCGGACGAGTCGGCCAAGCTGCAGGACGAGATGGACCGGCTCAACCTCTGGGATCTCGAACAGCAGGTCGAGATGGCGATGGAGGCACTCGGCTGCCCGCCCAAGGAGGCCGATGTCACCAAGCTGTCGGGCGGCGAACGCCGTCGCGTCGCGCTTTGCCAGCTTTTGCTGCGCCAGCCCGACCTTCTGCTGCTCGACGAGCCGACCAACCATCTCGACGCCGAGACGACGGCGTGGCTGGAAAAGCATCTGCGGGCCTATCCGGGCGCGGTGATGATCATCACCCACGATCGCTACTTCCTCGACAATGTCACCGGCTGGATCCTCGAGCTCGATCGCGGCCGCGGTATCCCGTACGAAGGCAACTACACCAAATATCTCGAAGCCAAGGCCAAGCGGCTCAAGCAGGAAGGCCGCGAGGACGATGCGCGCCAGCGGGCGATCGGCCGCGAGCGCGAGTGGATCCAGTCCAGCCCGAAAGCCCGGCAGACCAAGTCGAAAGCCCGTATCCAGGCGTTCCAGGATCTGCTGGACGCAGCCGACAAGCGGCGTCCGAGCGACACCCAGATCGTCATTCCGCATGGCGAGCGGCTCGGCAATGTGGTGATCGAGGTCGAGGGCTTGTCGAAGGGCTTTGGCGACACGCTTTTGATCGACGATCTCGAATTCAAGCTGCCGCCCGGCGGCATCGTCGGCGTCATCGGCCCGAACGGCGCCGGCAAGACGACGCTGTTCCGCATGATCACCGGCCAGGAAAAGCCCGATGCCGGCACCATCCGCGTCGGCGAGACGGTCAAGCTCGGTTATGTCGACCAGAGCCGCGACGCGCTCGACCCGACCAAGACGGTCTGGGAAGAGATCTCGGGCGGCGCCGAAGTGGTCAAGCTCGGCAAGTTCGAAGCCAACACCCGCGCCTATTGCGCGTCGTTCAATTTCCGCGGCGGCGACCAGCAGCAGAAGGTCGGCAACCTGTCCGGCGGCCAGCGCAACCGCGTGCATCTGGCCAAGATGCTGAAGACCGGCGGCAATGTGCTGCTGCTCGACGAACCGACCAACGATCTCGATACCGAAACGCTGGCTGCACTTGAAGACGCGCTCGAGAGCTTCGCCGGCTGCGCCGTCATCATCTCGCACGATCGCATGTTCCTCGATCGCCTGGCGACGCACATCCTCGCCTTCGAGGGCGACAGCCACGTCGAATGGTTCGAAGGCAATTTCGAGGATTACGAGCAGGACAAGATCCGCCGCCTCGGCCCGGACGCGGTCAATCCGCACCGCATGACGTATAAGCGGCTGACGCGGTAAGACATTTACAGGGCGGCGAATTCTCAAATGATCTGAGGAACCAAGATGGCCGACTGGTCCGCCGCCCTCTACCTGAAATTCGAGGACGAGCGCACCCGCCCCGCGCGCGATCTCGTTGCGCAGGTGCCGGTGCCGGAACCACGCCGGGTGGTCGACATTGGCTGCGGGCCGGGCAATTCGACCGAATTGCTGGTCGAGCGCTGGCCGCAGGCGCAGATCAGCGGCTTCGATACCTCCCTCGACATGATCGAGAAGGCGAAGGCGCGCCTGCCCGGCGTCACCTTTGCCTTGGCGGATGCGGCGGCGTGGCAGCCGAACGAACCGGTCGACGTGATCTTTGCCAATGCGGTGTTTCAATGGCTGCCGGAGCATCCGGCGGTCTTCCAGCGGCTGATGGGATTTTTGGCGCCCGGCGGCGCGCTTGCCGTGCAGATGCCGGACAATATGGCCGAGCCTTCGCACCGGCTGATGCGGGAGACCGCGGCCGAGATGCCGTTTGCCGAAAAGCTCGAGCGCGCGGCCCGCGCGCCGCTGCCGCCGGTCGCGTTCTATTACGACCTTTTGTCGCCATTCTCGGATCGGCTCGATATCTGGCACACGATCTACAACCATCCGCTGGCCGATGCCGAGGCGATCGTCGAATGGGTGAAGTCGACGGGGCTGAAGCCGTTCCTCGATCCGCTCGACGAGAACGAGCGGCAGCTTTTCCTGAAGCGCTACACGGCCAGGATCAGCGAAGCCTATCCGAAAACGGCAAGCGGCAAGGTATTGCTGCGCTTTCCCCGTCTCTTCATCGTGGCGCGGCGTTCTGCTTAGAAGCTCTTAGCTACACCCAAAAACAGCCAGCAGCGGATGCTTGACCGGCTTTCGCCGTCATGCGCATCTCGCTGGGGCAGGGATAAGGCCCTTCATGGGCCATGGGGATGGATGATGACACTGAAAAAGATGGGTTTCGGCGGCAGCGTTTGTGCGGCCGCTGTGCTTGCCTTGTCTATATCGGCGGAGGCCAAGCGAGCGCGCTGCTTCACCAGCGACGACGGCTATTTCTCGTGCAGCTATCGGGCGCTGGACGATGCCGGCAGCTTTCGCATCTCGGCGCCGGGTTATCCGACCTACGTCCTGGAAATCGACGGACCGGGTTTTGCCTATGGCTATGTCAATCTCGGCCGCCGCAACGTGCCGCTGCCCGGGCAATTCGTGCGCAGCCGCGATGACGGTGCCTGCTGGAACAACCCGCAGACCAATACCAAGCTCTGCGCCTGGTAAAGACCCGTCCCAGGGACTTGATTTAAGCCGGCATAAACTGGCTAGGTGCAAAAGAGGTTGCGCCGAGCTTTTTGCGGCGTCGACATGAAGCCGCAACGCCTGCGCACGGGACGAACTGGAAATGCATCGCGTCATCATCAGCGGCATCGGCGTTGAAATCCCCGAAGCTTCGATCACCAATGAGGAACTCGTCGCCAGCTTCAACAGCTGGGTGGACATGGAGAACATCCGGCGCGAGGTGTCGGGCGAGCCGCTGGTACAGAAATCGGACAGTGCCTTCATCGTCCATGCCTCGGGCGTCCAGACCCGCCATGTCATCGAACGGGAAGGCATCCTCGACCCGACCCGCATGGCGCCGCGCTTCCCGGCGCGGCCCGACGATGCGCTGTCGCTGGAGGCCGAGTTCGGCATCGCTTCGGCCGGCAAGGCGCTCGATCATGCCGGGCTGAAGCCGGGGGATATCGACCTGGTGATCTGCTCGGCCTCGCACCATCAGCGGCCCTATCCGGCGATCGCCATCGAAATGCAGCAGGCGCTGGGGACGAAAGGCGCCGGCTTCGATATGGGGCTTGGCTGCTCTTCGGCAGCGGCGGCGTTGCACATCGCCGTCAATCTGGTGCGGGCAGGGGCGCACAAGCGCGTGCTGGTGACGACGCCGGAGATCATCACCGGGCATCTTAATTTTCGCGACCGGCAGACGCATTTCATCTTCGGCGACGCTTCCGTGTCGATGATCGTCGAAGGGCTTGCCCAGGGCGAGAAGCGGCCGGGGCGCTTCGAGGTGCTCGACACGCGCGCCTGGACGCAGATGTCGAACAGCATCCGCACCAATCTCGGTTACTATACCCGCGCCACCCAGGACGATCCGTATATGATCGATCTGGAAGGCAATCTGATCAAGCAGATCGGCAACAAGGTGTTCAAGGAAGTCACCGTTGCCGGCCACAAATTCATCGTCGAATTCCTGGCCGAGCACGGGCTGACGCCGCAAGCGATCCGGCGCTTCTGGCTGCATCAGGCCAATGCGCGGATGAACGCCATGATCCTGAAACTGTCGTTCGGCCATGACGTCGACCACGACCGCGCGCCGATGGTGCTGGAGCGCCTCGGCAACACCGCCGCCGCCGGTGCCATCATCGCCCTGTCGGAGAACCATGCCGACATGAAGGCCGGCGACTACGGCCTGCTCTGCGCCTTCGGCGCCGGCTACTCGATCGGCGGCGCGCTATTGCGCATGCTTTAGATTTTGTTTTACGCATGTCGTTGTCCCAAAACCGCTGCACACCCTCGGTTCAAGCCCGAGGGCATGCTTTTGGGCGACATGCATTAGCTCGGCGCGAACGGCACCAGCATCGGAACGCGCCTGGCATAGTCGCATCAGCCGTCTTGATCGGAGCATCAGCGCTTTCGACTGGACCTGATGAGCTGACCGCGGCTAATTGCGCGTATCACGCGAGGCACGAACCCATGCTGGATCTTTTTCCCGAAGCCGAAACTCCGGTCGAGATCGTCCCGTCGCGAAAACTCGCCGCCAGGGTGGCAGCGCTTTACCTCGCACCATTCGATCGTTTTGAGACACGAGCGGTGGATACGCTGCAACTCGGTTTCGACGGCATTGAAGGCGATTTCCATGCCGGCACGACGCGGCGCTCCGGCGGGCGGGAACCCTGGTATCCGCGCGGCACCGAGATGCGCAACGAGCGGCAATTGTCGATCGTGGCAGCGGACGAACTGGCAATCGTCGCCGAACGGATGGGCATCGCCGAGATCAAGCCGGAATGGATCGGCGCCAATCTCCTGATCGAAGGCCTGCCGCACCTCTCGATGCTGCCGACCGGCACGCAGCTGTTCTTCAAAGGCGGCGCGACCGTCAAGATCGACGCGCAGAACGGGCCTTGCCGGATCGCCGGCCGGTCGGTCGCCGAAAATGCCGGGATGCCCGACCATGAGGCCGGAGCGCTGCTGTTCCCGAAGGCGGCGAAGCGCTTGCGTGGGCTCGTCGCCTGGGTCGAGAAGCCCGGCACGATCGCGGCCGGCGAGGAGATTTCGGTACGCGTGCCGGAGCAGTGGATTTACCGGGCCTAGTTGTTTTCCAGGCAAGGCGGCATTGCCAGTCAAAGCCGCGTTCCTTCGTGCCCCCCTCTGTCCTGCCGGACATCTCCCCCACGAGGGGGGAGATTGGCCGTCATCTCGGCTTTCGCCAATCTCCAACGTTGCTGACCGAGCGAGGCGCCGAAGCTGCCAATCTCCCCCTCGTGGGGGGAGATGTGTCCGGCAGGACAGAGGGGGGCGCGAAGGAACGCGACCTCTAGTCACGGCGGATTTTGTTCTTGCTTTGTGCCGGCAGCTATGCTACTAATTTGGATATGGTGCTGATTCGCACCGACGACCCGCCCACCGAGGCGGGTTTTTTATTTCAGGCTTTGAAAGTTCCGATGTTGCCGACCTGAGGTCGGCGGGACAGCGCCCCTCTCTGTCCTGCCGGACATCTCCCCCACTTGGGGGGAGATTGGCCGTCACCTCTCGATTTCGCCAATCACAACGGTGAAGCGCCGCAGAACTCGACGCGTGTGCCTGCCATTCTCTACGCCTCATCCTCATCGTCGAGCAGCCGGGTGGCGCGCCAGCGGGTGAGCACGATGTTGGTCTGTTCGATGACGAAGAAGCGCGCGGAATCGCGGTCATAGCCTTCGGCCAGCAGCTTTTCGTAGTCGGTGTGGGCGTGGCGAATATGCGCAATCGTCGCCAGCCATACGGCAATGCTCGGCGGCAAGCTCTTCATGTGCACGGCGCCGGCATCGGCACGGATATTTTCCATGTCGGCATAAGGCGCCAGCGGCAGCAGCGCTGTCAGCGCCTTGGCGATGGCGCGGCGGCGGCCGGTCGGCGCGCTCATCACTCTACCGGCCCTGGCTCGTCCCGCCCGGCGATGGTCGCATCGGCAAAGGCATCGGTCGAGGCGAAATAAGGCTTGATGTCGATGACCGGCGTGCCGTCGAGCACGTCGATGGCATCGAGATCGAGGCGGCCGGTGTCGATGTCGACGGCAACCAGCCCGGCGACATGCAGCCCAATTGGGTTCGGCCGGGCAGGGGAGCGCAGCGAAAAGACGCCTTTTGGCTCCGTGGCATGGCGGGGTTTCTGGACAATCAGTTGCCGCGGCGCATGGTGCAGCCAGGACAGGATGATGACGTGGCTAGCGCGTTCCAGCCCAAGCAGGCCGTCCCGATAGAGCGGATCGATCGTGAGAACCGCCGGCTGTCCCATCTCCCGCGCTGCCTTCATGTTCTTGGGGCAGGTCTCCCGCGTGATCCAAGGCGAAGCGATGCGGCCGATGAAGACGACATGGCCATCCGGCGGCATCGTTGCCGGGTCGGTTTCCAGGAGCTTTTCGCCGCTGCGCGTTTCGAACATGGTTCTCGCCCCGATCATGCGTCCGTTTTTGCGCGATCCGCCACGCATGCGTCATTTTCTTGTCCGGAAGCGACATAGCGCTTGCAAGCCTATCCAAACCGACATAAACATATGTTTATATCTTTTCAAAGAGAATGCTCGCATGCATGTCGCTCTCGACACGATGGTAGATACATTGAAGGCGGCGGCGGAATCCAGCCGGCTGCGCATATTGGCGCTGCTGTCGCGCGGCGATCTGACCGTTTCAGATCTCACCGAAATCCTCGGCCAGTCGCAGCCGCGCGTCTCGCGCCATTTGAAATTGCTGCTGGAGGCAGGGCTGATCGGCCGCTACCAGGAGGGCTCGTGGGCGTTCTTCCGGTTATCGGATTCCGACGCGTCGCGCGATTTCGTGCTCAGGCTGGTCTCCGGCATCCGCGGCGCCGATCCGCAGGTCGAGCGTGATCTCGAACGGCTGGCCGCAGTCAAGCGCAAGCGGCAGGACCGGGCTGCCGAATATTTCTCGGTAAACGCCGCAAGCTGGGACCATATCCGCTCGCTGCATGTGCCGGATCGCGCCGTCGAAGCAGCTCTCATCAAGCTCGTCGGCAAGCGGCCGTTCCAGTCGATGCTCGATCTCGGCACCGGCACCGGACGGCTGCTCGAGATCTTTTCGCCGCTCTATCGGCGCGGTGTCGGCATCGACATGTCGCGCGAGATGCTGACGGTGGCGCGCGCCAATCTCGACAAGGCCGGCGTTTCGAATGCGCAAGTGCGCCAGGGCGACATTTTTGCGCCACCGGTCGAACGCGACGCCTTTGATCTCGTTACCATCCATCAGGTGCTGCATTATCTCGACGATCCCGCCCGCGCCATCCGCGAGGCGGCGCGTCTGTTGCGCCCGGCCGGCCGGCTGGTGATCGTCGATTTCGCGCCGCACGCGCTGGAGTTCTTGCGCGAGGAGCACGCGCATATGCGTCTCGGCTTTTCCGACCGGCAAATTGGCGACTGGTTTTCCGAGGCCGGCCTCGACCTTGAGGACAGCCAGGAATTCGAGCCGCGCGGCGGCAACGAGGCCAAGCTCACCGTCAAACTCTGGCTCGGCCGCGATCGGCGCATGCTGATTGCCGAGCCTTCCAACGACAGACAACCGGCCAATGCGTATCCGATAGGGGAAACCGCCTGATGAACCAGTTCCGCTTCTCCCGCCGCCCCGACATCGGCGACAAGGTCAGGGTTTCGTTCGAGTTCTTTCCGCCGAAAAACGATGAGATGGAAGCAAGGCTGTGGGACACGGTCACCCGGCTTGAGCCGCTCAAGCCGAAATTCGTCTCGGTCACCTATGGCGCCGGTGGTTCGACCCGCGAGCGGACGGCCCGCACCGTCAAGCGCATCCTCAATGAAACGACGTTGACGCCGGCGGCGCACATGACCTGTGTCGATGCGGCGCGTCACGAGGTCGATGCGGTGATCCGGGAGTTCGCCGATATGGGCGTCAAGCGTTTCGTCGCTCTGCGCGGCGATCCGGCCGAGGGCGTCGGCGCGGCTTACCGGCCGCATCCGGAAGGCTATGCCAATGGCGCCGAACTGGTTGATGCGCTGAAGGGCGCCGGCGATTTCGACATATCGGTCTCGGCCTATCCGGAAAAACATCCGGAAAGTCCGGATTTCGCCACCGACTTCGACATGCTGAAGCGCAAGGCCGACAATGGCGCGACGCGGGCGATCACCCAGTTCTTCTTCGACAACGATCTCTATGAGCGCTATGTCGAGCGGGCACGGCGGGCCGGCATCTACATACCGATCGTGCCGGGTATATTGCCGGTGCACAATTTCACCCAGGTCGCCAACTTCTCGGCGCGGTGCGGCGCCTTGGTGCCGGCATGGCTGGCCGAGCGTTTCGATGGGCTGCACAACGATCCGCAAACGCATGCGCTGGTGGCATCTGCCGTGGCCGCCGAGCAGGTGCTGGACCTTGTCGAGCGCGGCGTCGGCGATTTCCACTTCTACACGATGAACCGGGCCGATCTGGTCTTCGCCATCTGCCACATGATCGGCATCAGGTCGCACGAAGTCGAGGCGGCGGGATCCGCCGCGGCGTAAGGCGGCAAGCTCCTTTTTGAAATGTCAAAGATCGGGGAAATGCAAAAGGCCGGGCAAAATGCCCGGCCTTTTCAATGGTTTGGAATATTCGGTGCTGGTCTTCCCCCGCTCAGCGGCCTTATGGAAGGACGCCCATAATGAGGGCGCCGATGAATGCAAACGCAGCACAAATCATCAATGCGTTGATCGGCCTCGTCAGTCCCATGTCATAGCCTCCTCTTAAAGAGCTATGGCGAGAGTCTAGGGTCATTTGTGCCACAGGCAAGCAGAAACTTTGCTGCAATGCGACGAGATTGTGGAATTTGCGACCTGCCGTTTGCCGTTAGGCATTGAAACTCTTTGTCAAAAGCCGGCCCGGGACCTGTGAATAATTTGTGGCAAAGCCGTGGCAGTAGCGCGAATGGCAGCGCTACCGCGGCAGAAATCGGAATCGATTTTCGAAACGACTGAAGGTTCGACGCGTCGAAGCATCCTTTGCGCATCCAACCGGATGCTGCACGCTATACGAATGCGGTGGGCAATAGCCGGACTTGAATTTCTGCCAATTGGCAGTATATTGCCTGCCAAGTGATGGAGGTCGGAATGAGTGTCGCTTATGCGGTTCGCGATCCTGCAAATCAGGCTTTGCCGGCAAATCTGGCGGATGCCTCGGCACGGGCGCGGATCACGCCAGCTGCTGTTGCCGGCATCGTCAGGCTCGCAGACATCTGGCATCTGACCAGCACCGAGATCTGTACCTTGATCGGCGACGTGTCGGAGAGAACCTGGTTCCGCATGAAGAAAGGCGAGTGGGAGGGCGTTCTCTCCCAGGATTCGCTGACACGCATCAGCGCCCTGATCGGCATCTTCAAGGGACTGCGGCTTCTGTTCTCCGAAGCGCTTGCCGATGAATGGGTGCGGTTGCCGAACAAAGGGCCTCTCTATGGTGGCCGGCGCCCCCTGGACGTAATGATCGAGGGCGGCATTCCGAAGCTGCTGCAGGTTCGCCAACATATCGACGCTTTGCGCGGTGGACTTTGAATGCAGATCCCGCCGCGCGCTGACATTTCCCAGCGCGATACGATCCGGCTCATTTCAACAGGCAGGCTCAAGGAACCGGTCCTGATGCCGTTGGCCAGGAATCATGGAGATTTGGAGGACCTTGCGGAACTCGAAGGAGCCACCAGCGGCCGTCTTCAGGCGCAGCAAGGGGGATTGCCCGACCTCGATCCGCGCGAACTGGTTTTCGGGAGGCCGGGCTACACCTTCGTCAATGCGGCGTTCGCTTACACCCGTCCGGGCGGCAATCGTTTCAACGATGATGCCAGGGGCGTCTGGTACTGTGGGTTCGATGCAGAAACCGCGCTCGGCGAGGTCTCTTTTCATCTGACGCGCGAGCTTGCCGCGATCGAACGGTTCGAAAACGTCACCGACTACGCGGAGCTCGTTGCCGACTTCATAGGCTCGTTTCACGATCTGCGCGGTGCTGAGTTCAGCAAGGACCCGGTGCTCGATCCGGATACTGTCTTAGCCTATCCTGCCGGTCAGGCGCTGGCGAAGCAACTCCGCAAGCAAGACGCCGCGACCGGTCTTGTGTATCCTTCCGTGAGACATGTTGGCGGGACCTGCCTTGCCGCCTTCCTTCCCGATCTCGTTCAGAATCTCCGGCAAGGCGGTATCTGGCGTCTGGAATGGCAGGGTTCATCTGTTCCCGCGATCACGCCCATATAGCGCCATCTCTAAAGCGCGTCGCGTTCGACCGGCCTCGTGCGACGCGCTTTAGGTTCTTGTTCTATGCATGTCGTTATCGCAAAACCGCTGCACACCTTTGCGCGACATGCATTAGCGCCGCCCGAACAGGCGACCATCGATGGTGACGAGGCCGAGCGCGATCAGCGCCATGCCGCCCAATTCGAACAGTTCGAGCCGCTCGCCCAGGAACAGGAAACCGAGCAGAATGGCACTGGCCGGCACGATGAGCGTGACCAGCGAGGCGTTGGTGGCGCCGGTCGAGGCGACGAGATTGAAATAGAGGATGTAGGCGAAGGCCGTCGACAGCAGCGCCAGTGCCAGCACCGCCGCCCAGACCGGCGGCGAGGCCGAAAACAGATTGGCGGCATCATAGGTGAACAGAACGACCGGGATCATGATGATGGTCGAGCAGGTCAATTGTCCGGCGGCAATGACCGGTGACGGCACACCCTTGAAGCGGCGGGCGATCATCAGCGCAACCGCATAGGATAGCGATGCTCCGATGAGCGCGAATTTCGCCCAGACCGGACCGCCGAGCCCGGCGACGAGGCCGGGGCCGATCATCACCGCCGTTCCCGCGATACCGAGGGCGATGCCGGCAAGCTTGTTCCACGACAGCTTTTCGTCCCTGGTCAGGGCGTTGGCGAGGATCAGCGTCCAGAACGGCGTCGTCGAATTGAGCACCGAGGCGACACCGGCGCCAAGCTCGGTCTGGCCGGCAAAGATCAGCGAGAAAGGGATGACATTGTTGGCGAGCGCCAGCAGGAAGAACAGGCCGGCATGCGGCAAGGCGAGGCGAAACGACGGGCCACGGACCGCAAGATAGAGCTGCAACGCGATCGCAGCTATGGTGACGCGGAACAGCACCAGCACCAGCGGCGGAAGTTCCGCTACCGCAATACGGGCAAAGAAGAACGAGCCGCCCCAGATGGCGCCGAGCAGCAGAAGCTGCGCCCAGTCCTTGAGCACCATCGGACCGCGCATCGTGGTGGTGGCAGCTATCGCCATTGGTCGTCCTCCCAGACGAGATGCCTTGCTCTTCAGGCGTCTGTTCACGCCATACCCGATCCGGCCGCAAGGGCCACCCGAAACCTGAGCGATGGCCTAGCTCGCTCATAACCGGCGTGCAGCACCGGCGTACCGCCGCGAAGCCAGGGCGGCGAGACATAGAATTGTTTTCATTAGCCGCTAGCTTGGATTAATTGTGCGCAGCCTCAGTCAAGGGATTCGTCCATGCAGCGATTCGAAAATGCCCGCGAGGCAGCGCTGGCGCTTCGCCCGGACGATCCGATCTATTGCTTCCGCCCGCAGGTGCTGAAGGCGGACGCCAAACAGTTCATGGGCATGTTTCCCGGCAAGACCGCCTATGCGGTCAAGACCAATGGCGAGCGGATCGTGCTCAACGCCCTGGTCGAGGCCGGCGTCAGTGCCTTCGATGTGGCCTCGCCCGGCGAATTCGCCGCCGTGCGCGCCGTCTCGCCGGGCGCCGAGATGCTCTACATGCACCCGGTGAAGGCGCAGTCGGACATCAGGCTGGCGCTGGAGAAATACGCCATTCGCGTCATTTCGCTCGACCATGAGGACGAGATCACCAAGCTGACCAGGGTGGTGCGGGCTCTCGACATCGATCCGGGCGCCATCACCGTGTTCGTGCGCATCCAGACGAAAGGCTCGGCGGCCTACGAACTGTCGAAGAAGTTCGGCGCCGGACCGGCCAATGCGGTCGAACTGGCCGAACGGCTGAACCGGACGGGCTACAAGGTCGGGCTGTGCTTTCACGTCGGCAGCCAGATAGAGGATCCCGACACCTATGAGCGGGCGCTGGCCTCCGCCGACTGGGTGCGCAACCGCGTCGGTTTCGACATTGCCGGGCTCGATGTCGGCGGCGGCTTTCCGGCCGAATACGGTCATGATCCGAACAGCCGCAAGCCGGAAATGCCGTCGCTCGGCCAGATCATGTCGCGGCTGTCGGGCGACCTCCAGGAGTACCAGTTCGACCAGATGCCGCTGGTGGCCGAGCCGGGCCGGGTGATCGTGGCGCGCTGCCTGTCGCTGATCGTGCGCGTGCTGCTGCGCAAGGGCAAAAGGCTCTACATCAATGACGGCATCTGGGCGTCGCTGTCGGATTCATGGACCGGCAAGATCACGCTGCCGGCGCGCTTCATCCCCGATCCGGCGATCCGCTCGCGCAATGGCGAGGACAAGACCATCGTGCCGTTCAAGGTCTGCGGCGCGACCTGCGATTCCGTCGATATATTGTCGCGGCCGTTCTGGCTGCCCGAAACCGTCGATACCGGCGATTGGATCGAGATCGGCCATATCGGCGCCTATTCGCTGTCGCTCCGAACACGGTTCAACGGCTTCTATCCCGACACTTTCGTCGAGGTGGTAACGCCATTCGACGAAGGCGACGCGCCGCAGGGGTTCGCCAGCCTGGAGACGATGGCGGATTAGTTAATGGTGGAATAGTGAATAGTGAATAGTGAATAGTGAATAGTGAATAGAAGTAGTTCTTGCGTTCCGTCCCGCTCCCGTGAATCGTCACCATTCACCATTCACCATTCACCATTCACCATTCACCATTCAGTCAGGCCACGCCGCCGCCGGCCTGGATATTCTCGCCGGTAAGCCAGCGAGCCTCGTCCGAGGCCAGGAAAACCGCGACATCGGCGACGTCGCGCGGTGCTCCGATCCGGCCGAAGGGCGACATGCCGGCGGCCACGGCCCGGTCCCGTTCGGGAAGCAGGTCGGTGTCGGTGAAGCCTGGTGAAAGCGCATTCACGGTAACGGAGCGCGGGCCGAGTTCGCGCGAGAGGACGCGGACGAACTGCTCGACGGCTCCCTTGCTGCCGAGATAGAGCGCCGTCTGCGTGAAGAACATCCTGGTTCCGCCGGTGGAGACGGCAATGATGCGGCCTCCGTCGCGAACGCGGCGCGCCGCTTCCTGAAGCGTGAAGAAGGTGCCCTTGGCATTGGCGCCGAACACATTATCGAAGTCCGCTTCGGTGGCCTCGACGAGCGGCTTTATGACAGCGACGCCGACATTGGCGACGACGGTGTCAATCGGCCCCATCTGTCTTTCGGTTTCGTCGAACAGCCTGCGAATGTCGGGAATGCTGGAGACGTCCGCCTGGATGGCGACGGCTTTTCCGCCAATCCCTTCAATGGCGGCAACCACTTCCCTGGCTGCTTTCTCGTTGCCCACATAGTTGACGACCACGGCAGCACCCTTGGCCGCGAGCCCCTCGGCGATGGCGCGCCCGATGCCGCGCGAGCTGCCGGTCACAAGTGCGGTTTTGCCTTCGAGTGGACGATGCATGGCTGTTCCTTCCGTCTGATTACGGCCGCCTCGATCGAGCGGCGTTCCAGGGAAACCTATGGGCATGCTATTGCTCAGAGAATAGCCTATTATCTTACTGACTTGTTAAGCCTGGGGTACATAATGCGCGGAACCGAGTTTTCCGAACTCACGGCATTTGCAGCAATCATCGAAGAGGGCAGCTTCGTCCGCGCCGCGGCCAAGCTCAGGATTTCGCCTCCAGCACTCAGCCAGACGATACGCGGACTGGAAGAGCGTCTCGGTGTCCGCCTGCTCAACCGCACCACGCGCAGCATGTCGCCGACGGCTGAGGGCGAGAAGCTGTTTGCCCGCATCGCACCGGCGTTCAGCGAACTGGAAGGGGCCGTCGCCGACGCGCATGCATCACGCGGCCGGCCGGCAGGCTCGCTGCGCATCAATGTTCCGCGCATTGCCGCCACGCGTTTCATCGCGCCGATCCTCGGCGATTTCCGCCGCGCCTATCCCGATATCGCCCTCACAATCATTGTCGACGACATGCTCACCGACATCGTCGAGGGCCGCTTCGATGCCGGAATCAGATTGGGTGAGCGGCTGCACAAGGACATGGTGGCGGTGAAACTCAGCGAGGAACTCGAGATGGCCGCAGTGGCGGCGCCGAGCTATCTGGAGCATCACCCGATACCGCGTCACCCCGCGGACCTTCATCACCACCAGTGCATCAATTTCCAGTGGCCGAGCGGCGGCAATATCTACCGGTGGGAGTTCGCCCGAGGCCAACGTGCTTTGGAAGTGGCCGTCAGCGGCGGCCTGACGGTCAACGATACGGAACTGATGATCGGGGCGGTTCTGGATGGGGTCGGCGTGGCGTACATGCTGGAATATCAGGTCCGGCCATGGATCGAAGCGGGAAAGCTCGTCCGCTTTCTCGACGCCTGGTCGCCGAGATTTCCGGGTTTTTATCTATATCACGCGAGTTCCCGCCAGGTTCCGGCGCCGTTGCGAGCGTTCATCGATTTCCTGCTTGCCAGGCGGTGATGTGAATAGTGAATAGTGAATAGTGAATAGTGGTAGCTCTGGTGCTCAATGCGGCGCCGGTGCCATTCTTTTCACCATTCACCATTCACCATTCACAGCCTGGCCAGCAGCTCCGGCGTCGGCCAGCCGTCGACCGGCAGGCCCAGCCGCTTCTGCTCCTTGCGGATGGCTTCGCGGGTGTTGGTGCCCAGTATGCCGTCGACGGTGCCGACGTCATAGCCTTTCGCCTCGAGCTTGGTCTGCAGCGCCTTCATCTGGTCGCCGTTGAGGCCGGGTTCGGGGTTGCGCGGATCGAATCGCGGCGCGCCCCCCAGCCGGGCGGCAAGATTTGCCGCGGTCAGGGCATAGGTGAAGGACTGGTTCCACTCGAGATAGACGTCGAAATTGTCGTAGGTCAGGAAGGCTGGCCCCTTGCGACCCATGGGCAGCGCCAGGCCGGCCTTCAGGCCGTTGTCGAGAAGCGGCGTACCGTCGGGCCTGGTAACGCCCCACTGGCTCCATTGCGTCAACGGCAGCTTGTTGGTGCGTCCCGTCTGCTCCCACGGCAAATCGTCGGCCACACGGACTTCCTCGATCCAGGGCTGGTCGCGCTTCCAGCCGCGCGACTGGATCTTGCTGGCCGTGCTCATGATCACGTCAGGCGCGCTGCCGCGCAGGTCGACCAAGCCATCGCCGTCGCCGTCGACGCCGTGGCCGAGATAGTCGGAAGGCAACATCTGCGTCTGGCCGATCTCGCCGGCCCAGGCACCGGTGACGTCGGCCGGCACCACGCCGCGATCGATCAACATCAGCAGCGGGACGATCTGCGGCCGGAACAGCTGCGGGCGGCGGCAGTCATGCGAGAGGCTCACCAGCGCGTTCAGCGTATGAAAATCGCCCTGCACGGCGCCAAAATCGGTTTCCAGGGCCCAGAAAGCGGCGATGACCGGCGCCTGCACGCCGTATTCGCGATCCGCGCGGGCAAAGACCTCGGCATATTTTTGCAGATTGGCCGCACCTTGCTTCAGCCGATGCGACGAGATCATGCGGTTCGAGAATTCGATGAAGGTCTGGGTGAAGACGCCCTGGGCGCGGTCGCGTGCCAGCGCCTTCTCATCGAGGGTGGCTTTTTCCAGCGCATCAAGGCCGGCAGCGCCGACGCCGGCCGCCCTAGCTTCCGCCGCCACGCCCTGCTTCCATGCCTCGAAATCACCGCCGCATTGCTGTGCCGCGGCCGGCACGGCGCTCAGGAGCAGCGCCGCGAGAATTCCAAAGCGCGATCGCATCGCCATCCTTCCGAGAAGATTACCAGCGGTTGCGGGCATCCGTCATTGGCTGTGTCGAAAAGCAGGCGGCAGGCCTGGTGTCAACGGGTGTTCTGCCGCAACCACTTCTTCCACGCGGCTTCGGAGCCGTTGAAGACGCTGATGTCGGCGTTTCCGGTCATGCCCGGCACGACGCCCGTTCCGGTATACTGCCAGAAGGTGAAGGGATGGCTGCCGTATTTCTGGCGCGGGTGCCCGGCGACGGAGCGCAGCCAGTAGGGGTAGCCGCGGAAACCCGATAAACCATTATCTTCGAAGAAGTCGACCGACGTGTAGATGATCGGCTTCTTGCCGTAGTGTTTTTCGACGATTTCGAGGAATGTGCTCATCTCGCTGCGTACCGTGGCGGCATCTGGCCGCAGCTTGCAGGTCGGCGATTTCGGGTTCCATTCCATGTCGAGAACCGGCGGCATCGCCGAACCGTCTTTGGGCACGTTCTGGATGAACCAGCGCGCCTGGGTAGCGGCCGGCGTGCAAAAGTAGAAAAAATGATAGGCGGCACGGGGGATGCCCGAGGCCCTGGTGCGGCTCCAATGCTCGTTGAAAGCTTCATCGAAACGGTCTCCGCCTTCGGTTGCCTTGATAAAGGCGAAGGAGATGCCGCTGGCCCTGGCCGCCGGCCAGTTGATCGATGTCTGGTATTTGGAGACGTCGGTACCGTGGACGGCATAGCTCCACGGTGCGCCGCTATCCCATTCATGCGGGTCGGAATCGGCAAAACGCGGCGCGCGTACCGCAACCGTCGGGGCGCTGGACGACGACAGCGATGGCGTCAGATCCTCGACCGTCGAGCAGGCGCCAAGCAGCATCAGCGTGATGAGGACCGCGAAACGGCGCATCGCTACTTCCCGAGCCGGTTTCAGCCGGCCGCTGATGGGTCTTTCCGCGGGTGCCCCCTCGACCGGGCGCAGCGTGTCTGAAACCGACTTACGCGACGCGCCTGGATCTTCGTTTCATGCATTCCCAAACCGTTATGCAGTTTTGGGACGCATGCATTCAAGCCCCGCCGGACGGTCACCCCACAGGATCGCCCGGTCTGTCCTAAGCGCGTCGCTTCGACGCGCTTAGCTCTTTTGTCTATGCATGTCGTTGTCCCAAAACCGCTGCGCACTTCTGGGCGACATTCACCTGTGATCGCCGATCATGGTTGATATTCGGTTGACGGCGCTCGACAAGAGCCGCGATTTTGCCGAAACAATGGCGGCAAATCGATGACATAGATCGAGCGCGCCCGGGGGAACTCAAATGCAGATCCTTTTGAAGTTCGTCAAATGGCTGCTCGGCTTGGCTGTGCTGGCCGCCGCGGTACTCGCCGGCTGGCTGTATTTTGCGCCGCCGGAACTGATCCGCGTCGGTTCCGGCTATGCGGCTAAGATCGTCTGTTCGAACGTCTTCATCGCCGGGCGAGACGCCGACGATGTGCTTGCCGTCGATGTGCAGGCGCCGGGTCACCCGCTGCTGAAGCTGATGAGAGTGTCGGTCGACAAGGAGAAGGGAACGGTTTCGGCCGGCCTGTTCGGTGTGCTCGGCAAAAGTGTCGCGGTTGCGCGCGACGGGCTGGGCTGCGCCTCGGTTCCCGACGGCGATATTGCCGCCGCCAAGGCTGTCGCCGGAGCTGCACCGACGCCGGCGCCGCTGCCCGATCTGATCTGGCCGGAGGGCGACAAGGCCGATGCCTCGCAGGATCCCGAGGTCGCGAAAGTCCTCGACGATCCAGCAATGACCGGCGCCGGCATGCGGGCCGTCGTGGTGGTCAAGAACGGCCGCATCGTCGCTGAGCGTTATGGCGACGGCTTTTCCGAAAAGACGCCGCTATTGGGCTGGTCAATGACCAAGACCGTAAATGCGGCGATCGTCGGCACGCTGGTGAAGGACGGCAAGCTGGCGATGACCAACCAGCGGCTGTTCGGACCCTGGCAAGCAGATGGCCGTGCCGTGATCAGCCTCGCCGACATGATGGCGATGTCGAGCGGGCTGGAATTCAACGAGGATTACGGCGACGTCGCCGATGTGACGCGCATGCTCTACCTCGAACCGGACATGGCCGGCTTTGCCGGATCCAAGCCGCTGACCGGCGAGATCGGCAAGGTGTTTTCCTATTCGAGCGGCACGGCGGTGATGCTGTCCAGGCTGTGGCAGGACGCAATCGGCGACAAGGACAAGGCACTGGCGTGGCCGAGGACCGCGCTGTTCGATCCGCTCGGCATGCAGAGCGCTGTGCTTGAGGCCGACGAGCACGGCACCTTCGTCGGCTCGTCCTATCTCTATGCCACGGCATGCGACTGGGCGCGCTTCGGCCAGTTCCTGCTGCAGGGCGGCGTCTGGAACGGCCAGGAGATCCTGCCCGCCGGCTTCGTCGACTGGATGCGGGAACCGGCAACTGCTTCGAAAGTCTACGGCAAGGGGCAATTATGGATAGAAGGACCGGGCGACGAAGAAAACCCCGGCGCCGGCACTGCCGCCGGCCTGCCCAAGGACACCTATTGGATGGAGGGGCATGATGGGCAAACGGTTGCCATCATCCCCTCGGAGCAGCTGGTTGTGGTGCGGCTCGGGCTGACGCCGGCCAGGCTCGGCTATCGGCCGCAGGCGATGGTGGCGGCGCTGATCAAGGCGCTGCACTGAGGAATGCGGCGGTCGCAGTCTTGTCTATGCGGCTGTCGCCAAAGGCTTGGCGCGATCAACACGCGCCCGCTCGTCGGGTGAGTTCATAACCGTCCAAAGATCATTACGGCGCTGGACGTTCAACCAGAAATCCGGGCTGTTGCCAAACACCCGCGCCAGAATGAGCGCGGTAGCCGCCGTCACGTTGCGGCGGCCGTTGCACAATTCGTTCACATGCTTGCGCTGGACGCTCATAGCTTCGGCCAAAGCCGCCTGTGTCAGGCCGAGTGGTTGCATGAATTCTTCCGTAAGAATTTCGCCAACCGTTGCCGGCTTGCGTGCGGTCATCAACATGTCTCACCTCACTTATATATAACTGTGGTCGTCGAGATAGATGTCCGACGCCTCGCCCCGGCCCCCGTCCCAGCGGAAGACCAGCCGCCATTGTTTGTTGACACGGATCGAATGGAAACCTTCGAGATTGCCGCGCAACTTCTCGAAATGGTTGCTGGGCGGCACACGCAAATCCTGATCGATCGCCGCGTCGTCAATCATCTGGAGCTTGCGGAACAAGCGGCTTTCGAGATCGGACGGAATATTGCGGGAGTGGGTGTCGTCCACGAAGAAAGCCCGCAGCCATCCATCTCTAAATCCGATGATCATCCCATGCTTCCGGCGAGGAGATAATGTACCACTCCTTGGGTCACATGGCAATGTGTGATTTAGCCAAATTAACTGATTTCAGCCACGGCCCCCATTTAGGATTGGAGCCCCAAAACCTTCCACGCCAAAATTGATATTAGATGGCGATCTTGATCACGGCGAGCCAGCTGTAGCCGCGATAAAGTGTTCTGAATCGAAGGCTTGCACCAACTCTCGCAGATTCCGATTCCAGAACGTCGCGCAGGGCTTCACGCGGCTGGACATGGAATTTTCTCAACCAGCCGCGCAGCAGCGTGCGGAACCAGCCGGGCAGGGCCTCCTGCTGGCCGAAATCGACGACGTGCAGCGAGCCGCCCGGTGACAGGGCAGCAAGAGCCGCGAACACTGTCTTCTCCCAGCCGGGAATCATCGACAGCGAATACGAGACAAAAATGCGGTCGAAACTTTTGACGCCGAACAGTGCTTTCGCGTCGAAATCCGTGGCGTCGCCGCGCGCCAGCGTGACGCGGCCGGAGAGGCCTTCGCGCGCGAGGGCGGCAGTGGCCGTCTCCAGCATCTCGGCCGAAATATCGAGGCCGAAGAAGCGCGCGCCGGGATAGCGGCGGGCGGCGAGGATGATGTTGCGGCCGGTGCCGCAGCCGAGCTCGAGCACGGTGCCGCCGGCCGGCACATCCAGTCCGGCGATAAGCCGGTCGCGGCCCAGCAAATAATATTTGCGGGTCAGGTCGTAGATATGACGCTGCCAGCGGTAGACGCCGTCCATCAGTTCGGCATGGCTGGCCGGCAAGTCGGTCGTGCTCATGCGGACCGCTTCACATAGAGATGGAAGCCGCCATAGATGGCCGAGCGGTCGCGCGCCGAAAACTCGCGCGAGGCGTCGTTCTCGTAGCGCCACTGATCGAGCAGCGAATTCGAGACGCGGCCGGGCAGCAGGCTGGGTTCCGCTGCGGTGCGGAAGATGACGCGGGCGCCGGTGGAGGCGGTTCGGGTGATCTCGGCCCACAACTCGTTGAGCTGGTCGTCGGTCATCCAGTCCTGTGCATCGAGCAGCACGAAGCGATCCACCGAGCCGGCATCCTTGCGGGCAAGGAACTCGATCAGATTGGCGTGGTGGATGGCAACGCGATCGACATTGTTGCGGATCGTCTTGTAGTTGCGCTTTTCGAGATAGGCGGGCAGGGCGGCCTCGCCCGGATCAGGGTAGCGGCGGGCGAAAGCCTGCCAGGCGAAATAATTGGTCTTCAGCGGAAAATCGCAGGCGAGCTTTTCCAGTCGTGCCTTCAGCACGCTGGCCATGGTGCCGTCACCCGAGGTGATCAGCGAATCGTACTGGGCCGGCGGAATGCCGAGGCCGAACAGCGAAGCCTTTCGCGAGGTCGCCCATTTCAGCAGCGGTTTTTCGAAGACCGGCGCCAGCTCTTCGTCGAAGAAGCGGCGCTGATCGGCGATGGTCTTGGCGTCCATGATTCCGGCCGGGTCGACGCCGAAGAATTTTGCGGTGCGATGGCCGATCGCAATGAACAGGCCAAGCAGGCCGGTCTGGTAGAAATTGCGGTCGAAGACGGCGATGCGGCGACGGCCGCGCCAGTTGCGGCGCTCCCAATAATGGCGGCTGACCGGGTCGAGATGCGGTGCGATGAAGCGATCGTAGGCCTGTGAATTGTGCCCGGTCTCAGCCGCGCCGAAGAAACGGAACAGGTCGCCCTGCGACGGCAGGTGACGGACGGCTTCGAGCTTCATGCGGTTCAGCGCGATATGGGCAGCGTTGAGGTCGACGGCATCGATCCTTTCCGGCGAGCGGGTGAGATAGGCAAGGATGTTACAGCCGCCGGAGGCAATGGTGACGATGCGGTGGCCCGTCCCGAGCTGCATCGCGTCCATGTCGATTTCGGGGTCTTCCCAGATCTGCGGATAGACGAGGCCGGAGAACAGGAAGGCGAACAGGCGCTCGGAGATGCCGGCTTTCGACAGCGGGCGGTTCTGGTAGACGGCCTTGCCGACTTCCTTGCCGCGGCGAAAAACCAGGTCCCCAGAAATGTCCGTCATGGCAAGGCGATTCCCCGTTTGCTTTGCCGCAAGCGGGTAGCGCAGGGTGATGACAGGCCAGTGACAGCCTGTTGACGCGAGTTCAGGCCTTGCCAAATCCACCTGGGGTCGGCGTCGTCACGATGACCGCCTCGCCAGCGTCGAGGATGGTCTGATCGCAGGCTTTCAGCGTCTCGATCGCGCCGGTCTTGCGGCGGACCTTGGTCGAACCGGCCTCGCCATCGCCGCCTCCGTCCAGTCCCCGCGGCGGGCGGTTGCGATGCGAGGACAGGATCGCGCATTCCATTTTTTCGAGGAAGCGGATGGTGCGCCCGGTGCCGTCGCCGGCATTCCATTTGCCTTCGCCGCCGGAGCCTTCGCGGATATGAAAATCCTCGAGCAATACCGGGAAACGCAGTTCCAGCACTTCCGGATCGGTCAGGCGCGAATTGGTCATATGGGTGTGGACGCCGGAGGTGCCGGCAAAACCGCGGCCGTCGTTCATCCGGCCAGCCGGCGAGCCCGAGCAGATCGTCTCGTAATACTGGTACTGCTTGTTGCCGAAGGTGAGATTGTTCATCGTGCCTTGCGCATTGGCCATCGCGCCCATGGCGCCGAACAGCGCGTTGGTGACGTGCTGCGAGGTCTCGACGTTACCGGCGACGACTGCCGCGGGATAGGCGGGCTTCAGCATCGAGCCGTCGGGAATGACGATGTTGATCGGCCGCAGACATCCGGCATTCATCGGGATGTTGTCTTCGACCATGACGCGGAAGGCATAAAGCACAGCGGCTCGGGCGACTGGCTCTGGCGCATTGAAATTGTTCTTCATCACCGGCGACGTTCCGGTGAAGTCGACGGTCGCTTCGCGCTTCCGCCGGTCGACCGATATCTTCACCTTGATCATTTGGCCGGTGTCGGTCGGATATTCGTATTCGGAACTGTCGGGCAGCCGCTCCAGAACGCGGCGCACGCTTTCGGCGGCATTGTCCTGGACATGGCCCATATAGGCTTCGACGACATCGAGGCCGAAATGCGCGACCATCTTGCGCAGCTCGGCGACGCCCTTTTCGTTCGCGGCGATCTGCGCCTTGAGGTCGGAGATGTTCTGGTGCGGATTGCGCGCCGGGTAGGGGTGGTTGGTGAGTAGCGTCTCCAGGTCCTTCTCGCGGAACCGGCCGCGATCGACGATGCGGAAATTATCGAACAGCACGCCTTCCTCGTCGACGGTTGTGGCAAGCGGCGTCATCGAGCCGGGCGCGGTGCCGCCGATGTCGGCATGATGGCCACGCGAGGCGACGTAGAAGAGGATCTCCTCCCCCCTCGAGGGGGAGGTGGCGGCGAAGCCGCCGGAGGGGGTCGTTGCGGCAGTGCTCGACGCATTTGTGGTGCCTTCTGCGAGGACCCCACCCGGCCGCTTCGCGGCCACCCTCCCCTCAAGGGGGAGGGAAAACACCGGCGTCACCACTGTGATATCAGGCAGATGGGTGCCGCCATTGTAAGGTGCGTTCAGCGCAAAGACGTCGCCGGGGTGAATGTCGCCGGAATTGAGCCGGATGATGGTCTCCACCGAGCGGTCCATCGAGCCGAGATGCACCGGCATATGCGGTGCGTTGGCGACCAGCGCGCCATTCCGGTCGAAGACGGCGCAGGAGAAATCGAGCCGCTCCTTGATGTTGACGGAATAGGCAGTGTTTTGCAGCGTTACGCCCATCTGTTCGGCGATCGACATGAACAGGTTGTTGAAGACCTCCAGCATCACCGGATCGGCTTCGGTGCCGAGTGCGGCCTGTCGGCGCTTCTTCTCGACGCGCCGCATCAATACGTGGTCCTTGGCGGTGATCTCGGCCTGCCAGCCCGGCTCGACGATAATGGTCTGGTTCGGCTCGATGATCAAAGCAGGGCCGGCGATCTTGTTACCAGGCTTCAGCGTTTCGCGAGGGAAGATGCCGGCGTCGCGCCAGACGCCGTCGACAAAGATTTTCCGGTTCCCGGAAGGACTTGCGGCCATGTCTTCAACAACTGAATCGCTTTCGTCGCGGCCGGTGCCGCCGGTATCGGTACCCTCGACGCCGACCGATTCGACGATCATCGGCTTGTCGTCGTAGACGAAACCGAACTGCGCCTTGTGCGCCAGTTCGAAGTCCGCCTTGGCCTGCGCAATCGAGCCGTGCCCGAAGTTCACAGGCAGCGCGGTATCGGTGCCGTCGTAGCGGATCTGCAGCACCGGTCTCGAGGCGACCGCGTCTTCGCTGATGCCTTGCGCGGCGAGTTCGTCGATGACGGCTTTGCGCAGCGTTGCGATGAGTTCATCGATCGCTGGCCCGGAATTGTCCGCCAGCGGCTTCAGCAGCGCCTGCTGGCGTGACGCAAATACAGAGGATAGGCCGATGCCGTATGCCGAGAGCAGGCCTGAGAAGGGATGGATCAGCACCGCCTCCATGCCGAGCGCATCGGCGACCAGGCAAGCGTGCTGGCCGCCGGCGCCGCCGAAGCAGTTCAGGAGGTATTCGGTGACATCGTAGCCGCGCTGCACCGAAATCTTCTTGATGGCGTTGGCCATGTTTTCGACGGCGATGGTGATGAACCCTTCGGCGACGGTTTCCGGCGAGCGGCCGTCGCCGATCTCGGCGGCAAGTGCGGTGAATTTTTCGCGAACCGTCTGGACGTCGAGCGGTTCGTCCTGGCCCGGTCCAAAAATAGCCGGGAAGAACTCGGGCTGCAGCTTGCCCAGCATGACATTGGCGTCAGTGACGGCCAACGGGCCGCCGCGCCTATAGGCGGCCGGGCCGGGATTGGCGCCGGCCGAATCCGGCCCGGCGCGAAAGCGGCCGGCCTCGTAATGGAGGATCGAGCCGCCGCCTGCAGCAACGGTGTGGATGCGCATCATCGGCGCGCGGATGCGCACGCCGGCGACCTCGGTGTCGAAGGCGCGCTCGTAGTCACCATCGTAATGGGCGACATCGGTGGAGGTGCCGCCCATGTCGAAGCCTATGACTTTGCCGAAACCGGCGAGTTTTGCCGTCTCGACCATGCCGACGACACCGCCGGCCGGGCCGGACAACAGCGCATCCTTGCCCTGGAACATGTCGGCGGCGGTAAGGCCGCCCGACGACATCATGAACATGAGGCGAGGAGATTGGCCGATCTCCCCCCTTGTGGGGGAGATGCCCGGCAGGGCAGAGGGGGGCGCCGTAGGGTGCTTTGTGTCATGATTGGCGTCACTAAGATGCTGAGATGCTGGCGGGACAGCGCCCCCCTCTGTCGGCTTCGCCGACATCTCCCCCACGAGGGGGAAGATTGGAGCCACGCCCAGCTCACCGGCAACCCTTTGCACATACCTTGCCAGGATCGGCGACAGATAGGCGTCGACCACGGTGGTGTCGCCGCGGCCGACCAGCTTGATCAGCGGCGAGACCTCGTGACTGACCGAGACCTGCGAAAATCCGAGTTTTCTGCAGACCTTCGCAACTGCCTTTTCGTGATCGGGATGTTTCCAGGCATGCATGAAGACGATCGCGACCGCATCGATGCCATCCGCCTTGGCTTGCTCAATAGCCGGGCGTACCGAAGCAATGTCGAGCAGGCGCTCGACACTGCCGTCGGCGCGAATCCTTTCGTCGATCTCGACGACACGCTCATAGAGCTGTTCGGGAAGGATGATCTGCTTGGCAAAGATATCGGGCCTGGCCTGATAGGCAATCCTCAGCGCATCGCGGAAGCCTTTGGTGATGAGCAGCAGCACACGGTCGCCCTTGCGCTCGAGAAGGGCATTGGTGGCAACCGTGGTGCCCATCTTGACATCGCCGATCAGAGCGGAGGGGATTGGAGCGCCGGGTTGGACGCCGAGCAAATCGCGAATGCCCTGGATGGCAGCGTCGGCATAGGCTTCGGGATTTTCCGAAAGGAGTTTCCTTGGATGCAGCCCGCCTTGCGGGTCACGGCCGATGACATCGGTGAAGGTGCCGCCACGGTCGATCCAGAAATCCCATTTTGCAGTCACTGCGGCGGCTCCCGGGATTTTTCCCTGTTCGATCTGTTAGCTCGCGAGGCCCTGACCGGCAATCGTCAAATGATTGGAATATGTTACAGGCAGAAATGCAACGTTACGAAACTCATGCGCAGCTTACGCATTGTGTCCTCGACCGCCGCCGGTAACGGAGGCGTGATTAGAGGAGAGATATCATGAAGAAACTCATTCTTGCGTCGGTGTCGGCGCTTGCGTTGCTTGGCCTTGCCGCCTGCAGCAACAGCGGCACCGACAACACCACGACGCAGAGCACCAACCCGCCGGCATCCGACCAGACGATGAAGCCGGCTGCTCCTGACGCCAACAAGCCTGCCGAGCCGGCTCCGGCTCCGGCGCCTGCGCCGGCTGCTCCGGCTCAGTAGTCAATGTGGCAACCAAGGAAAGGCTGGCCTCACAGGCCGGCCTTTCTGCTGCTTACGATACCAGCGCCTGGCGGCCGAGTGCGACGACGTGAGCGCTGGCGCCAGCCGCCTCAGGCATTGCGCCAAATCGATTGGGCCAGCCCCTGCGGCACTGTCTTGGCTTGATAGCGATGGGTGGTTGGCCCTATGAAGCCCCCATGTCGATTTGGGACCGCCTTGGCGACTTCGTCACACGCGTTTCATCTTCAGCGTCGTCAGGCGTCGCCGAAGTGGTCGAGGCCGTGCGCACGGTTTTCTCCGGCGATGCCGATCTGCGCCGGCGCGTCGCCTTCTCGGTGGCGATGATCGCCCTGTCGGCCAAGATGGCCAAGGCAGACGGCATCGTCACGCAAGACGAGGTGCGCGCCTTCCAGGAAATATTCGAGGTGCCGAAGGAACAGAGGCGCAATGTGGCGCGGCTCTACGATTTGGCCAAACGCGACATTGCCGGTTTCGAGACCTATGCCGAGCGGATGGCGCAGCTTTGCGGTTCGGGCCATTCGAACTGCCTGATGCTCGAGGACATACTCGACGGGCTGTTCCACATCGCCAAGGCCGACGGGCTGGTGCATGAGCGCGAGGGCCAATTCCTGCATCGCATCGCCGAGATATTCCGCATCAATGAGGCGCATTACCAGAGCATCCTGGCCCGGCATGTCGATCTGGGTGCCGCCGATCCCTATGTTGTGCTCGGCATCGAGCGTGGGAAGCCGTTCGAGGAGGTCCGCAGGCGTTACCGCAAGCTGGTCTCCGACAATCATCCGGACCGGCTGATCGCACGCGGCCTGCCGCAGGAATTCATCAAGATCGCGACGACCAGGCTGGCGGCGATCAACGCGGCCTATGAAATGATCGAGCGAGGCCTGCGGCACGCATGAGCGGCTTTCCGCCCGATGAGCCGAGCGCCGAGGTCGGGGTATCGCCGAATTTCGGACCACGGCGCGGGACGCTCGGACCCGATATGATCGTGCTGCACTACACCGGCATGGCTACCGGCGCCGGTGCCGAGGCATGGTTGTGCGATCCGGCAAGCGAGGTCTCGTCGCACTACCTGGTCCATGAGGACGGCCGAATTGTTCAGATGGTAAGGGAAAGCGACCGCGCCTGGCATGCCGGCAAGAGCTCGTGGTTCGGACAGAGCGACATCAACTCCTGTTCGATCGGCATCGAGATCGTCAATCCGGGGCATACGCTCGGCTATCGCAACTTTCCAAAACCGCAGATCGACGCGGTGATCGGCCTGTGCGCTGGGATCATCGAGCGCCATTCCATTCCGGCGCAGCGGGTGCTTGCCCATTCCGACGTGGCACCGGGGCGAAAGGTCGATCCAGGCGAGAAATTTCCATGGAAGGCCTTGTTTGCTGCCGGTATCGGCCATGTTGTGCCGGCAGCACCGATCCGGCGCGGCGCCGTGCTGAAGCCAGGCGATACCGGCGCCGAGGTAGAGGCGCTGCAGTCGATGCTGGCGCTCTATGGTTATGGCGTCGAGATCACCGGCACTTTCGACCGGCAGACCGAAATCGTGGTCGAGGCATTTCAGCGGCATTTCCGGCTGCGCCTGGTCGATGGCATGGCTGACGGATCGACGATCCGCACGCTGGAAAGGCTGCTCGCTTCCGTAAGGATAGCCTCTCTCAAATAATCTTTTGCCAGCTTAAAAGTTACAATCTGTTACTCAAAGTGACTTGCGTCGCCTTCTTTGGCGCCAATTCCGTCGTCAAAGGCGATCCGTACAGATTGTCGGACGTCTATCCCCCAAGATGTTCCGATGTTGATTGAGGGTATCTGCGCGAAGTTCTTTGTGCAGATCAAACAGAACAGGATCACATGCAGAAATTGACCGTTTTAACGGCAGCCATTGCTGCCGGCGTAATGACTTTTGCCTTCAGTGCGGCGAACAGCGCACCGCTGAGCCAGCGGGCCGATCAGGGCTTCAGTGCCGCAGCCGGCAAAACCGCCATGCCGAAGGGTGGTGCAAAAGTAGAGAAGACCGCCACCGCAAAAGTGGAAAAAGCGGCCGCGGTAAGGACGAAAAAGCCAGTCTCCGCGAAAAGGCCAACCGCTGCGAGAAAGACAATCGCCAAACAGCATGTGAAGCGTAACCGCAAACGCATCGACCGCATGGCAACGGCGTCAGTCGCTCCGAAGAGCAGGCCAGCGCCTCAGGCGGTGGTTGTCGGCGGCAGCGGACAGTATTCGGCGATCATTGCGCGTTATGCCGCCAGCTATGGCGTCCCGGTGTCGCTCGCCAACGCCGTCATCAAGATCGAAAGCAACTACCAACCGAACCAGGTCGGCAGCGCCGGCGAGATCGGCCTGATGCAGATCAAGCCGGCGACGGCAAGGATGATGGGCTATAGCGGTTCGGTTCAGGGTCTCTACGATCCCGATACCAACATCAAATACGGCATGAAGTACCTTGCCATGGCGCGGGATCTCGGCGGCGGCACGACCTGCGGCACGATCCTGAAATACAATGCCGGCCATGCCGCCACACGGATGAACCCGGTGTCCGCCGCCTATTGCGGCAAGGTCAAGGTGCAGCTGGCCGCGCTCGGAGCGCCCGCCTGACAAGCGATAACTTGCTTTTTCGTTTGCGTTTTCGGGCCTGAACCCCTTTATACGCCTTGCCAGCTGGCCGGGCGGCCGCACCCGCGAAGCCGAAAGGCTGCGGGTGAGGAAAGTCCGGGCTCCATGGAGACACGGTGCCGGTTAATGGCCGGCGGGGGCGACCCCAGGGAAAGTGCCACAGAAAGCAAACCGCCACGATGCAATCGTGGCAAGGGTGAAAGGGTGGGGTAAGAGCCCACCGCGCGACTGGCAACAGGAGCGGCACGGTAAACCCCACCGGGAGCAAGACCGAATAGGGGCGGTGCGAGGGGAAACCCTCGAGGGCTGTTTCCGGCTCACCGTCCGGGTAGGTTGCGTGAGGCGTATGGCAACATGCGCCCAAGATGAATGGCCGCCACGTTCTCGCCGCGTAAGGGGCGAGGGCCATACAGAACCCGGCTTACAGGCCAGCTGGCAGTTTTCCCCGATAAAAGGAAATCTCCTGATATCAGCAGGTTGCGTCTTCGGGCGCAGCCGTTGATTCAATTTTCGCCCCGCAATCGAGCGCGGCATTTCTTGAAAATGGTGCGATTTAATCGTACCATTTGGATGGCGGTACTGAGGAACGCGTCATGGGAGTCGATAAACGCAGCATCACGCTGTCGCCGGAATTGGCGGCGGCGGTCGACGACGTGGTCGCCGCCGGCGAATATGCCTCGGCGAGCGAGGTGATCCGCGATGCGTTGCGACAATGGAAGGATCGGCGCGACCTGCTCGGCTACACGGTCGAGGAATTGCGCAAGCTGGTGCAGGAGGGGATCGACAGCGGACCGGGACGGTTTGCGTCGATCGACGAAATAAAGGCCGAAGCGCGCAGACGATTGAAACCCGACAGCGCGGCATGAATTTGCTGCCCATCATCCGAACCGCAAATGCGGAAGAGGATTTGATCGCGATCTGGCTTCATGTTGCGCAAGACAGCGAGGCTGCAGCCGATCGATTGCTCGATCGGATCGAAACCCGCTGGCAGCAAGTGGCCACTTATCCCTTCTCAGGTGCACCGCGCGAAGACATCGCGCCCGGCATCCGTCACCTGATCGTCGGCGAATACCTCACCCTGTACCGCGTCAGTGAAGAGGCGATCGAAATCGTCCGCGTGCTGCACGGCCGGCGCAAGATCGCGGCCGACGATCTAAGTTCGTGATTGCCGATTCAGCCACCGATTGCGTCCAGCGACGCCTCAATCGCCTGCCAAAGCTCTTCCACCGGCTCGCAGCCGACCGACAGGCGAACGAAGCCGGGCGGAACGGCATCTCCCCTTTTTGATCGCCGTTCGGCCGAGGTGTGTACGCCGCCGAACGACGTCGCTGCCTGCATCAAGGCGCAGTTGTTGATGAAATCCTCGGCCTTGTCCTCCGAGGCGAGCACGAACGAGATGAGAAATCCGAAGCGCTCCATCTGGGCGCAGGCAAGATTGTGCGATGGATCGCTCTCCAGTCCCGGAAAGCGCAAGCCGCTGATCGCGCGATGGTTTTTCAGCCGTCGCGCTATCATTTCGGCGGAAGCGCACATGCGGTCGAAGCGCACGTCCAGCGTTTCGAGGCCGCGATGCACCAGCCATGCCTCGAACGGCCCGGGGATGGCGCCCGACGTCTCGCGCCAGTCGGTCACCCTCGAGATAATGTCCGCGTCGCGGCTGGCGACATGGCCGAACAGCACATCGGAATGGCCGTTTGGTGCCTTGGTGTCGGCGGCAATGACGATATCTGCGCCGAGATCGAGCGGGCGCTGGCCGAAAGGCGTCATCGTCGTGTTGTCGACCACAAGCACCGCACCCGCTCTATGCACGGCCTCGGCGACGGCTGCGATGTCGCATATGTCCAGTCCTGGGTTGGCGGGCGTTTCGACGAACGCAAGCCGATACCTATCGAAGCCGCCGTCGAGGAAGCTCGATGTTGGCCGGACATCATAAGCGACGCCGAAGGACTTCAGGAAGCGCTCTGCCAGCGCTCTCGTCGTGTGATAGCCGTCGGACGGCAGCAGGATACGGTCGCCGGCTTTGAGCAGGCCGAAAAATACCGCCGAGATGGCAGCCATCCCCGAGGGAAAGGCGACGCATGGGGCGTCTTCCAGATGCGCCAGCATGTGCTCGACCGCATCCCAGGTCGGATTGCTGAAGCGGCCATATTGATCGAAGCCGGTGGCGTCGCCGGGCGCATGAAAGATGGCGGCCATGGTCAGGGGCAAGGGGATCGGGTCGCCCTTGGCCAGCCCGCCGCGGCGCAGATGGGGAAGTGCCGCGGCGCGTGACTTGGCTGTTTCGGACATGATTTCAAACCTCGTTACTGACCGGAAAAGGAGATGCCGAGGCTATGCGCGGCAGCGATCCGCAGCAAGTCGGCTCCGGTTGGGCCACACGGCTCTAAACGCTTCGTTAGGCTTAATAGAGGATAAAGACGGGAGTGCCGTCAAAGCTGCTCTCCCCAGTCGTGGCAGGCGCGTTTTGAAGACTGTTCCCGTTGACGCCCATAACACCCCATGATATCCCATTCCGATACTCAAGCCTTCGTTCCGTGTCAGGGTGAAGCGTACGCCAATCGGGCAGCCGCGGCGGCTGCGCGTTTGCCTGCGTTCGCCCGTCACAACGAAGCGGGTTTTGGACGTCGACCGGGCCGGGGCGGCGCGGACAGGAAGATGCAGAGGGGTGCGGCGGCGCAAGCGGCCGTAACGCGTAATGGACCGGTTTCTGTCGAACGCGGTGAACAGGATCGATGCGAAGGGACGGGTATCCGTGCCGGCGCATTTCCGTGCCGTTGTGCAGAAACGCGGCTATTCGGAACTTTATGCGCTACGCTGCCTGGATCGCCCGGCGATGGATGTCGGTGGGCTCGACCTGCTCGATCGCTACGAGCAGCGTATCGCCCAGGAAGACCCGTTCCTGCAGACGGCGGACGACATGTCGTTCTTCTGCCATGGCGATGGAACGTTTCTGAAGCTCGACCAGGACGGCCGTATCACGATGAGCGATTTCATTCGCGAGCATACCGGCATTTCAGCGGAAGTGGCCTTCGTTGGCCGCGGCAATTTCTTTCAGATCTGGGAGCCGGGACGGCTCAGCGCCTATGGGACGGAAGCACGCGCCCGGCTTTTGCAGCTTCGGCAGGGGACGAAGCCCGGGGAGCGGCCGGAATGATGGCGGGCGACGGCGATGAAGTTCATGCCGCTGGCGGACCAGCCCGCCACATTTCGGTCCTCCTTGCCGAAGTTCTGGAGGCGTTGGCCCCGACAAAAGGCGAGATGATCGTCGACGGCACGTTCGGTGCCGGCGGCTACACGAAGGCCATTCTGGCAAGCGGAGCCTCGGTCGTCGCCATCGACCGCGATCCGGATGCGATCGCGGCGGGGCGGGCCCTTGAACAGCAGTCCGGCGGCAAGCTCAGGCTTGTCCAGGCACCGTTCTCGACGCTCGACGAGCAGGTTGAAAGTGCCGATGGCGTCGTGCTCGACATCGGCATCTCCTCCATGCAGATCGACCAGCCGGAGCGCGGCTTTTCATTCCGGGCCGATGGACCGCTCGACATGCGCATGGCGCAGGCGGGCCTGAGCGCCGCCGACGTCGTCAACACCTTCAAGGTGGGCGATCTTGCCCGCATCTTCGGTTTTCTCGGCGAGGAACGCCATGCCGGGCGCATCGCCCGCATGATCGAGAGCCGTCGCGAAAAACGCCCCTTCGAGCGCACGCTCGACCTTGCCGATGCCATCGAGACGCATATCGGTCGCGCGCCGAAAGACAAGATCCATCCGGCCACCCGCGTTTTCCAGGCGCTGCGCATCTTCGTCAATGACGAACTCGGCGAACTGGCCAAGGCACTGTTTGCCGCCGAGCGCGTGCTGAAACCGGGCGGGCGGCTTGTCGTGGTGACCTTCCATTCCCTCGAGGACCGCATCGTCAAGCGCTTCATCGCCGACAGAGCCGATTCAGCGACCGGATCGCGGCACCTGCCCGAGGCGCAGGCGCGCACCGCCACCTTCACCAAGAAGGGCGGCGGCGTGACGCCTGGCGATGCCGAGATATCGGCAAATCCGCGGGCGCGCTCGGCAAGGCTGCGCACTGCAATCCGTACAGAGGCGCCGGCGCGTGCCGGCGATTTTTCGATCTTCGGCCTGCCAAAACTGCCTGGCCCAAAGCTTCCCGGCGCCGATCGACCGGGAGAGAGGTGAGCACGTGTTTCGTACCAGCGACATAGTCCTGATCGCCGTCATGGTTTCGGCGGCTGCCCTGACCTACAAGACCAAGCGCGAGGCCGAGGAGCAACTGGCGGCAGTGCACAAGATCCAGGCGCAGATCCGTTATGAGGAGGACACGATCGACCTGCTCAAGGCGGACTGGAGCCTGCTTACCCAGCCGTCGCGCCTGCAGAAGCTCACCGAAATCTACAAATCGCAACTCGGACTCGAGCCGGTCAATGCGCGCCAGATCGTCGGGCTGGACGATCTGCCGGCGAAACCCGTCAACATCGAGGACCTTTCATCGCAGCGGCTGGGCGGCATGGCCGATATCGGCGGCAAGGATCCCGTGGTGACCGGAGGCATCGTCCAATGATCACCGGATTTCCAATGGCTGCCAGATTTCCAAAGATTGGCAGGCTGCTGAAGCGCGGTTCGAAGCCCGGCGCGGGCGGATCGATCGTGGTCGAAGGTGCCCGCAAGGCGACCGGTGGCAAGGGCAGGACCCGCATCGTCATGACGATGGCGGTGTTCTTCGGCATCTATTCGACCATTGCCGGGCGGCTGGTCTATCTGGGTTTCCAGAATCCCGACCTGTCGGGCGGGCCGCAGAGCCGGGTGACGGCATCGCGACCCGACATCGTCGACCGTAACGGCGAAGTGCTGGCGACCGACATCAAGACCGCGTCGCTGTTTGCCGAACCGCGCCGCATCGTCGATGCCGACGAGGCGATCGAAAAGCTGTCGACGGTGCTTCCCGAGATCGACTACGAGCAGACATATAACAAGCTGAAGAGCGGCGCCGGGTTCGTCTGGCTGCAGCGGCAACTGACGCCGAAGCAGCAGGCCGACATCATGCAACTCGGCATCCCCGGATTCGGCTTTCGCACCGAAAAGCGCCGGTTCTATCCGGCCGGCGAAACCTCGTCCTACATTGTCGGCCTCACCAACATCGACAATCAGGGCATCTCCGGCATGGAGAAATACATCGACGAACAAGGCTTGAGCGACCTTCAGGCGTCGGGTCTGGCGGTGGCCAAGGATTTGAAGCCGGTGCAGCTCTCGATCGACCTGCGCGTCCAGCATATCGTGCGCGACGAGGTCGCCACCGGCATGGAAAAGTACCACGCGATCGCGGCGGGCGCCGTTGTGCTCAACGTCAAGACCGGCGAGGTGCTGGCGATGGCGTCGGTTCCGGATTTCGATCCGAACAACCCCTATAACGCGCAGGACAAGGACCGGCTCAACCGTATGTCGGCCGGCCTCTATGAAATGGGGTCGACCTTCAAGAGCTTCACCACCGCCATGGCGCTCGATTCCGGCAAGATAACGCTGCAAAGCCGTTTCGACGCGTCGCGCCCGATCAGGATCGGCCATCAAACCATCCATGATTTCCATGGCAAGGGCCGAGTACTGTCGGTGCCGGAAGTGTTCATCTACTCCTCCAATATCGGCTCTGCCAAGGAAGCCGAAGCGGTTGGCATCGACGGACACCGCGAATTCCTGCATCGCCTGGGAATCCTCGAGAAGATGCAGACCGAACTGCCGGAAGTCGCTCGGCCGACCGAGCCCAAGGTCTGGAAGCAGGTCAATTCGATCACCATTGCCTTCGGCCACGGTGTGTCGACGACGCCGCTGCAGACAGCGGTCGGCTGCGCCGCGCTGATGAATGGCGGCTATCTGATGGACCCGACCTTCCTGCCGCGCACGCCGGAGCAGGCGATGGCGGTGGCCAAGAAAGTGGTCAGCGACAAGACGGTCGAGGGCATGCGCTATCTCTATGCACTCAATGCCGAAAAGGGATCCGGCCGCAATGCACGGGTGCCAGGATACCGGGTGGGCGGCAAGACGGGAACGGCGGAGAAGGTTGTCAACGGCCGTTACTCGAAGGAAAAGAATTTCAACGCCTTCGTTGCGGCTTTCCCGATGGACGATCCGCAATACATAGTGCTTACGATCGCCGACGAACCGAAGCCGGAAAAGCCCGGCATGGGTGCTACGGCCGCCTCGAACGCGGGCATCATGGCTGCAAACATCATCCGACGTGCGGCTTCCATGCTTGGCGTGAAGCCAGATTTCAGCCATGAAAATGGTGCAACGCTGGTTTCCTATCAGTGATTCTTGGGGCGCGCCGGCAACTGCGCGCTATTTTGTTGCGATGAACGGGGTTCGATGAAGCTGAAAAATCTAGCCGGTATCCTGCCTGTCGAGGGGACAGCTTCCTTCGACATGGAGGTTACAGGGATTTCGTCGGATTCCCGCCAGGTAACACGGGGCGTCGTCTTTTTCGCGCTCACCGGCTCCAAGGCGGATGGCGCAGCCTACGCAGCCGATGCCGCGAGCCGAGGCGCTGCAGCGATCGTGGTCGGCAAGGGCGGTGCCGTCGCCGGGCTGCCAGTCCCGGTTCTTGCCGTAGACGATCCGCGCCTTGCGCTGGCGCTGAGTGCTGCACGTTTTTTCGGCATGCAACCGCAAACCATGGTCGCGGTGACCGGAACCAGCGGCAAGACCTCGGTCGCCGCATTCACCCGGCAGATATGGGAGCAGGCGGGTTTCGCCGCCGCCTCGATCGGCACGACCGGCGTGGTGGCGCCAGGCCGCAACGAATATGGCTCGCTGACCACGCCGGATCCGGTGGCACTGCACAGGCTGCTCAAGGAGCTGGCGGAGGCCGGCGTCACCCACGCCTCGATGGAAGCGTCCAGCCATGGCCTCGACCAGCGCCGGCTCGACGGCGTCAAGCTTGCGGCCGGCGGCTTCACCAATCTCGGCCGCGACCATATGGACTATCATCCGACGGTCGAGGACTATCATCGCGCCAAATTGCGTCTGTTCGACGCGCTGCTGCCGAAGGGCGCGCCGGCGGTCATCTTTGCCGACGACCCGTGGTCGGAGCCGACGATCAAGGCGGCGCGGGCAGGGGGACTGAACGTGCTGACGGTCGGCCGCCACGGCGATTTCCTGCGGCTGAAGCGGGTCGAGCACGAGCGCCACCGCCAGCGCGCCGAGGTCGAAGCGGACGGCGTTCTCCATGAAGTCGACTTGCCGCTGGCCGGCGACTTCCAGATTGCAAATGCGCTGGTGTCGGCCGGCCTCGCTATTTCGACTGGAACATCTGTTGCCAAGGCGTTGATGGCGCTGGAGAAATTGAAGGGCGCGCCGGGACGGCTCGACCTTGTCGGGACGGCCGCCAACGGCGCACCGGTCTATGTCGACTACGCGCACAAGCCGGATGCGCTGGAAAACGTGCTGGCTTCGGTGCGCCCCTTTACCACCGGCCGCGTCATCGTCGTATTCGGTTGCGGCGGCGACCGCGACCGGGGCAAGCGGCCGATCATGGGCGAGATCGCCACAAGGCTGGCCGACGTCGTCATCGTCACCGACGACAATCCCCGCTCGGAAGTACCCGAGACGATCCGCGCCGCGATCCTGGCGGCCGCACCTGGCGCCATCGAGATCGGCGACCGGCGCAAGGCCATCCACGAGGCGGTCGGGATGCTTCACGCTGGCGACACGCTGATCGTGGCCGGCAAGGGCCATGAGGAAGGCCAGACCATCGGCACCGAGACGCTGCATTTTTCCGATCATGAGGAAGTTCGCTCGGCGCTGCGGGAGCAAGCGACGTGAGCTATCTGTGGACCTCCGAGGCGCTGGTTGCCGCCATGGATGGCCGGCCGCTCGGTCCGATGCCTGAAGGCATCGCCGGCATTTCCATCGACAGCCGCAGCCTGCAGCCGGGAGACGCTTTCTTCGCCATCAAGGGCGAGGCCATGGACGGCCATGATTTCGTCACCGCCGCCATCAAGGCGGGCGCCGGGGTGCTGGTCGTCGCCGAGGGCAAGCTGCCGTCGCTGGGGCGGCTGACGGCACCGATGATCGTCGTGGAGGACGTGCTTGTCGCTCTGGAAAAGCTCGGCGTTGCCGCGCGCGCACGCTCAAAGGCCAGGGTGATTGCCGTGACCGGGTCGGCGGGCAAGACCACCACCAAGGAAGCGCTACGCCACGCTCTCTCCGCGGTCGGTACGGTGCATGCATCGGCCCAGTCGTTCAACAATCACTGGGGCGTGCCGCTGACGCTGGCGCGCATGCCGCAGGATTGCGACTATGCCGTCTTCGAGATCGGCATGAACCATCCCGACGAGATCCGGCCTCTGGTCAAGATGGTCCGGCCGCATGTCGCCATCGTCACGTTGATCGCGGCGGCTCACCTCGGCTTCTTCCGCAACCTGGACGAGATCGCCAAGGCCAAGGCAGAGGTTTTCGAGGGACTGGAGCCCGGTGGCGCCGCCCTTCTCAACCGCGACGATGCGCGCTGGAAGCTGCTGGAGAAGATGGCCAAAGAGGCCGGCGTCGAGCATGTCTACGGGTTCGGCGAGAATGCCCGGGCGACCTTCAAGCTGATCAAATGCGAGCTCAATGCCGATCACTCGGTCATCACCGCCAAGATTGGCGGGCACGAGATTGTCGCCAGGATCGGCGCGCCGGGCCGCCATATGGTGCAGAACGTGCTCGCGGTGCTTGGTGCCGCGCATCTGGTCGGCGCCGACGTCACCAGAGTTGCGCAGGCGCTGGCCGATCTTTCGCCCGAACGCGGACGCGGCAAGCGCTATGTGTTGCGTCACCCCAACGGGCCGATCACGCTGATCGACGAGAGCTACAACGCCAATCCGGCGTCGATGAGCGCTGCAATGGCACTGCTCAACACGACGCCGGTGTCGGGCGAGGGCAGGCGCATTGCCGTGCTCGGTGATATGCTCGAGCTCGGCAGCCATTCGGCGAAATTGCATGCCGCGCTTGCCGGTCTGATCGTCGGCACCGACACGCGCACGGTCTTTCTCGGCGGTCCGGAAATGCGGGCGCTGGCCGACGTTTTGCCGGGCGAGATCAAGACGGAATACCGCGCCGGTGCGGAAGATCTGAAACCGGTTCTTCTATCGGAATTGAAGCCCGGCGACGTGGTCATGATCAAATCGTCGAAGGGCATAGGCTTTTCAAAGCTGGTCGAGGCGTTGCTCGGCAAGTTTCCGGCGGAAGCCACAACCAGCAGACAGACCTAGGATCGGTCCGGGGGACGCAAGCGCATGCTAACACTGCTCGTCGAATTTGCGGACAAGATCTCGGTCTTCAACGTCTTCCGCTACATAACATTCCGCACCGGCGGAGCGCTGATCACAGCGGCGCTGATCGTGTTCATCTTCGGACCGACCATCATCAATTCGCTGCGGCTGCGGCAAGGCAAGGGCCAGCCGATCCGTGCCGACGGGCCGCAGACGCATTTCAAGAAGGCGGGAACGCCGACAATGGGCGGACTGATGATCCTGTCCGGCATCGTCGGTTCGTCCCTGCTGTGGGCGAACCTGTCGAGCATCTACGTCTGGGTGGTCCTTCTGGTGACGCTGGGATTCGGCTCGATCGGCTTTTACGACGATTATCTCAAAGTAACCAAGCAATCGCATCTCGGCTTTTCCGGCAAGGCGCGGCTGGGGCTCGAATTCGTCATCGCCGGCATCGCCGCCTGGGTGATCATGCATAACGGCCAGGCGCCGTTCTCGTCATCGTTGACATTCCCTTTCGCCAAGGAGTTTCTCGTCAATCTCGGCTGGTTCTTCATCCCGTTCTCGTGCTTCGTCATCGTCGGCGCCGGCAATGCGGTGAACCTGACCGACGGTCTCGACGGGCTGGCGATCGTGCCGATCATGATCGCCGCCGCATCCTTCGGCGTCATCGCCTATCTCTCCGGCAACGCGGTGTTCGCCGAATATCTGCAGATCCATTTCGTGCCCGGCACCGGTGAACTTGCGGTGGTCCTTGGAGCGGTGATCGGCGCCGGGCTTGGCTTCCTCTGGTTCAATGCGCCGCCGGCGGCGATCTTCATGGGCGACACCGGCTCGCTGGCGCTGGGTGGGCTGATCGGCACGGTCGCGGTGGCGACAAAGCACGAGATCGTGCTGGTCATCGTCGGCGGCCTGTTCGTCGTCGAGATATTCTCGGTCATCATCCAGGTCGGCTACTTCAAGATGACCGGCAAGCGCGTCTTCCTGATGGCGCCGATCCACCATCATTTCGAAAAGCTCGGCTGGACCGAAAGCCAGGTGGTGATCCGCTTCTGGATCATCGCCGTCATCCTGGCGCTGGTCGGCCTGTCGACCCTGAAGCTCAGATAGGAGGCCGCTTGATCCCCGCCGCATCCTTTTCAGGCAAGCGCGTTTCGCTCTTCGGGCTCGGTGGCTCGGGGATTGCCACGGCGCGCGCGCTGATCGAGGGCGGCGCGGATGTGCTGGCCTGGGACGACAATCCCGACAGCGTCGCCAAAGCCGGCGCGGTCGGCATCACGACAGCGGACCTGCGCGGTGCGGACTGGGCGAGGTTTTCTGCCTTCGTGCTGTCGCCCGGCGTGCCTCTGACGCATCCCAAGCCGCACTGGACCGTCGAGCTGGCGCGGGGCTCAGGCGTGGAGATCATCGGCGACAGCGAGCTTTTCTGCCGCGAGCGGCTGCTGCTGGCACCGGCAGCACCTTTCATTGCCATTACCGGCACCAACGGCAAGTCGACGACCACGGCACTGACGGCGCACATCCTAAAATCGGCTGGGCGCGACACGCAGATGGGCGGCAATATCGGCCGCGCGGTGATGACGCTCGATCCGCCGCAGCCTGAACGGCACTATGTGGTTGAGTGCTCTTCCTACCAGATCGATCTTGCCCCTTCGATCAATCCGACGGCCGGTGTCCTGCTCAACCTGACGCCGGACCATCTCGACCGCCATGGCACGATGCAACACTACGCCTCGATCAAGGAGCGGCTGGTGGCCGGCAGCGAGACGGCAATCATCGGTGTCGACGATTCCTGGTGCGCCCAGATCGCCGATCGGCTGGAGCGGGCCGGCCGCCAGGTCATCCGCATCTCCAAGCGCCTGCCGCTGACCGACGGTTATTTCGCTGACGGCACCAACTTAATGGAAGCCGTGCACGGCCGCTACAGCCGTGTCGCCTTCCTCGAAGGCATCGGCTCGTTGCGCGGCCAGCACAATGCGCAGAACGCGCTGGCCGCCGCCGCCGCCTGCCTCAAGGTCGGGCTCGAGCTCGGCGAGATCCAATCCGGACTGGAGAGTTTCCCTGGGCTGGCGCACCGCATGGAGCAGGTTGGCCGCAAAGGGCATGTGCTGTTCGTCAACGATTCCAAGGCGACCAATGCCGATGCCGCTGCACCGGCGCTGTCGAGCTTTGCGCGTATCTACTGGATTGCCGGCGGCCTGCCGAAAGAGGGCGGCATCGAGCCGTTACGCGGCTTCTTCCCGCGCATCGCCAAGGCCTATCTGATCGGCGAAGCCGCACCGGCCTTTTCGGCGACGCTGGGCGAAGCGGTGCCCTACGAGATATCAGGCACGTTGGCGGCGGCAGTCGAACACGCCGCCCGCGATGCGGCCAGGGATAGTAGCGGCGAGGCAGTGGTGCTGCTGTCGCCGGCCTGCGCCAGTTTCGACCAGTTCAAGAATTTCGAAGTCCGCGGCGAGGCGTTCAGGCAAGCCGCAACCGCCATTGATGGCGTCAAGCCCATCGGAGGGACACAATAATGCAAAGCCGTCTCGACAAAAGCCCTGTGGCGACCTGGTGGTGGACGATCGATCGCTGGTTCCTGGCGGCGTTCCTGTCGCTGATGGGGCTCGGCATCGTTTTGTCCTTCGCCGCAAGCCCGGCGGTGGCCGAGCGCATCGGGCTAGACAGTTTCCACTTCGCGACACGCCAGATTATCTTCACCATTCCGGCGCTTGGGGTAATGCTGGCCGTCTCGTTCCTTGAATCCAGGCAGATCCGGCGCATGGCGCTGGTCATGTTGTGCATCATGCTGCTTCTGATGGTGGCGGTGCTCTATATCGGCGTCGAGGTGAAGGGCGCGCGGCGCTGGGTGTCGCTAGCCGGCCTGTCGATCCAGCCGTCCGAGTTCCTGAAACCGGCCTTCGTCATCATCTGCGCCTGGTTGTTCGCCGAGCACAAGCGCCAGCCCGACATTCCGGGCAATTTGTTCGCCATGTTGCTGCTTGCACTGGTCATCTCGCTGCTGGTGGCGCAGCCTGACCTCGGGCAGACCATGCTGGTGCTCGGCACCTGGGGGGTGATGTTCTTCATGGCCGGATTGCCGTGGCTGTGGATCGTCGCGCTGGGTGCTGCAGGCGTCGGCGGCGTGTTCGCCGCCTATGCAGTGTTCCCGCACGTTGCCGGCCGTATCGACCGCTTCATGACCGGCGAGGGCGACACGTTCCAGGTCGACATGGGCCGCGAGGCGCTGATCAATGGCGGCTGGTTCGGCGTCGGGCCGGGCGAGGGTACCGTCAAGCGGGTCATCCCCGACAGCCACGCCGACTTCGTCTTCTCTGTCGCCGGCGAGGAATTCGGGCTGATCATGTGTTTCTTCATCATGTCCATCTTCGGCTTCATCGTGCTGCGCGGTCTCAACACGGCGCTCAGGGAGCAGGACGATTTCACCCGCTACGCGGTTGGCGGCCTGGTCACGGTCTTCGGCCTGCAGTCGGTCATCAACATGGCCGTCAATCTGCAGCTGATGCCGGCCAAGGGCATGACGCTGCCGTTCATCTCCTACGGCGGCTCTTCGCAGATCGCGATCGCCATCTCGATGGGCATGGTGCTGGCGCTGACGCGCAAGCGCCCGGAAAAGCGCAAGCAGCTGGGCTTCATGCCGTCGCCGCGTGCGATGCCGGCGGAGTGAGATGGCGAAGGGGGTCATCCTTCTGGCGGCAGGCGGAACCGGCGGACATCTGTTCCCGGCCGAGGCACTGGCACATGAGCTCAAGACGCGCGGCTGGGCGGTACATCTGGCCACCGACGACCGCGCCGAGCGCTATGCCGGCAGGTTCCCCGGCGACGGCGTCCACGCTATCGCCTCCGCTACCTTCGGGTCGAGAAATCCGCTGACTGTCGCGCGGACCTTCTGGACCCTGTGGCGTGGATTCCGCCAGTCGTCCGCCCTGATCGCCCGGCTGAGGCCGAATGCGGTGGTGGGCTTCGGCGGCTATCCGACGCTGCCGCCGCTGTTCGCGGCGACGCGACGCGGTGCGCCAACGCTGATCCATGAGCAGAACGCGGTAATGGGCCGCGCCAACAAGGCGCTCGCGCCGCGGGTGACGGCGATTGCGGGGGGCTTCCTCAAGGCCTCCGGTCCCTTCTCGGCCAAGATCGTGGAGACGGGCAATCCGGTCCGGCAGGCGGTGCTCGACGTGGCCGGCAGGCCCTATGCCGTGCCCGAGCCCGGCGGGCCGCTGCGGCTGCTCGTCTTCGGCGGCAGCCAGGGCGCGCGCTATTTTTCCGACACTGTGCCTGAGGCGGCGGCGGCGATGCCCAGCGCAATGCGCTCGCGGCTGAGCATCGTGCAGCAGGCGCGCGGCGAGGACGAGGCGCGGGTGAGAGAGCACTACCGCGCTCTCGGCATCGAGGCCGAGGTCGCGTCGTTCTTCTCCGATCTGCCGGCGCGCATGGCCGCCGCGCATCTCGTCGTCTCACGCTCGGGCGCGTCGACGGTGCTCGAGCTTTCGGTGATCGGCCGGCCGGCCATCCTCGTGCCTCTTCCGCATGCCCTCGACGACGATCAGGGCCACAATGCACAGATCCTCGTCAATGCGGGGGGCGCGGTGATGCGGCGCCAGCCCGGCCTCGACGCGGCGGCGCTCGCAGGCGAGATCGTGGAGTTGCTGGGCGACGGCGACAGGCTCGCCGCCATGGCCTCGGCGGCCCGCTCGGTGCGCAGACCCGACGCGGCGCGGTTGCTCGCCGATCTGACAGAGGCTATTGCGTCCAGGAAATCCGTTTCGGAATTCAGGAAGGAGACGCACGCATGAAGATGCCACAGACGATCGGCCTCGTGCATTTCATCGGCATTGGCGGCATCGGCATGAGCGGCATCGCCGAGGTGCTGCACAATCTCGGCTACAAGGTGCAGGGATCCGATCAGGCTGACAGCGCCAATGTGCAGCGGCTGCGCGACAAGGGCATCGAATGCTTCGTCGGCCATCAGGCCGAAAACCTCGGCGAGGCCGAAGTGGTCGTCGTCTCCACCGCAATCAAGAAATCCAACCCGGAGCTGAAGGCGGCGAGAGAGAAGTTGCTGCCGATCGTGCGGCGCGCCGAAATGCTGGCCGAGCTGATGCGCTTCCGGCAGGCGGTCGCGATCGGCGGCACGCATGGCAAGACGACGACGACTTCGATGGTGGCGACGCTACTCGAAGCCGGCGGGCTCGACCCGACGGTAATCAATGGCGGCATCATCAATGCCTATGGCACCAATGCCCGCATGGGAGACGGCGAATGGATGGTGGTCGAGGCCGACGAGAGCGACGGCACCTTCCTCAAGCTGCCGGCCGAGATTGCCGTCGTCACCAATATCGACCCCGAGCACCTCGACCATTACGGCTCCTTCGACAAAGTGCGCGAAGCGTTTCGTCAGTTCGTCGAGAATGTGCCGTTCTACGGCTTTGGTGTGATGTGCACCGACCATCCCGAGGTGCAGGCGCTGGTCGCCCGCATCGAGGACCGGCGCGTCATCACCTATGGCGAAAATGCGCAGGCCGACGTGCGCTTCACCAATCACCGCATGGACGGCCCGACCTCGGAATTCGACGTGGTGATCCGCGACCGCAAGACGCACGGCCAGATAACGATATCAGGCCTGCGGCTGCCCATGCCCGGGCGCCACAATGTCTCCAATGCGACGGCGGCGATTGCCGTCGCGCATGAGCTCGGCCTTTCGGCTGAGGCAATCAAGAAAGGCCTGTCGTCTTTCGCGGGCGTCAAGCGGCGCTTCACCCATACCGGTTCGTGGAACGGTGTCGATGTGTTCGACGATTACGGTCATCATCCGGTCGAGATCACGGCGGTACTGAAGGCTGCGCGCAGCGCTACCAAGGGTCGCATCATCGCCGTTACCCAACCGCATCGCTTCTCCCGGCTGCGCGATTTGTTCGACGAGTTTTCCGTCTGCTTCAACGACGCCGATACGGTAATGGTGGCGCCCGTCTATGCGGCCGGTGAGGAACCGATCGACGGCGTCACGTCCGACGCACTGGTGTCGCGCATCCGCTCCGGCGGCCATCGCGACGCACGCTACATCGAAGGTCCGGCGGCGATTGCGCCGATCGTGCGCGAGGTGGCGAAGCCGGGCGATTTCGTCGTCTTCCTCGGCGCCGGCAACATCACCCAATGGGCCTATGCGCTGCCCAAGGAACTCGGCGGGACCATCTCATGATGCGCGGCCAGGCGTTGATCGAGAAGCTTGGCGACCGGCTTGCCGGACTGCGCGGCCGCATCACGCCCAATGCCGAGATGGACAAGATCACCTGGTTTCGAGCCGGCGGGCTCGCGGACGCATTGTTCCAGCCGGCCGACGAGGACGATCTTGCCACGTTCCTGAAGGCGGTGCCGGAGGAAATTCCGCTGACCATCGTCGGCGTCGGCTCGAACCTGCTTGTCCGTGACGGCGGCATTGCGGGCTTTGTCATCCGGCTTTCGGCCAAAGGCTTTGGCGAGACCGAAGTGATTGCGCCGACCACGATCAACGCGGGCGCCGCGACACCCGACAAGCGCCTTGCGGCCGTTGCCTACGAGGCCGGCATCGGTGGCTTTCATTTCTACCACGGCATTCCCGGCGCCATTGGCGGAGCGCTGAGGATGAACGCCGGCGCCAATGGCGTCGAGACGCGCGAGCGCGTGGTCGAGGTGCGGGCACTCGACCGCAAGGGCAATGTGCATACGCTGAGCAACGCCGACATGGGCTATGCCTATCGCCATTCAGCGGCGCCGTCCGGGCTGATCTTCACATCGGCGCTGCTCGAAGGCATTCCTGAGGACAAGGCGGCGATCAAGGCCGCGATGGATGCTGTCCAGAACCATCGCGAGACCGTGCAGCCGATCCGCGAAAAGACCGGTGGCTCTACCTTCAAGAATCCTGAGGGCACCTCGGCCTGGAAGGAAATCGACAAGGCCGGCTGCCGCGGCCTGATGGTCGGCGGGGCGCAGATGTCGCCGATGCATTGCAACTTCATGATCAACACCGGAACCGCCACGGGCTACGAGCTTGAATATCTCGGTGAGACGGTGCGTGCGCGCGTGCTCGAAAGATCAGGCATCCGGCTGCAGTGGGAGATCAAGCGCATCGGTAATTTTCGGCCGGGCCATGCCGTCCAGGAATTTCTCGGGCAGTTGCTTTAGGCAAGCTGACCGCCGTTGCCTTTCGGACTCATGAATTCACATTTTGCTGCCGTTTTTGCGGAAAGTGAATCCATCGGAATCGTAAGCACTTGCCAGCGAATCAACTCTCTGATTCTCTGCCCTGAAGCGTTTCCTGATTTGAGTCGTTTCGACGCGTTACTCGCGTTTCCGTCTGGGGGGGCAACCTGCCGGGAGACTCGGACTCAATGTTGCGGAAACACGGGAGCGAAGTTGCTCGGGCGCATTTGAGTGCGCGCGATGCTTTTCGGGGCATGCACGATGGTGCAGGCCTGCTGTGAGAGGAAATGACGGGGAATGACAAGCAAGCATGTGGCCGTCCTTCTGGGAGGATTCTCGTCCGAGCGGCCCGTGTCCCTGTCGTCGGGTAAAGCCTGTGCCGATACGCTCGAGGGAGAGGGCTACCAGGTCACCCGCGTCGACGTCTCGCGTGACATCGGCTCGGTGCTCGCCGAGCTCAAGCCTGACGTCGTCTTCAATGCGCTGCACGGCCCCTTCGGCGAGGACGGCACCATCCAGGGCATCCTCGAGTACCTCGCCATTCCGTACACCCATTCCGGCGTGCTTGCCTCGGCGCTTGCGATGAACAAGGAACAGGCCAAGAAGGTCGCGAAGGCGGCCGGCGTTCCGGTGGCGGAATCGAAGGTGGCCAATCGCTTCGCCATCCAGAACAAGCACCCGATGAAGCCGCCCTATGTCGTCAAGCCGGTCAACGAAGGATCGAGCTTCGGCGTCGTCATCGTGCATGAAGGCCAGTCGCATCCGCCGCAGATCATCGGCTCGTCCGAGTGGAGATATGGCGACGCGGTGATGGTCGAGCGTTATGTGCACGGGCGGGAATTGACGTGCGCGGTGATGGGCGATGTGGCGCTCGGTGTCTGCGAGATCATCCCGACCGGCCATTCCTTCTACGACTATGATTCAAAATACGTCGCGGGAGGATCAAAACACGAATGCCCGGCAAAACTTTCACCGAATATTTACCAAAAAATACAGACACTGACGCTCAAGGCTCACCAAGCTATCGGCTGTCGGGGCGTTTCCCGGTCGGACTTCCGTTATGACGATCGTCACTCCGAAAACGGCGAAATTGTCTGGCTCGAGGTCAACACCCAGCCGGGCATGACGCCGACGTCTTTGGTGCCGGAAATCGCCGCGCAAGCGGGACACTCGTTCGGCGATTTGTTGAGTTGGATGGTGGAGGACGCTTCGTGTCTGCGTTGAAGTGGGGACAGGGCAAGGGGAAGGGCGCGGCCGGGCCGGCGCTGTTCGGCATGCCGTTGTCGTTCGACCATTTCGTGCTGCCGCGCCTGCTCCGCCGGCCGGTGCGCGTGCTGGCGCGCCTCGGCGAAGGCGACTTCGAAGCGCCGCCCTATTGCGCTGCCATGCTGTCGGCGGCACTGCTTGTTTCGAGCAGTGCCTATGGCGCCTATCTCGGCGGATATTCCGACGCCATCGTCCAGAGTGTCACTGCCCGCACCGGCTTTGCCGTCGACCAGGTCAAGGTCGTCGGCAACCGCGAAACGTCCGAGATCGATATTCTCGACAGGCTGGAACTCGACGGCTGGACCTCGCTGATCGGCTTCGATGCCGAAGCCGCGCGCGAACGCATCACCACGCTACCCTGGGTCGAAGCCGCGGCAGTGCGCAAGGTCTACCCGCATACGCTGGAAGTGCGCGTCGAGGAGCGCGAGCCGTTCGCGCTGTGGCAGCAAGGCAGCGCGCTTTCGGTCATCGAGAAATCCGGCACCGTCATTGCGCCGTTCTCCGGCGGCAAGCAGATATTGCTGCCGCTGATCATCGGCACCGGCGCACCGGCCAAAGCGCCGGATTTCCTGGCCAAGATCAAGAATTATCCGGAGCTCGCCGCGCGGATCAAGGGCTATATCCGCATCGGCGAACGGCGCTGGGATCTCAAGCTTGAAAACGGCATCACGATCAAGCTTCCCGAAGACGGTGAGGATCAGGCGATTGCCGACCTGGTCAGGATGGATCACGAGAACGGGCTTTTGACGCGCGACATCGCCGCCGTCGACATGCGCCTTTCCGATCGTCTGGTCGTCCAGTTGACGCCGGAAGCGGCGACACAGCGCCAAGCCGCGCTCGACGAAAAGCCCAAGATGCTGAAGCGCAAGCCGGAGACGAAGATATGAGCTGGCTTGGCGGCAATAGCGATGCCTCGTCGCGCCGGTCCGGCATCCTGACGGTGCTGGATGTCGGCTCCAGCAAGGTCTGCTGCGTGGTGGCCAAACTCAAGCCGCGCGACGATGGCAAGCTGCTGCGCGGACGCTCGCATCGCGTCCAGGTGATCGGCATCGGCCACCAGAAATCGCAAGGCGTGAAATCCGGCGTCGTCATCGATCTCGACCGTGCCGAGCACGCCATCCGTCTTGCCGTCGACGCCGCCGAACGCATGGCGGGACTGACGGTCGATTCGCTGATCGTCAACATGACTGCCGGCCGCCTGAAGAGCGAGGCTTTTTCGGCCACCATCAATCTCGGCGGCCATGAGGCCGACGAGGCCGACATCAAGCGCGTGCTTGCCGCCGGCACCAAGCAGGCGTTGCGGGCCGAGCGCGAGGTGATCCATTCGCTTCCCGTAGCCTTTTCGCTGGATGCCGAGCGCGGTGTGCGCGATCCGCGCGGCATGGTTGGCGACCAGCTTGGCGTCGACATGCACGTGCTGACAGGCGACGCAGCGCCCTTGCGCAATCTGGAGCTCTGCATCAACCGCTCGCATCTGTCGGTCGAACGCATGGTGGCGACGCCCTATGCCAGTGGGCTTGCTGCGCTGGTCGACGACGAGCTCGAAATGGGCGCGGCCTGCATCGACATGGGCGGCGGCACGACGACGATCTCGGTGTTTTCGGAAGGCAAGTTCGTCCATGGCGATGCCATCGCGATCGGCGGCAACCACGTCACGCTGGATATGGCCAAGGGCCTGTCGACCTCGCTCGATGCCGCCGAAAGGCTGAAAGTGATGCATGGCTCGGCGCTGCCTGGCAGTGCCGACGACCGCGACCTGGTTTCCATCCATCCGATCGGCGAGGACGGCGAGGTGCCGTTGCAGATCCCGCGCTCGGTGATGACGCGCATCATCCGCGCCCGCATCGACGAGACGCTGGAATTGTTGCGCGACCGGCTGAACAAATCCGGCTACGGCAACGCCGTCGGCAAGCGTGTGGTGCTGACCGGCGGTGCCAGCCAGCTTGCCGGCCTGCCAGAAGCAGCACGCCGCATTCTCGGCCGCAATGTGCGCATCGGACGCCCGCTTGGCGTGGCAGGCTTGCCCGAGGCGGCCAAGGGGCCGGCTTTCTCGACCCCGGTCGGACTTCTGATCTATCCACAGATGGCGAGCTTCGAGAGCCGGCCGGCGAAGGGAATTTCCGGTCTTCGGATGACCGGAACAGGCGGAAAACTGCATCGAATGAGTCAGTGGTTGAGAGACAGTTTTTAATTTTGACGGGGACAGCCCCATAGGCGGCCGCGGCGGCGAAGCGGCGGGAAAGGCAAAGGACGAAGACAATGACCATCAATCTGCAGAAGCCGGACATCACCGAGCTCAAGCCGCGCATCACCGTGTTCGGTGTCGGCGGCGGCGGCGGCAATGCCGTCAACAACATGATCACCGCCGGCTTGCGCGGCGTCGAGTTCGTGGTGGCCAACACCGACGCGCAGGCACTGACGATGTCGAAGGCCGAGCGGCTGATCCAGCTCGGCGCGCATGTCACCGAGGGTCTCGGCGCCGGATCGCAGCCTGAAGTCGGGCGCGCGGCGGCGGAAGAGTGCATCGACGAGATCATCGATCATCTCTCCAACACGCATATGTGCTTCGTCACTGCCGGCATGGGCGGCGGCACCGGCACCGGGGCGGCTCCCGTCGTTGCCCGCGCTGCCCGCGAAAAGGGTATCCTTACCGTCGGCGTCGTCACCAAGCCGTTCCACTTCGAAGGCCAGCGCCGCATGAAGACGGCCGACATGGGTATCGAGGAACTGCAGAAATGCGTCGATACCCTGATCGTCATTCCCAACCAGAACCTGTTCCGGCTGGCCAATGACAAGACCACCTTCGCCGATGCCTTTGCCATGGCCGACCAGGTGCTCTATTCGGGCGTTGCCTGCATCACCGACCTGATGGTCAAGGAAGGCCTGATCAATCTCGACTTCGCCGACGTCCGCTCGGTCATGCGCGAAATGGGCAAGGCGATGATGGGGACTGGCGAGGCTTCGGGCGAGGGCCGTGCAATGGCCGCGGCGGAAGCCGCCATCGCCAACCCGCTGCTCGACGAGACCTCGATGAAGGGCGCCAAGGGCCTGCTGATCTCGATCACCGGCGGCCGCGACCTGACCCTGTTCGAAGTCGATGAGGCGGCAACCCGCATTCGCGAAGAGGTCGACCAGGATGCCAACATCATTCTGGGCGCCACTTTCGACGAGGAACTCGAAGGCGTTATCCGCGTGTCGGTGGTCGCCACCGGCATCGACAAATCGGCGGCCGAAATCGCTGCCGCGCCGATCGCCATCCGCACGGCTCCGCCGAAGCCGGTCAGCCGCCCGGCGGCTCAGGTCACGGAAATGCGCCCGGCGCCTGTCCAGCAGCCGATCTATGAACCACGTGCTGCCGATCCGGTCGCCGAGGCCATTCAGCTCGCCGAGGCGAATGCGGCAGCGGTGGCGCAGGCCCGCCCGGCACCGGTCGCGCATGCGGAAGACTTCCGTCCGCAGAGCAAGATCTTCCAGGCGCCTCCGGCTCAGCCGCAGCCGATGATGCAGCCAGCGGTTCAGCAAGCGATGCAGCCTGCTCCGCATCGTGAAATGCCGCAGCCGGTTGCCGCAGCACCCCAGCGCATGCCGCGGGTCGAGGATTTCCCGCCGCAGGTGAAGGCCGAAGTGGAAGCCAAGGCGCGCCCGGCCGACCACGAAAACAGCGGCCCGATGGGCTTGCTCAAGCGCCTGACCAACGGCTTGACCCGCCGCGAAGAGGAGCCTGCAAGGCTGCAGCCGGCGCAGCCGCGCGAACCGAAACTGCGCCAGGCGCCGGCGGAAGTGCGCCGCCTTGCCAGCCAGGATCCGCAGCTTTACGCGCCGCGCCGCGGCCAGCTGGACGAGCAGGGCCGACTGACGCCGCAGAGCCGGGCTGTCCAGGAAGACGATCAGTTGGAGATTCCCGCCTTTCTGCGCCGACAGGCCAATTGATCTGTTAACGGTTCGTAACAGTTGTTAACAGGCGAGCAGGAAACTGTTCGCCTGTTAACGTTAAAAACGATTTAAGAACAAGGACTTATGAGGCGTTCCCTCCCGGGACCGCAGTTACAAAGAGTAAGAAACCGTGATTTGGAGTCTCCCTGCGGGATCATTATCTTCGCCACCGACCAAAGTCGGTTTGCTGGGAGTCTCGGGGAAGTGGCCCTGCCTGCCGATCAATCAAGAGCCGCGCCCTCAGGGCAGATGAAGCGGACCTAGGCAGTACGGGCTATGGGGATTGTTTTGCACGACTATCAGACGACACTTAAATCGCGCGCGACGCTGACTGGCATCGGCGTTCACAGTGGCAATCCGGTCACCGTCCATTTCCTGCCGGCGGATGCCGATACGGGTGTCGTCTTCCAGCTTTCGAATGCAAGCGGAAGCCACGAATTTCGCGCGCTCGTCTCCGAGGTCGGCGCCACCGATCTCTGCACCATGCTTGGCGATCCGCAAGGCGAGCACATTGCCACGGTCGAGCATCTGATGGCGACGCTTTTCGGGCTTGGAATCGACAATCTCGTCATCGAAATCGACGGCCATGAGGTGCCTATCCTCGACGGCAGCGCAGTGATGTTCGTCGAGGCCATTGACCAGGCAGGCATCGAAACGCTGCCGGTCAAGCGTCGCTACATCAGGGTGGTCAAGCCGGTTCGCATCGAGAACGGCGCCTGCTGGGCGGAGTTCAGGCCCTATGACGGCACGCGCTTCGAGATCGAGATCGATTTCGAAAGCCCGGCGATCGGGCGCCAGCTTTTTGCATCCGACATGAACGCCGACATTTTCCGCCGCGACGTCGCGCGGGCCCGCACTTTCGGTTTCATGAAGGACGTCGAGCGGCTGTGGGCGGCAGGCTATGCGCTCGGCTCGTCTTTGGAAAACTCCCTGGTGATCGGCGACGACAACCGCGTGATCAACATGGGAGGCCTGCGCTATCCCAACGAGTTCGCGCGCCACAAGACGATGGATGCGATGGGCGACCTGGCGCTCGCCGGTGCCCGGTTCATCGGCTGCTTCCGCTCCTATCGTGGCGGCCACAGGCTGAACGCAGCTGCGCTGCGCCGTCTCTTGTCCGACCGTTCGGCTTTCGAGATCGTTGAGACGACGCGCCGCGAGCGCGGGCGTACCGCCGAGATGAGCGCCGTCAACGCACCCCTCTATGCGCCCTGGATGATCTGATTCTTAAGGTCTTGCGGCTTCCGTTGTGGTCAAGCTGTGTTGCATGGATGCATCACCGGCCGGCCAAATTACACAGCTTTCCAGGTGGCGCCAAACCGCCACAAAAATGTGCGATTGGCCGGGGATAGCGTTGCCGGGCAAGGCAATTATGGTTTATGGCTGCTGCCGTCGACTGAAATGACGCCGAAAGGGCGGAATCCAATCATGTTTTTCAAGCGAGTTGGTCAATCGAAGGCGCCGCGGCGGGCTGTTTTCCTGGCGCTTTCGGTGGTCGTTCCATCGCTGTTTCTGTCGGCCTGCATGTCGTCCGAGAAGGACGTCGATCTGTCGACCTATGTCGATCAGACCGAGCCGGCCGATGTGCTCTATAATCAGGGTCTCGCCAATCTGAATGCCGGGCGCCTGCAGGAAGCAAGCCGCAAATTCGATGCGGTCGACCGCCAGCATCCGTATTCGGAATTCGCCCGCAAATCGATGGTGATGGGCGCCTTTGCCGACTACCGTCAAGGCAATTACGACGAGGCGATCGGTTCGGCCAAGCGCTACCTGACCCTTTATCCGTCGACCGACGATGCAGCCTATGCCCAGTACATTATCGGGCTGAGCTACTACCGTCAGATCAAGGACGTCACCCAGGACCAGAAGGAAGCGCGTCTTACCGTGCAGACGATGCAGGACCTGGTGACGCGCTGGCCCACGTCCGAATATGCCGACGACGCCAAGGAGAAGATCCGCTTCGCCAACGATCAGCTCGCCGGCAAAGAGATGCAGATCGGCCGCTATTATCTCGAGCGCCGCGAATACATCGCAGCCGTCAAACGGTTCCGCAACGTGGTGGAGAACTATTCCAACACACGCCATGTCGAGGAGGCGCTGGCGCGTCTGACCGAGAGCTACTATGCGATGGGGCTGACGTCGGAAGCGCAGACCGCTGCGGCCGTGCTCGGCACCAACTATCCCGACAGCCAGTGGTACAAGGACTCCTACAAGCTCCTGCAGAGTGGTGGGCTCGAGCCGCGCGAGAATGCCGGATCGTGGATCTCCAAGGCCGGGAAGCTGATCACCGGCGCCTGAGCGGCGCGTCACCATGCTCTCCAGACTGTCGATCCGCGATATCGTTCTGATCGAGAAGCTGGACATCGACTTCTCGTCCGGCCTTTCGGTCCTTACCGGCGAAACCGGCGCCGGAAAATCTATCCTGCTCGACGCTTTGTCACTGGCGCTTGGCGCCCGCGGCGACGCTTCGCTGGTGCGGCATGGCGCGGCACAAGGCCAGATCATCGCCGTGTTCGACGTGCCGCGCAACCACGCGGCTCGCATGCTGCTTGCCGAGAATGCCATCGAGGACGACGGCGACATCATCCTGCGCCGCGTCCAGACGGCTGACGGCCGCACGCGCGTTTTCGTCAACGACCAGCCGTCCAGCGTGACGCTGATGCGCGACATCGGCCGTGCGCTGGTCGAGATCCACGGCCAGCATGACGAGCGCGCTTTGGTCGATCCCGGCGCCCATCGCGAGTTGCTCGACAGTTTCGGTGGCCATCTCGGCGCTGCTCGGGCAACCGGCGAGGCGTGGCGGCATTGGCGTACCTGCGAGCAGGAATTTTCACGGCACCGGGCCAAAGTCGAGGCAGCTTCCCGTGAGGCCGATTATCTGCGTGCAGCGGTCGCCGAATTGACCAGGCTCGATCCGCAACCGGGCGAAGAGACGGAGCTGGCCGAACTGCGCGCCGCGATGATGCGAGCGGAAAAGATCGCCTCGGAAATCCACGATGCGCAGGATGTGCTCTCGGGGCCGTCCTCGCCCTTGCCGCAACTGGCCAGCCTGCTTAGGCGGCTGCAGCGCAAGGTGACCGAAGCGCCCGGGCTGCTCGAGGATGTCGTCAAATCGCTCGACGAGGCGATGCTTTCGCTCGACGCGGCGCAGTCGGGCGTCGAAGCAGCACTTCGCGCCACCGAATATGATCCGCAGCGGCTGGAGAAGGCTGAGGAGCGGCTGTTTTCGCTGCGTGCCGCCTCGCGCAAGCACAGCGTCGCCGTCGACGACCTGGCACAATTGCGTGACACCATGGCGGCCGACCTTGCCGATCTCGACGCCGGCGAAGAGCGCCTGCAGGCGCTGGAGACACAGGCTGCAGCGGCGCGCCAGGCCTATGACATTACGGCGGCCCAGCTATCGTCGCGTCGCCATGCGGCGGCCGTGGGGCTGACCAAGGCGGTAATGGCCGAACTGCCGGCGCTGAAGCTCGAACGGGCCGAGTTCATCGTCGAGATCGAAAGCGATGCCGAGAGCCGCATGGAAGAAGGCATCGACCAGGTCGAGTTCTGGGTGCGCACCAATCCCGGCACCAGGCCCGGTCCAATGATGAAGGTCGCTTCCGGCGGCGAGCTTTCGCGCTTCCTGCTGGCGCTCAAGGTCGCGCTGGCTGATCGCGGGTCGGCGCCGACTTTGGTCTTCGACGAAATTGACACCGGCGTCGGCGGCGCGGTTGCCGACGCCATTGGCCAGCGGCTGGCGCGGCTGGCGAAACGCGTGCAGGTGCTGTCGGTCACGCATGCACCACAAGTGGCGGCGCGCGCGGCGACGCATTTCCTGATCTCCAAATCAGGCGGGGCCGACCGTGTCTCGACCGGCATCGCCGAGATGGACCGGGCGGCGCGGCAGGAAGAGATCGCACGCATGCTCGCCGGCGCCACCATCACCGACGAGGCGCGCGCGGCGGCCGAGCGGCTGCTGCGGGAGAACACCGCGGCAGCCTAGAGCGGTTTATCGTTTCACGGAAACGCCGAACCGCTCTACCTCTTTGTTTGCGCAATTCCGGACGGAAAACCGTTTCACACTTTTCCTGGAATTGCTCCAGGCGAGTTCGTTTCCGGCGCTCGCGACCTGAGTCAGGGTATGGCTCCATCCTGCTGTTCAGGAATGATTTTCCGTGTCTGGTCTCTCCCTCATGAGAGAATCCTGTTCTATTGTGTCGCGCCACCGTGGAGGGAGCAGTGCATGGACGAAAAACCAGTCGATTCGCTCAGCGAAAGCGAGGCGGCAAGCGAGTTGAAGCGGTTGGCGCAGGAGATCGCCGAGCACGACCGGCGCTACCATGGCGAGGACGCGCCGATAATCACGGATGCGGAATATGACGCGCTGACGCGGCGCAACCTCGCCATCGAGCAGCGGTTCCCGCATCTTGTGCGCGAGGATTCGCCCTCACGCAGGGTCGGCGCGCCGCCGGCGGAAGGTTTTGCCAAGGTGCGCCACGCGGTGCCGATGCTCAGCCTTGCCAAGGCCTATACCGACCAGGACGTCGCGGACTTCATAGAACGGGGCCGGCGATTCTTTGACCGCGACAAGGATCTGAACATCGCCTTCACGGCGGAGCCGAAGATCGACGGGCTATCGGCTTCCCTGCGGTATGAAGGCGCTGTGTTCGTGCAGGGAGCAACGCGCGGCGACGGCGTCGTCGGCGAGGACATCACCGCCAATCTCAAGACCATCGCCGATATTCCCAAGACCTTGAAGGGATCGGACTGGCCCGAGGTCATCGAAATACGCGGTGAGGTCTATATGACCTACGCGGAATTCGAGGCGCTGAAGCAACGTTCGGCGGCGATAGGCGGCCAGGATTACGTCAATCCGCGTAACACGGCGGCCGGGTCGCTCCGCCAAAAGGACCCGTTAGTTACCGCCAGCCGCAACCTTAAATTCTTTGCTTACGCCTGGGGCTATACTTCAAAGGATCCAGCTCCGACCCAATACGATTCCGTGCAAAAATTCGCGGAGTGGGGATTCAAGGTCAGCCCGCTGATGGTCCGGGCAAGATCGGTCGAGGAACTGGTCGCCCACTATCACCTAATCGAGACCCAGCGCTCATCGCTGGGCTACGACATCGACGGCGTCGTCTACAAGGTCGACCAACTGGAATTGCAGCGCAGATGGGGTTTCGTCACTGGCGAACCACGCTGGGCCATTGCCCACAAATTTCCAGCCGAACAGGCGATGACAACCGTGCTCAGGATCGACATTCAGGTGGGCCGTACCGGTACGCTGGCGCCCGTTGCCCGGCTTGCACCCGTCACGGTCGGCGGCGTCGTGGTCGAAAACGTCACGCTTCACAACGAAGATTACATCAAGGGTCTGGACAGCAACGGCCAGCCGATCCGCGACGGCTATGACGTGCGTATCGGCGACACGGTGGTCATCCAGCGGGCAGGGGACGTCATTCCGCAAATCGTCAGTGTCGTCGCCGACAAGCGGCCGACTGATGCCGTGCCCTACGAATTCCCGCACAAATGTCCGATCTGCGGCTCACCCGCAACGCGCGAGATCAACGAGAAGACCGGCAAGGAGGATTCCCGCCGACGGTGCACCGGCGAGCTGATCTGCCCCGCGCAGGCCGTGGAAGGATTACGCCACTTTGTGTCGCGCGGCGCCATGGATATCGAAGGCCTGGGCGCTGAAAACATTGACCTGTTTTTCAATGCCGGGTTGGTCAAGACAGCCGCCGATATCTTCACCCTCCGGGACCGCCGTCCCGCCGTCACCAAGGCGCTGGCGGAGCGACGGGAGGAGCAGGCCAGGCAGCGCGAGGCCGCATCGGGCAAAACGCGCAAGAATGTACGGAGCGTCGAGGAACGCAACTATGACGGCCTCGACAAGCTCTTCGCTGCCATCGACGCTCGCCGCGAACCGGAACTCGATCGCTTCATCTTCGCGCTGGGCATTCGTCATATCGGCGAAACGACGGCCGCTGTGCTTGCCCGAACCTTCTCGACGATCGAGGAGTTAATCCGCATTGGCAAGGAGACAGCAGCGGCAGCCGATCCACATACCGTTTTTCCTTCGATCAACGGCATCGGCGATACGGTGATAGGCGCTCTTCGCGATTTCTTCGGCAATGAACGCAACGACGCCGTGCTTGAAGCGCTGCTCACACAGGTCCATCCGAAGCCGTACATTGTGAACGTCTCAGCCGATAGTGTGGTCGCCGGCAAGACAATCGTGTTTACAGGCACGCTGGAAAAGATGACGCGCCCGGAGGCCAAGGCGATGGCCGAACGCCTCGGCGCGAAGGTCGCCGGCTCGGTTTCCGCGAAGACCGATCTCCTGGTGGCAGGGCCAGGCGCCGGTTCCAAGCTGAAGGACGCGACCAAATTCGGCATCGAGGTGATCGACGAGGACACCTGGTTGCAGCGGATCGGCAAGGGCGCGTGATGGCTGCTGCCTTCAATGGTTTTGGGCAAAAGGCCATTCCCTTCCTCAAGGCGCTGGATTTTCATCAGAGCCGGGAGTGGTTTTTGGAAAACCGCGACCTTTTCGAGCGCGACCTGCGCGATCCTTTCGGCGATCTGGTCGAGACGCTCTCCGAGCGCTTCATGGCATTGGGGCTCGGCCTGCGCGGCGACCGCAAGAAGTCGCTGTTCCGGATTAATCGCGATGTGCGTTTCGCCAAGGACAAACGGCCTTATAACCGGCATTTGTCGGCGATCCTTTCGCCCGACGGCACCAAGATGGAACAGGGCGTGTTTTACGTCCATATTGGGCTCGAGCGCTGCTTTGCCGCCATTGCCTGGTGGCAGCCCGGACCGGAGCTATTGCTGGCGCTGCGCAATGCGATCGCGAAGCGGCCCGCTGAATTCCGCAGCCTCGTCGCGGCGCTGAAGAAGAACGGCCTCGAGCTCGACCCGGACGGCTGCATGAAGCGCACGCCGCGCGGCTTCGAGCATATCGCCGAGCCCGATCTCGCTACCGCGATCCGCAACCGGCATTTTGCCGTCCGGCACGCGATCGAGCCGGCGGATATCTACGGAGCTGGATTGGTCGACGAACTCGTCGACTTCGTCATACGGGCAAAACCGCTGCTCGACTGGGGCAGGGCGATCGAAGGCAAGGCTTCGCAGCGCTAAGCACGGAAGCGAGCTTGCCGCGACGCTTCAGCTATCATTTCCGCTGATCGCTTGCCTCAAGCGAATTGGTGTGACAAGCCGGACCGCCCTCCCTACATACGGCCGTTCCCGAGGAGCGGTCGATGTCGGCGGAAGCAATCTCCGAAAACAGTGCGAAAAGCGATTTCTGGGACGGCGTGCGGCTCAGCATGCCCGTCGTGGTGGCGTCGGCGCCGTTCGCGTTGCTGTTCGGGGCGCTCGCAGTCGACAACGGGTTTTCCGTGCTCGAAGCGTTCCTGATGAGCGCAACGGTGTTCGGCGGCGCCAGCCAGATGGTCGGCATCGAGCTGTTCGGCCAGCATGTCGCGCCGTGGCTGATCGTGCTGTCGATCTTCGCCGTGAATTTTCGCCACGTGCTCTATTCGGCTGGCATCGGCCGGCGCATTGCGCATTGGCCGCTGGTGCAGCAGGCGATAGGCTATTTTGTGTTGACCGATCCGCAGTTCGCGGTGGCCGAGCGCAAGGCGGAGGCCGGCGAGACCGTCGGGTTCACCTGGTATATGGGCCTTGGGCTGCCGGTCTATGTGTTCTGGGTCATCGAAAGCGCGCTCGGCGCGATGTTCGGCAAGCTTATTCCCGACACCCATGCGCTGGGCATCGACTTCCTGCTGCCGATCTATTTTCTCGGCCTGGTCATGAGCTTCCGCAAGCGGCCGCTGTGGCTGCCGGTGGTCGTCGCCAGCGCTGCCGCCTCCATCATTGCCTACAAAACGGTCGGCTCGCCCTGGCACGTCTCCATCGGCGCACTGGCCGGCGTGCTGCTCGCCGTCATCCTGCCGCCCCGCCACAGCGGCGTGGAGGCACGGCGATGAGCACGACCTTGTGGATCATCATCGCCGGTTCCATCGCGACCTATCTGACCCGCATCGGCGGTCATCTGGTGATCTCCCGCTTCGAGCATATCCATCCGCGCGTCGAGGCCGGGCTGAACGCCGTGCCAGCGGCGGTGTTGACCACGCTGGTGGCGCCGGCGGCGCTCAGCGCCGGGTCGGCGGAATGGGCAACCTTGATCGTTGCCGGCCTTGTCTCACTGCGCGGCGGCCTGATGGCAATGTTCCTGGCGGGTGCTGCCGTGCTGATCCTCGCGCGGCAGCTCGTCGGCTGATCGACTTTTGCTTTGGCGGCGAGAGCATACATGCGCTTTACCGCAGCGACTATTGCCGCACCGACCCGCGACAGGCTCAGCCGGATCGCCTCCGCTCTCTCCTGGTGGGCGCGACGCACGGCGTCGCTATAGAGCGCTTCGCGCTGCTTCGGCGTCAATGCACTTAGATCGGTCGACTGGATGCCGAAGGGCTCACGCGACATTTCCATCTCCCCTGGTTTGCCGTGTTGATCGGCAGCTACACCGGCGATTTACGGGAAAGGCATAATCAGTTAAAATGAATAATTAAGATCGTTATGTTCTCCAGGAGAGATGTATGGATTTGGCCGATCTGCGCATCTTCCGCACGGTGGTGCGCGAGGGCGGAATCACCAGGGCGGCGGAAAAACTGTTTCGCGTGCAGTCGAACGTGACCACACGCATCCGGCAGCTCGAGGAGGATCTCGGCGTGCAGCTGTTTATCCGGGAGGGCAAGCGCCTGCACGTATCGCCGGCCGGTCACAAATTGGTCGGCTATGCGGATCGGCTGCTGGCGCTTGCGGAGGAGGCGCGAACGGCGATGCTCGATCCACGCCCGCGCGGCACGCTTCGCCTAGGTGCCATGGAGAGCACGGCCGCGGCACGGCTTCCTAGTCTGCTCGCCGATTATCACGCACGTTATCCCGAAGTGGAAATCCAGTTGCGCACCGGCAATCCGCAGGTTCTCGCGACCGCCATGCTTGCCGGCGAACTCGATGCAGCCTTCGCCGCCGAGCCGATCGCCGACGTTCCGTTCGAAAAGCTGCCCGCATTCCACGAGCAGCTGGTCATTGTCTCGGCGGCATCGCGCGTTTCGGTCGAAGACCACCTGGACATGCCCAAAACCATGATAGCCTTCGAGCACGGCTGTCCGCACCGCAAGCGGCTGGAACTATGGTATGCGCGCAGAGGGTTCATGGCCGAGAAAACCATCGAGCTTGGTTCATACCATGCCATCCTTGGTTGCGTGGTGGCTGGCATGGGCATAGCGCTGATGCCGAAAAGCGTGCTTTCGGGTTTCCCGGAAAGCCGCTGGCTAAAGCTGCACGAACTGCCCTCTGACGAAGACAATGCCGTGACGGTGTTGTTCTGGCGCAAGGGAGCCGGTTCTCCCAACGTCACCGCTTTGCAGGGACTGCTTGCGGAGCAAAGCCTGTCAACCGGCGTTGCCGCCGCGGCTATTGCTTGAAGTCGTGCGGCAGCGGCGCGGTTGTCTTTTCCAGCCAGGCCAGCGTTTCGCCGTCGAGCATCGGTCCGATCTCGGCCAGTACGCGCGCATGGTATTCGTCAAGCCAATGCAACTCGTCGCGGGTTAAAAGGTCCGATCGGACCAGCCGCTTGTCGATCGGCGCCAGCGTCAGTGTCTCGAAGCCGTGCATGGCGATGTCGCCGTCCTCGATTGCCTCGGCCGGTGTCACCAGAATCAAGTTCTCGATGCGGATGCCGTAGGAACCTTCCTTGTAATAGCCGGGCTCGTTGGAGACGATCATGCCGGCCAGCAGCTTTTCGGTACCGGTCTTGGCGATACGCTGCGGGCCCTCATGCACGGCGAGATAGGAGCCGACACCGTGCCCGGTGCCATGAGCGAAATCGCAGCCATGGTTCCATAGCGCCAGGCGCGCCACGGCATCGATTTCGGAGCCGCGCGTGCCTTGGGGGAAGCGCAGCATGGAGATGCCGATCATGCCTTTCAGCACCAGCGTGAAGCGCTCGCGCATCTCCTCGGTTGGCGTGCCGATCGGCACGGTGCGGGTGATGTCGGTGGTGCCGTCCTGGTACTGTCCGCCGGAGTCGAGCAGGAACAGCTCCCCATGCTCCAGTTTGCGATTGGTGGCGCGGGAGACGCGGTAGTGCATGATGGCTCCGTTAGGACCAGCGCCGGAGATGGTATCGAACGATACGTCGCGCAGTGGCATCTGCGTTTCTTCGCCGGTCTGACGGCGCGTCTCCTCAAGCTTTGTGACAACGGCGATTTCGTCGAGCGTGCCGGGCTTCTGGCGGTCGAGCCAGCACAGCAGCTTGGCGACCGCGGCGCCGTCGCGGCGATGTGCGGCGCGTGCGCCGGCGATCTCAGCTTTGTTCTTTGTTGCGCGTGGAATGCGGGCCGGATCGGCCGTGGCAATGACGGTGCCGCCATTATCCTCGACCAGCATTCTGAGCTTGTCCGCCGCGAGAACCGGGTCCAGCGCGATTTTTGCGCCGCCCTTGGCCCGGGTGACGATTGCCGTTTCGAATTCACCTGGTTCGTGCAATTCGGCGAGCTGCGTCAGGTAGGCCGCGACGGTGCGCGAAAACTTGCGCTGGTCCATGAAAAGCAGATGCGAGCCGTCGGCGGCGAGCACGGCAAAGCCGAGCGCCAGCGGTGTGTGCGGTACGTCGCCGCCACGGATATCGAACGCCCAGGCAATGGAGGAGGGGTCGGTCAATACGGCATGGGTGGCGCCGTCCTTCTCGGTGGCCGCCGCCAGCCGCACCAGCTTGTCCTTGGCCAGTTCGCCGGCAAAGCCGATCGGGTGGATCTCGACCGGCCCCAGTGGCGGCCCGGGCTGGTCCTGCCAGATGGCGTCGATTGGATTCTCTTCGAGCGGCACCAGTATCGCGCCTGATTTCTCGGCCGAGGCCTTCAGCGCCTTGACGTCACTGATCGTATGGAGCCACGGATCGAAACCAAGTCGCACGCCCTTGCCGAGATTGTCCTTGATCCAGTTGGCCGGCGGGTTGTCGACAAGGCTCTCGATCGAAAAGATGTCGAGATCGACCTCCTGGCGCACCTGCAGCGTGTAGCGCCCGTCGACAAACATGACGGCGCGCTCGCCAAGCACAATGGCGACTCCGGCCGAGCCGCTGAAGCCGGTCAGCCATTTCAGCCGTGCCGAGCGATCGGCGACATATTCGCCCTGGTGCTCGTCGGCACGGGGCACAATGAAGCCATCCAGCCCGTTCGCCGCCAACCATTGGCGCAGCATTGCCACGCGCGGCTTGCCAACGGCCGGATCGCCGGCGGAATCGAAGGTCTGGAACATGTCGGCTCTCCTCGAATGCTGGCGCGACCGTAGCGCATGACCTCGAAAATCGGAATCGATTTTCGGAACGATCATTCCCGGTTGCTGCGTGTCTCTTTGCGCATGGAGGCCATGCAGAATCGGCGATTTCAAAAAGCGTCAGCAAGGCTTACCTTCTTCACGTGGAGGAAAGAGTCCTATTGCCCTGCAAAGGAGACCGTCATGTCCACGATTTCACGTAGACGCGGATTTTTCAGAAACGCTGTGAAAGCGCTGATCGAAGCTCGCCAGCGCGAAGCGAGCCGGTATGTGAGCGGCGTTCTGCTTGGCTTTGACGACGAAACGCTGAAAGCTCACGGCTACGATCGCGAACAGCTGAAGAAAGCGGCGAACTCGCGCTAGGTCCGAGTTGATTCCGGCTTGCGTTGAAGGCGCTGCGCCTCAGCGCTTGAGGTGAATCGTCACCCAGCCCCCGCGGTGCAAGGTGCGGACGTGCCGGAATTTCTGGCCGACATAGGCCGCGATTACCGCATCGCGCTGGCGCTCGAGGATGCCCGACAAAACGATCGAGCCACCGAGCGCGATATGTCCGGCCATTTGCGGCGCCAGACGCATCAGCGGCCGCGCCAATATGTTGGCGACGATCAGGTCGAAGGGCGCACGCGCGGCAAAGATCGGATGATGAAAACCGGGCGCCGCCACCGTTTCAATGAGCCCCTTGACCTGGTTCAGCCGCGCATTGGCGGCGGCCACCTTGACGGCGACCGGGTCGATGTCGGTCGCCAGCACCGGTATATGCGCGAGCCTGGCCGCTGCGATGGCGAGCACCGCGCTGCCGGTGCCAAGGTCGAGCGCGTTGCGCGGATGCTCGCGCTGTATGACCTGCTCCAGCATTTCGAGGCAGCCGGCGGTGGTGCCGTGATGGCCGGTACCGAAGGCAAGGCCGGCCTCGATCTCGATGGCGAGCTCGCCGCTGTGGCGCTTCCTGCGGTCATGCGCGCCATGGACGAAGAAGCGCCCGGCCCGCACCGGCTTCAATCCCTCCAGCGAGCGCGCCACCCAGTCGATGTCGGGCAGCGCTTCGCGCGCTATCGGTTTCGACAGCGACAGTCCGGCAAGGATGTCCCTAAGCCGCGCCTCGACCGCATCGACGTCGTCGTCGGCATAGAGCGATACTTCGTGGATGTCGCGGTCCTCGTCGACCTCGAGCACCGCAATCGGCAGGCCCTCATCGTCGAATGCCGCACCGAGCGCCGCGAAGATGCGATCAGCCTCGATCTTGCCCGCGGTGAAATACAAACGCGTCTGCGTCATTACCGGATATGTCAACCTTCCGCCGCCAGCCGTTTGAGCTTGGCGATGGCGGCATCCGGGCTTTCGCCATAAGCAATGGTGCCGGCGAAATCGCCCTTGGCGTTGAGCAGCAGCACCGAAGCAGTGTGGTCCATCGTGTAGTCGCCGTCGCTCGTGTCGACTTTCTTCCAGTAGATGCCGAAGGACTTGGCCATGGCGTGGACCTTGTCGGGATCGCCTGATATGCCGAGGATGCGATCGGAGAAATTGCTGACATAGGTGTTCATGATTTCGGGCGTATCGCGCTCCGGGTCGACCGTAACGAAATAGGCACGCAGGTTCTTGCCGTCGTCGCCCATCGTCTTCAGCCAGCCGGCCAACTCGAAAAGCGTGGTCGGGCAGACTTCCGGACAGTGCGTGAAGCCGAAGAAGACGACGCTGGGGTGGCCGCGAAACGCGGCTTCGGTGACCGGCGCGCCCTTCTGGTCGACCAGCGTGAACGGTGCTCCGAACGGCTCGCCGCCATAATGTCCGCGGTACCAGTCGAAGGTGAGCCAGCCGATTCCGGCGGCCATCAGGACGAGAATACCGACCAGAATTGAACGCATCATCAGTGAAAGTCCGTCGTTATTCCATCGGGCGCCGGGTTGGCGCCGTGAAGGCCCTGGCTTGGCGAACACTCTTAGCGGTTCGGTCGTGCCGACGCAAAGATGTCGCGTTGCCGCAACCGGCAATCCTGTGGGAGGCGATCTGCTTGCAAAGCGCTGCCGTTCGTCCCACCTGAGGTCGGCAAAATTCGAACCGCAGGAGGCCTCTTTGCGAAAACTGATTGGCGGCGCGTTAGCCGCATGCCTTGTCATTGGCGCCGGCGCGGCCGCCGCCGAGGAAGTCGGCAAGGTCGGCGTCGATTGGCTCGGCAACGATATCATCGTCGAGGCGATCAAGGATCCGAAGGTCGAGGGCGTGACCTGCCACGTCTCCTATTTCGACCGTGGCGTGATCGACCGCCTGCAGAAAGGCAACTGGTTCGAGGACCCGTCCGATTCCTCGATCTCCTGCCGCCAGACCGGGCCGATCACCATTGGCGACATCGACATGAGCGAGGCCGGCGAGGAGGTGTTCAAGCAAGGCATCAGCCTGATCTGGAAAAAGCAGGTGGTGAACCGCATCTACGACAAGGCCAACGAGACCCTGATCTACCTGTCGCATTCACGCCAGGTGCAGGATGGCTCGGCAAAAATGTCGGTCACCACCGTGCCGCTCTACGGCCAGAACGTGGTGTGGACCAGCGGCAAGCCGAAATAGAGACTGAAGGTGCTACAGGGTCCTTGGCGCGTCCAAACGGATGCGCGGCGCTGCACTCGGCTTGCGAGACTATGCGCGCGGGCGTAAAGCGCGCGCATGGACCGTCCCGAACACCTTGTCCTGAAAGATCCCGAGCCGCGCATCCATCCGACGGCGGAGCTGAAGGCGTGCAAGCTTGGACGCTACGCGTCGATCGGCGAGCGGGTCATCCTGCGCGAGGTGACGGTCGGCGACTTTTCCTACTTCGAGCGCCACGCCGAGGCGATCTATACGACGATCGGCAAATTCTGCTCGATCGCCGCCAACAGCCGCATCAATGCGCTGGAGCATCCGGTCGAGCGGCTGACGCAGCACAAGATCAGCTATCGGCCCAACGAGTATTTCCGCTGGCTGGGTGTCGATCAGGCGTTCCGCGACCGGCGGCGGGCGAAAGCCGTCAGCATCGGCCATGATGTCTGGATCGGCCATGGCGCCGTGATCATGCCTGGCGTAGTGATCGGCAACGGCGCGATCGTCGGTGCCAACGCGGTGGTGACGCGCCACGTGCCGGCCTATGCAATCGTCGCCGGCGTTCCGGCCAGGCCAGTGCGGCAGCGCTTCAGCGCGGAAACTGCGGCCCGGATCGAACGGCTTGCCTGGTGGGACTGGCCGCTCGAGAAACTGGCCAGGGCAGTCCCCGACATGCAGGCCTTGCCCATCGAGGCTTTCCTCGACCGCTGGGAAAACGACGCCGCCTGAGTTCGGGCTATCTGCAAGCGGTCCGACGGCCTGCGCGATCTGCTCCTCCAACAATGTACCCGCGACCTTCCGCCGCGAGGGAACCAGGAGCGGCTGCCAACTGTTTCTGCAGACACAATGAACTCGGCTTCCGTCCGGGTTCGTCGCCCGGCTGTTGAGGGAGTTTGAATGATTGAGAAGCTTTTCACCAGGATCGCCAACAACGTCGCCCATTTTGCCGGCCTGCCGCCGACGTTTGCCGTCTGTTTCCTGATCATCGTCGTCTGGGCGGCAAGCGGGCCGATGTTCGGCTTTTCGGACACCTGGCAGCTCGTCATCAACACCGGCACGACGGTCGTCACCTTCCTGATGGTGTTTCTCATCCAGAACACCCAGAACCGCGATGGCGCTGCGATCCAGGCGAAGCTCGACGAATTGATCCGGGTCAGCACAGCCCAGAACACCTTCATCGGTATCGAACACCTGACTGAGACCGAGGTCGAAGAGATCCGCAAGAAATGCGAACAGGCAGCGAAGCGGCATGATCAGAAGCTTGCCGAGTTGGCAGCCGAGAAAGCCATGGCGAAGAAGCGGAACACGAAGAAGCACGCGGCGGCGTGATATAAAGGTCCGGCGCATACCTGCGAAGATCGGATCCGATTCTTTGCTACGGTGATCTTCGGTTCGGGATCATGCGGTGCGTGTCATGAATGCCGCGAAAGCATCTTTGTAGTCCGGGTGCCAGCGCGACAGGGCAGGGCGGTTCTCGATGAGGTCGCCAATCGCCCAGCCCATGCGCTTTTCGTCCATGGACCGGGTCGCCTCGTTATCGGGACACAGGATGTAGAAATCGCCACGCAGTAGCGAGGCCAGCATGAAGTCGATGACCTGCTCGCCGGTCCAGGCGCCGGCCGGCTTTTCGGTCGCACCTTCGGTCAGGCCGGTAAAAGTGAACCCGGGGATAAGCAGATGCGCCGCGACACTGGCGCCCGGCTCGTTGCGCAGCGCGTGCGCCAGGCCTTCGGTATAGGTCTTCACGCCCGCCTTGGAAACGTTGTAGGCGAGGTTGCCGGGCGGCGTGGTGATGCCTTGCTTGGAGCCGGTGTTGACGATCAGGCCCGGCTTTCCCGCCGCCAGCATGCGCGGCGCAAAGGCCTCGACGCCATGGACGACGCCCCAGAAATTGATATCCAGCAGCCGTTTCCAGGCGTCGCGGTTCTCCCACGGCTTGCCGGGATTGTTGCCGACGCCGGCATTGTTCATCAGCAGCGATACGTCGCCGAAGGCGCCGAATGTCCTTTCGGCCAGCCGGTCGAGTTCGTCGGCCTTCGAGACATCGGTGGCGACGGCAAGTACGGCGCTGTCGCCGGCGATGGCGGCGACGGCGCGTCGGGCCTCATCGAGGCGTGCGCCGCCAATATCGACCAACACGATGTTCATGCCCATCGCCGCCAGCCGTTTGGCCGCGGCAAGGCCGATGCCGCTGGCCGCGCCGGTGATGACGGCGACATTGCCGGAGGCAAGTGCGGGCAGGGCGGTCTGGATCTCGGCGTCGGTGGTCATGATTTTCTCCTGTTCTGGCCGCGGCGAACTTAGCGCGGAAAGAGGCTCGCGCAAGCCGGTACCGGCATCTTCGGGTTGACCGCATCGGCGGGCGCTGCGCATGCTGATATCGAAAAAGGAGACCTGACGATTGACCGACTGGATCGAGATCCTGAAAGAACAGACCGCCACCGGCGACCAGATGAGCCGCGAGGTGCCACAAATGCTCGCCAATCCCGACATCAGCGAAGCGCAAGTTATGACGCTGTTTTCGGCGCTCGAAAAACAGGCCGAATTCGTCGAAAAGCTGCGCATGGCGCTGGAAAAATTCGGCCATGATTTTTCAGTGATCAAGGCGGCCGAGCGGCTGGAGGAGCGCTACGCCGACCTTGCCGCTTCGGTAGCGGAAAAGCTGAAAGCAATGCGAGGCTAGACGGGGCCTATTTCTCGATCAGCCGCTCGAAGCGCCTGTCCGGCACGAACCAGATCATCGCCACCAGGACATAGATCGAGACACCGATCCAGTGATTGACGAAGGTCAGCGCGATGGCGGAAAGATAGAGGACCAGCGAGATCTTTCCCTTGAGGTCATTGCCCAACGCCCTGGCGAAGAGAGTCTCGTTGCCGTGCAGTCGATGCAGGGCCATGGTGAGGATGTTGAAGCCGATGGCGCAGAGCGCCAGGTCGACGCCATAGACGGCAACCGGCACCGGCGCGAAATGGTTCTCACCCATGAAGGCTGTCGTCGCCGGCATCAGCGATAGCCAGAACAGCAGGTTGAGGTTCGCCCACAGCACGCGGCCGTCGACCCGCTGCACGGTATGGAACATGTTGTGCAAATTGTTCCAGTAGATGCCGACATTGATGAAGGACAGCACATAGCTGAGGAAGATCGGCCAGAGTGGTGCCAGCGCGGAAAAATCCTCGCCATGCGGCACCTTCAATTCCAGCACCATGATGGTGATGATGATGGCGACCACGCCATCGGTGAATGCCTCGACTCGTCCCTTGCCCATGAATCTCCCCTGACAATCCTCTGACGTTAGAAGAGGATATCACTCGGCGCTATCGGCAAAAGCTGCCCAAGTTGTCAGGAGCAAGCCAAGTTGTCAGGAGCAAGAAGGGGGAGGGGAACGGCTGACGCGAAAACGGCGTTAGAGTGTCAGGTCCCGAATATCACGCTATCAAAGGTCGAAAAATGACCGCTCACGCTCAAGTCATGACGCGCGATTACGAACTCGGCGGCCGCGCTGCAGCGGCCGCCGTGGCCGCCATGATTGCGGCTCTTTTCGCCGGCAGCACGGCGCTGACGCCGCTTTACATCATCTACAAGCAGCTCTTCGGCTTCTCGCAGATCACTTTGACGCTGGTCTACGCCGTCTATGTCATCGGCAATCTGGCGGCGCTGCTGATGTTGGGGCGTGTGTCCGATGTCATCGGGCGCCGTCCAATGGCATTGGCCGGGATAGCGGTGGCCGTCGTCAGCGCGGTGGTTTTCCTGTTCGCCGAAAATGTCGCCTGGCTCGACATCGCCCGAATTCTGAGCGGACTGGGAATCGGCGTCGGCGCGGGCACCGGCACCGCCTGGCTCGCCGAATTGCTCCCGACCGACGACAAGTCACAGGCGGCGACGATTGCCACCAGCACCAATTTTCTCGGCCTCGGCCTCGGTGCGCTGGGGGCCGGGTTGCTCGCCGAATACGCGCCCTGGCCGCTCAGGCTGACATTCGTCGTCTACCTGGCGATGCTCGCGACTGTAACCCTGCTGGTCTGGCGCACGCGGGAAACCGTTTCGCGGCCAGGGAAACTGGCTGACGTTTCGATGCGACCGCGGCTTTCCGTGCCCGATGACATCCGCGCAAGTTTCGTTGCGCCGGCGGTGACCGGCTTTGGCGCAATGGCGCTGGTCGGCTTTTATGCAGCACTCGCACCGAGCATTTTGGCGCAGCAACTGCAGGTAACCAACCATGCCGAAGCCGGCGCTCTGTTCTTTGAATTGGCAATCGTGACGGCCGCCACCATTGTAGCGACAGCACGTCTTTCGAGCCGAGCCGCGATGTTCGCGGCGCTCGCGCTGATGATCCCAACCGTCGCGCTGATTGTTGCGGCGCAGGTCTTCGCCTCGATGGCCATAATGATTGCCGGGACCGCCTTGTGCGGCGTGGCGGCAGCGCTCGGCTATCGCGGCGGCTTGCAAGTGGTGAACGAGATCGCGCCGGCGGACCGGCGCGCCGAAGTCGTCTCGGCCTTCTTCATCTGCTGTTTTTGCGGCAACGCGCTGCCGGTCATCGGCATCGGCGTTCTGTCGACGGTGGCAGGTGCGACCGTGGCAAGCCTGGCCTTTGCCGGCATGATTGTCGTCTTTTCCCTGGTCGCTCTCGGGTTTGGCGCGAAATACGCGCGCTGAGCCGACCTTTCAGCCGTTCGGTGTCTCGGGCGAAAGATGCGCGCGCTGGCGCGGTACGCCGAGGCCGGTATCCGGCGGTTCGCCGGCAGCCGGCCGGCTCTCGATCATGTGCAGGCTGCGCCAGCGGCCGAAGCGATAATAGGCCGCGGCCAGCACGAGCGAGGTTATAGAGCCAGCCGGAAAGCTCCACCACAGAGCTTCCTCGCCGATCACGCTTCGGAAGAAATAGGCGAAGCTGGTGCGCACCAGCAGCACCGAGATCACCAGGATGATCAGCGGCGGCATCACCGCGCCGGTGGCACGCACGGTGGCGAAGAGCACGATGGTGATGCCGAACAGGATGAAGGACCACGATGCGATCTTGTTGATGTGAGTGGCGATCTCGATTGCTGCACTGTCGCTGCCAAGGAAGAGGCTGAGCACCGCGCGATCGAATACGAACAGCAGCGCGACGAGCATGCCGGTGAGCACAAGGTTGAAGCCGACGCCGGAGGTGGCGATGCGTCCAATCCGGTCCCAGCGCCCGGCGCCGACATTTTGCGCCGCCATGGACGACACCGCGGCGCCGATGGCGAGCGCCGGCATTTGGATATAGGTCCAGAGCTGTGCGGCTATGCCGTAGGCAGCTGCAACCTGCGAGCCGTACGAGTTGACCATGCCCATCACCGTCAGCGCCGCAGCCGAAACGACGATCATCTGCAGGCCCATCGGCACGCCCTTGAAGACGACAATGCGCAGCAGCGCCGGGTCCGGCCGCAGCAGAGCGAGATTAGCGCCGGCCAGCCGCAGCGGGTGCTTGCGCGCATAAAGCACGATCAGGATGGCAACCACGCTTACCGTCTGGCCGATCAGCGTCGAGGTGGCCGAGCCGGCGATGCCGAGTTCGGGGAACGGGCCGATGCCGAGGATGAGCAACGGGTTCAAAACGACGTCGAGCACGACGGCCAGCGCCATGAACAGGAAAGGCGTGCGCGAATCGCCGGCGCCGCGCAGCACCGTCATGACGAAGGACAGCAGGTTCATCATCGGCACGGCGAGGAAGATGATGCGCAGATAGGAGCGCGCCAGCGGCAACGCATCGGCCGGCGTGCCGAGCGCATCGAGGATCGCATCGACCCAGATCCAGCCGCAGACCGCGAACACCACCGAGACGAGGAAGAAGAAGGTGGCGCTGGTGCCGACGATGCGCCGGGCTTCGGGCAGATCGCGGGCGCCGACGGATTGCGCGACCAGGATGGTCGCCGCCATGCCGATGCCGAAGACGGTGCCGAGGATGAGAAACAGCACAAGGTTGGCATTGGACGTGGCGGTCAGCGCCGCTTCACCGAGGAAACGGCCGACCCACACGGCATTTATCGAGCCGTTGAGCGACTGCAGCACATTGGAGCCGAGCACCGGCAGGGCAAACAGTAGAAGGGTGCGCGGGATAGGCCCACTGGTGAGGTCGCCGGTCCGCCGGCGCGCGGGCATGTTGTCATCCATGGCAGGCAACTCGGCGAAGGCTTGTCTTGAGTCCGGTCCGCAATGATTGCCGATTTAACGGAACGGGTCGATGCGGCGCTGCAAATTCCGCCTGGCGTGCCTTGATCTAAGCATGTTCTCAAAGCTTCCGGAATCGGATATTGATCACGGACGCGTGGGACCGCATTTCCTGGATCTCAGGGCAAGCCGGGGGGCTCATGTCCGATATTCCGTTGTTTTTTGAGCGCCTGAACCGGCGCGCGTTTCTTGGTGCATCCGCTCTGGGCGCGGCCTCCGTGGCTCTTTCGGCGTGCACCACGACGGACGTGGCAGCGCCGCCGGTGACCGCGGCGCCAAGCGATCCGGCTTTCGGCGATGCCGCAAGCATGTATGCCGCGCGCGTCGATGAGGGCTATCAACTGCCGGCAATCCCGGTAGCCAAGATCGATCCGAAATTCGTTCGCCAAATCGTGTCCGATCCGACCGGAGAAAAACCAGGCACGATCGTCGTCGATATCTCCGAGCACTTCCTCTATCTGGTGCGCGGCGGCGGCAAGGCAATTCGCTATGGCGTCAGCCTCGGCAAGGCCGGTTTCGGATGGACCGGCAGCGCCGTGGTTCAGGCGAGGAAGAAGTGGCCGGTCTGGACGCCGCCGCCGGAAATGATCCAACGCCGGCCGGAACTGGCGAAATACAAGGACGGCATGCCGCCCGGCCCGCAGAGCCCGCTTGGCGCCCGCGCGCTGTATCTCTTCCGCGACGGCAAGGACACGATGTATCGGCTGCACGGCACACCGGAGTGGGATTCCATTGGGAAGAACGCTTCGTCCGGCTGTGTGCGCTTCATGAATCAGGACATTATCGACCTCTACAGCCGCGTCGACGGCGTCGCGCCGGTCTTCGTGCGCCCGAACCTGTCGGCCGCCGGGAAGATCGCCGCCGTGTCGAACAGGACGGCCGAGCCGATCGATGCCGGCGTGCCAAAGGACGCGGAGATGTTGAGGTAAGTGCCTTCGACTGGATCGTCAGTCGCAGGTTTTGCAACGCACCAGGACACCGTCCTTGCGCGGGCGAGCCGCAACTGAAGGGCACGACCGCTCAATCGCGCCAGCTCAGGCGGACGCGTTCGGCGCGTCCGCCTGTATGGGTGCCGCTACTTCTTGGCGAGGCTTGGGAGCGTGACCTGATAGACCAGGAACATGGTGTCGACATCGGCGCCATCCTCGGCCTTGTAGGCCGCGCCGACCTGGAAGCCGTCCTGCGTGAGGAAGTCATTGTCATTGGCGACGAACAGGAAATAGTCGTCGGGCAGCTTTGGATCGAAGACGCTCACCACCGACATCGCCTCCCATTTCTCCGAAAGGTTGTTGCGGTCGTTCGGCGCGCCATTGTGCAACCCGAAGCGGCCGAGCTCGCTCTTGTCGTTGATGTCGATGAACGGCGTCAGCTTGGCCGGCGTCACCGATGGATCGAGTTCACCCTTGGGCGCCAGCGGCTTGTCTTTGTCGAACTCTGTGCCGGCGATATCGGTTGCCGCCGACACATCGACGACGCTGATCTCGCGATGGAGCGAGGTGTCGCCCTTCAGCCCCTGGCCGTTGCCGCTGTCGCGCGCCAGCATCAGGAAGGTCTTGTCCGACAGCGCCACGATTTCACTCTGCGCGGCGATCTTGGTTTTGCCCTTGGCATCGGTGAACACCGGCAGCGGCACGACATATTCATGCGCGAGCTTGAGCTGGCCGGGATCCGAGGCATCGTAGACCAGCGCGCGCGTGTTCTGGCGCGTCGAGGCGGAATCGCCGCCATCTTGTCTGGGTGCCGACTGCAGCACGGCGATCAGGAACTTGCCGTCGGGCGTCAGCGCCATGCCTTCGAGGCCCTGGTTGTTCTGGCGGCCAGTTTCGGGATCCTTCGGATCGGGGTCTGCCGCACCAGGTCCCGGATTGTTGGAAGCAAAGTTTGGCGTCCCGTGACGCATCGGGACAAGCGCCGCCGGCGGCTGCGTTGCCGACATCAGACGCCCATCGGCGGAGAAGCGGTAGATGTTCGGACCGTATTCGTCCGAGATGAACAGCGTGCCGTCGGGCAGCCGCGCGATCGCTTCGTTATCGAGCGCGAGCTTGCCGTTGGCTTCGGGCAGGATCGGCATGTCGTCTGTCGCGGCACGCACGCCGTTGAGCGGATCGAGGCCGGTTGCGTCGGTACCCTTGTCGTCGGTCAAAAGCATGGTGTCGGCAAGCGTCGCCTTGAGGCCCGATTGTTCCTGGCCGGTGGCCGGTGCCGCACCCGGCGCGATCGGGGCGAACTCGATGGCGATCGTGTTGAGGCGCGGACGGTAATCGGTGGTGCCGACGACATTGTAGCCGCGATCCGGCAGCAGCCATAACGAGCCCTTATAGCCATCGGCGCCATGCGTCCAGCCGGCAGCGTCGATCGACATGCCCGAGCCCGAGCCAAACGTCTCGCCGAACTTGTCCTTCTGGCTGGCCGGGATGCGGCCGACACCGACCAGGCCCTTGTTGACGAAGCTGACGCCGCCGACGGTCGCGGCGTTTTCAGCCAAGGCCGGCGTCAAGGCGGTGAACATCGCCAGCGCGACGGCGAGGGACGCGGTTCGGTGCAGGTTTTTCATGGATATCCTCTTTTGAGACAAAGCTGCCGGGGCCCGAAAAGCGCCGCGTCGCATCGAGGATGCCGCGAAAGCCTTCGGAGAAGCGATCTAGGACGCGAACATGATACTTGCGTGACAGTGCCGCGCTTGCTTGTCCCAGCGTGGTGGCAACTGGCTGGGCATGGCGAATCCGCCGCCGCCGAGAACACAATTAGCAACTTTACAAATGATCGTTTTTATGTGAAGTCATGACGATGAAAGGTCACCGATGACAGTCTGCCGTTTCGCCACCCGCCTCAATTCCTTTGCCTCGCGGCCACAGGCCGAGTGGCCCGATCTTGTCGGCAAACCGTCCATGCTGCAAATGGCGGCACGTGCGGCGAAGGTTGCAGAGTTGACCGATCTCGACCTCAACTTTCCCGACCATGTCGATGAAAATCCTGCGGAAATGGCGCGCAAACTCGGCGATCTCGGGCTTTCCATCAATGGTTTCGCCATGCGCTACTACTCCAACCCGGCCTTCAAGCTCGGCGCCTTCACCAATCCGGATCCGGCCGTTCGCCGCGAGGCCATCGACATGACCAAGGCCGGGATCGACGCCGCGCGCGAGGCTGGCGCCAGCCTGATGACGCTGTGGCTCGGGCAGGATGGCTTCGATTATGCTTTCCAGGCCGATTATGTGACGCTCTGGCAACACGAAATCGATGGAATTCGTGAAGTTTCGGCGCATGACCCCGATTGCCAGATCAGCCTTGAATACAAACCCAACGAGCCGCGCTCCTACAGCCTGATGCCCGATGCGGCGACGACGTTGCTGGCGATCCGCGAGATCGGCCTGCCCAATCTCGGCGTGACGCTCGATTTCGCCCATGTGCTCTACGCCGACGAGCAGCCGGCTTTCGCCGCTGCGCTCGTGGCACGGCACAGCAAGCTGCTCGGCGTGCACCTCAACGATGGCTATGCCAAGCGCGACGACGGCTTGATGGTCGGGGCCGTGCATACGCTGCAGACGATCGAGCTGCTGCGCCAGATCCGCCGCGACGGCTACGCCGGCGCCATCTACTTCGACACGTTTCCCGATATGACCGGGCTCGACCCGGTCCACGAATGCGAAGTCAACATCGCGACTGTCAAGCGCATGCTGCGCGTCGTCGATCGGCTGGACGGGGACAACCGCATGTCAGCCGCCGTCGACCGTCAGGACGCGATCGCGTCGCAAGCCATTATCCAGGAAGCCATGCTCGGCCCGGACAGCTGAGGCCCGGCCGCATATTCCGTTCAACAAGGGAGGAAGGACCATGAAATTTCTGCTTGCCACCGCTACCGCTGGCCTGATGGCGCTGTCCATCGGCTCGGTGTTTTCCGCAGACCTCGCGCCGCTCAATTCCGACACCGAGAAGGATCGCATCGACTGGTCGCAGCTCGAGGCCAAGTTCGGGGCCTTCCCCAAGCTGCCCGAGGGTACCAAGGCGGGTGCGGTCTCCAAGACGCTGACCAATGAATACTGGCGCTCGCTGGGAGAGGGCTACAAGTCGTTCGGCGACCGCACCGGCGTGCCCGTGGTCTACCAGGCGGCGCAGAGCGAGGGCGACCAGCTCGGCCAGCTCACCATCGCCGAAGGCCTGGTCACGCAAGGCTACAACGTGCTGCTCGTTTCGCCGCAGACCGACTCCAACCTGCAGCCGATCATGGAACAGGCCAAGGCAGCCAATGTGCCGGTGGTCAACGTCAACGACGCGGTCATCCCGCAGGCCGAGCACTATGTCGGCAATGTCCAGCGCGACAACGGCGTGCGCGTCGCCAAATGGTTCATCAAGAACCGGCCGGATGGCGGCAAGGTCGCCATCGTCGAAGGCCAGGCCGGCGTCTACGCCGCCGTCCAGCGCACCGACGGCTTCAAGACCACCATCACCGAAGCCGGCAAGTTCGACGTCGTCGCCAGCGTCCCCGGTGACTGGGATCGCCAGACCTCCTACGACGCGGCCACCAACATCCTGCAGCAGCACCCCGATCTGATCGGCTTCTATGCCAACAATGACGGCATGGCGCTGGGCATCGTCGAAGCGGTCAAGGCCGCCGGCCTAAAGGACAAGGTCGCCGTGTTCGGCACCGACGGGATTTCCGACGCCTACGCCTCGATCCGCGCCGGCGAGCTGACCGGCACCGTCGATTCGTTCCCGGTGCTGACCGGCGAGGTGGCGCTGGAATCGGCGCTGCGACTGGTGGCCGGGCAGAAGCTGCCGCGCGTCGTCGCCACGCCGCAGGCGCTGATCACCAAGGACAATGCCGACCGCTACTCCGGCGCCGGCGACGCCGTGCGCAAGGCGCTGCTCGAGGACGCGGCAGCGGGCCAGTAGAGCAGGGCCGGCGGGTGCCGGCCTTGGGTCGGCACCTTGCCTGGAGAACCGAAGCAATGTCAGTCATCTCCCGGCTGCAATTCGAGGGCATTTCCAAGGTGTTTCCGGCCGTGCGGGCGCTGAGCGATGTGTCCTTTTCGGTCGGCGCCGGCGAGATCCATGGCCTGCTCGGTGAAAACGGCGCCGGCAAATCGACGCTGCTGCGCATCCTGTCAGGCGTCTACCGGCCGACGGCGGGAAGCGTGCTGATCGACGGCAAACCGGTGACGCTGAACAACCCGGTCGCGGCGCGCGCCGCCGGCGTGGCGATGATCCATCAGGAATTACAGCAGGTGCCACGCCTCAGCGTCGCCCAGAACATGTTTCTCGGCCATCCGTTGACGCGCGGCGGCGTCTTCGTCGCACGGCGCGAGCAGGAAAGCCGCGCTGCGGAAGCCCTGGCCGCCATCGACCCGACCATCGATCCGGCAGCCCCGCTTGGCTCGCTGAAGGTGGCGCAGCGGCAGATCGTCGAGATTGCCCGGGCGCTGCTCGACCGCGCCAGGATCGTGGCGATGGACGAGCCGACGTCGAGCCTCACGCCGAGCGAGTTCGAACGGCTGGCGGAAGTCATTGCCGGTCTGGCACGCGACGGTGTCGCCGTCGTTTATGTCTCGCACAAGCTGGACGAGGTGTTCGGCATCTGCGAGCGCGCCACTGTCATGCGCGACGGCGTTGTGGTCGAAACCGTCGATCTCGCGCAGATGTCGGAAAAGGCCGTCGTTTCGATGATGGTCGGCCGCGAGCTTGCCCAGGAACAACACCGCTCGCATGCTTCCCCCGAGATCAGGCTGAGCGTGCGTGGCCTCGCCTCGGCAACCAAGGTCTGTGACGTTTCGTTCGACCTGCATCGCGGCGAGGTGTTGGGCATTGCCGGCCTGGTCGGGTCCGGCCGCACCGAACTGCTGCGGCTGCTGGCCGGCGCCGACCGGGCCTCATCAGGCGCAATAGAGATCGACGGCAAGGCGGTAAAGCTTTCCAGTCCGCGCGACGCGATCGCGGCCGGCATCGGCCTGGTGCCGGAGGAGCGCAAGCGCGAAGGCATCGTGCCGTTGCGGTCGATCTCCAGCAACATGGCGCTGGCCTCGATGGGCGTGTTCGCGCCGCGCGTCCTCATCGACCATCGCCGGCTGAAGCGCGTGACAGCCGAGAAGATGAAGCGAGTCAATCTCAGGCCGTTCCTGCTCGACCGGCCGATCCGCCTGTTCAGCGGCGGCAACCAGCAGAAGGCGATCATCGGCCGCTGGCTGGCGGCGGGAACGCGGATCCTTCTGTTCGACGAGCCGACGCGCGGCATCGATGTCGGCGCCAAGGCGGAGATCTACCACCTGATCGAGGAACTCGCCGGCGAAGGCCATTCGGTAATCGTCGTGTCGTCCGAACTCCCCGAGGTGATCCGGCTCGCCGATCGCGTGCTGGTCATGCGCGACGGCACGGTCGCCGCCGAACTGGGCCGCGCAAGTCTCAGCGAACACGCGATCGCCGCGCACGCCATACCCCAAACGGAGATTGAGGCCGGCAAGGCGCAAGGCCATCGGGCCGGTGCATAACGGACAGGACCAGCGGATGACCGATATAACCCAACACACAGCAGCGCGCCCAAGGGCAGATTTCCTGCACCGGTTTTCCGTGCGCGACGCCGGCACGCTGATCGGCCTGGTGGTGATCCTTGCCGTCTTCGGGGCGCTGGTCCCCGGCTTTTTTGCCGAGCGTAACCTGATCAACATCCTGCAGCAGTCGAGCATCAATGCCTGCCTGGCGTTGGGCATGACGCTGGTCATCATCTCGGGCGGCATCGACCTGTCCGTCGGGCCGACGGCAGCCCTTTCGGCGGTCATCTCGGCCTCGATGCTGGTTGCCGGTGTGCCGTTTCCGCTGGCCATCGCCGCCGGCTTCGCCATCGGCCTTGCCTGCGGACTGCTCAACGGCGTGCTGGTCGCCTATGTCGGGCTGCAGCCCTTCATCGTCACGCTGGGAACGCTCAGCACCTCCCGGGCGCTGGCGCTGATCTATACCGGCGGCAATCCGGTGCTCGGCCTGCCTGCCGGCTTTCGTGCCATCTTCAATGGCTCGCTGTTCGGATTGCCGTTGGCGGTCATCATCGTGGCCGTGGTCGCGCTGATTGCCTGGATCATCCTCAAGAAGACGCCGTTTGGCGAATATCTGCTTGCCGTCGGCGGCAATGAGGAGGCGGCCTACATAGCCGGCGTGCCGATCGCCCGCACCAAGATCGCCGCCTATATGATCTCGGGCCTGCTGGCAGCGCTTGCCGCGCAGATCCTGATCGGCCGGCTGGGTGCCGCAGAGCCCATTCTCGGCAATCTCTGGGAGCTCGACGCCATAGCGGCGGCGGCGATCGGCGGTGCCTCGCTGATGGGCGGCAAGGGCAGCGTCGTCGGCACCATCCTGGGTGCCGTCATTCTTGGCAGCATGCGCAACGGCCTGACGCTGATGAACGTGCAGTCCTTCTATCAGCTCCTGGCAACTGGCCTTATAATCCTCGCCGCGATGCTTATCGATCGCGTGACGAGGGGACGTGGATGACCTTGACCGGGCTGGACCTGAAAGCAGTAGGACCGCGCATTCGCATGATGATGCCGCATCTGACGCCGCTCGAGGCGAAGGTGGTTGAAACCGTATTCGGACGGCGCGGCTTCGACGAGACCATACCGCTCAAGCAGATCGCCGAGGAGGCCGGTGTCTCGGAGGCGATGGTGGTCAAGATCGCCAAGAAGCTGGGTTTTTCCGGCTATCGCGACTTTCGCACGGCGGTCTATGAATACAGCCGCCTGCCGACCGCCGAGATGCATCAGGAGCTGTCGGTGGACGACAGTTCGGCCGAGATCGTCCAGAAGGTGTTCCGCACCTCGATCCAGGCGCTGGAGGAGACGCTGGCCATCCTCGACATGGACGATTTCGACCGCGCCGCTGATCTTCTCTACCGCGCCAAGAACCGTGACTTCTATGGCGTTGGTGGCTCGGCGCAGATCGCGCGCGACGTCTCGCACAAATTCCTGCGCATCGGCATCCGCACGTCTGTCTACGATGATTCGCACATGATGCTGATGTCGGCCTCGCTGCTCGACACCGACGACATCGCGGTCGGCTTCTCGCATTCCGGCAACACCAGCGCCGTCATCGATGCCATCCATCTCGCCCGCAAGAGCGGCGCGCGCACGCTGGCCATCACCAACTACGACAACTCGCCGCTGGCCGCCGTCGCCGATATCGTGCTGTGCTCGACCGCGCAGGGCTCGCCGCTGATGGGCGAGAACGCGGCGGCGCGTATCGCCCAGCTCAACATTCTCGACGCGCTGTTCGTCGCGGTGGCGCAACGCGACTACCGGGCGGCGGAGCGTAATCTGGGCCGCACCATGTCGGCGGTGACGTCAAAGCGGAAAGACAAGAGCTCGTGAAAGTTTGGGGCTCGTGAAGGTTTGGGGCTGATGAAAGTTTGGGGCGCATGACAACCGCGCTGGTGACGGTGTTCGGCAGCCTGCATTACGACATCATGGTCGAGGCGCCTGACCGCCCGCGCAAGGGCGAAACCGTGACCGGCCATGCCTGGCAGCCGAAATGCGGCGGCAAGGGCGGGAACCAGGCTGTCTCGGCGGCACGGGCCGGCGTGCGCGCAGCGATGATCGGCGCGGTTGGCGATGACGATTTCGGCCGCGCGCTTCTCGACAATCTCGGCCGCTGCGGCGTCGACAGCCGCTTCGTACGGGTCGCGCCTGGCGCCGGCTCGGGCATGAGCGTGGCGATTTTCGACGACGGCGGCGACTATGGCGCGGTGATCGTCTCAGGCAGTAATCTCACCTTGGGTGAGAAGGACATCGCAGAGGCGGCAGAAATGATCGCGCACACTTCGGTGCTGCTGCTGCAGAACGAGGTGCCGGAACCCGCCAACATCGCTGCCGCGCGGGCGGTGAGGAGACATGGCGGCCGCGTCGTCCTCAATGCGGCACCCGCACGAAAACTGTCCGGCGAACTGATCGCACTCACCGATATCGTCATCGTCAATGCCATCGAGGCGGAGTTCCTGGCCGGCATTGCGGTCGTCGACACGCTCGAGGGTGCTGCGAAGGCGGCCGGCATGCTCGTCGGTTTCTATCCGGCTGCAATCGTCACGGCCGGCGGCGAGGGCGTTGCCTATTGCGACCGCGACGGCCAGGCATTCGCCTTGCCGGCGATGCCGGTGGAGGTGGTCAGCACCCACGGTGCCGGTGATGAATTCGTCGGCGCCTTTGCGGCGTGGCTTGCGCGTGGAGAGCCCGTCGAGGCGGCACTTGCCGCCGCCAATGCCGCCGCTGCCTCGCTGGTCGCAACGCCGGAGCGCGAGCGCGGGGGTCTTGATCAATCTGAGCCTGCTCAGTGACCGCCGCGATTCAATCGCTGTCGCGCGCGATCAGTTCCAGCGGCCAGACTTCACGGATGATGCGGGCGCCTTCGTCGCCGGCGTAAGCCGGGATCGATGCCAGCAGCATTTCGGCCAACCGCTCGCCCATCGGCTCAAGCGCCGGGCGGAAGCCGGTCAGCGCCGGCGAAAAATAGCGGCAAAGCGGCGTGTCGACGATGACGATCACCGCGACGTCGTGGCCGGGCCTGATGCCGGCCTCGGCCAAAGCCTTGCAGCCGCCAAGCGCCATCGCGTCATTGTTGAAGATGATGGCCGTCGGCGGGTCCTTGGAGCGCATGACCTTCGGCGTCACGGCGTAGCCGCCGGCCTCGTTGATGAAGCCGTCGGCGATCAGTTCGGGGTCGAACTCGATGCCGTGCCGCCGCAACGCCTTGCGATAGCCGGCGAGGAACAGATAGCCGAAATTGAGGTCGAGCGACGGGCGGATGGCGGCGATGCGGCGGTGACCGCGCGCGACGAGACGATCGACCGCGTCAGCCCCGGCTTTTTCGAAATCGAGGTCGAGCGAGGGATAGGAATCGCCGCCGGAGCGGCTGCGGCCGAGCGTTGCGAACGGGAAACCGGCCTGGGTCAGATAGTCGATGCGCTCGTCCTCGCGCCGCGTCCAGGCCAGCACCACCGCATCGGCCCGCCGCGTCTCGACGACACGGCGCAGGCGCTCCTGCTGATAGTCGCCCGGCGCGCCCATCACTACGATCAGGTCGAGGCCGCTTTCGGCGAGCTTGGCCTGCAACCCGGTCAGGAACGGAATGAAGAACGGCTCGCCATATTCCTGGTCGCCCGGATGCGGCTGCAGCATGAAGGCGATCGAATGGGTAGCGCCGCGCCGCAGGCTGCGGCCGGACTGGTTCGGTGAATAGTTCAGCTTCTTGGCCGCATCGAGCACGCGCTGACGCGTGTCGGCATTGACGTCGGCGCGGCCGTTGAGCGCGCGCGACACCGTGCCGATGGAAATATTCAGGTGACGTGCAAGGTCGTGAATACTGGACGCCAAAGGACAGTTCTCCCCCTTGCTTGGCTAGCACCGGCCGCTCTTCAGGCCAAGCCGGCATCACGTTTTTCGCTATCGGCCAATTGACATTCTACGCCATCGGGTGTGTTCTCGTAAACGTTTACGGAAGAACGTTTGCGGCCCTGCCGTGAACGCCGTAACGATCGGTCTGGAGGGGCCGAGAGGGAGGAGTGCTGGATGATCAATGTCGTCCTGGTCGGCTGCGGCGCGATGAGCAAAGCCTGGCTCGATGCGGCCAAGCAGATCGACGGGCTCGCCATTGTCGGCCTGGTCGATATCGACGCCGAAAGGGCGCGGGCAAGGGCGCGCGAATACGAGCTTTCCGGCGCCGTCATCGGAACCGAGCTCGACGCCGTGCTCGACCAGACCAGGCCCGACGCGGTATTCGACGTCGTGGTTCCCGCCGCCCGCCGCGAGGTCGCGCTTTCCGCCTTTGCCCACCATTGCCATCTCTTGACCGAAAAGCCGCTGGCCGACAGCCCGGACAATGCGCGTGCCATTGTCGAGGCGGCCCGCAGCGCCGGCCGCATCCATGCCGTCGTGCAGAACCGCCGCTATGTCGCCAACGTCAGGCGCATCCGGCGCTTTCTCGATTCCGGCGCCATTGGTGCGCCAACCAGCATCCACGCCGATTTCTTCGTTGCGCCGCATTTCGGCGGTTTTCGCGAAGAGATGCGCCATGTGCTGCTGCTCGATATGGCGATCCACACATTCGATGCGGCCCGCTACATGGTGGCCGGCGAACCGGCCGGCGTCTATTGCCAGGAGTGGGAGCCGGCCAACTCCTGGTATCGGCAAGGGTCGTCGGCAGCCGCAAGCTTCGACCTCGGCGGCGGCAAGCTGTTCACCTATGCCGGCAGCTGGTGCGCGGCCGGCTTCCGTACCAGCTGGGACAGTACATGGCGGATCGTCGCCGAGCGCGGCAGCATTGTCTGGGACGGCGCGGACGGGTTGAAGGCGGAAGTCGTGCGGTCGGTCCGTGAAGGCCTGTTCGACCGCACCGAACCGATAGCCGTGCCGCCGCTCGACCCGGCAGATCGCGTCGGCGGCCATCTCGGCATCATCCAGGATTTCGTCCGCGCCGTCGAGACCGGCACCGAGCCGGAGACGCGCGGCGCCGACAACATCAAGAGCCTGGCCATGGTTTTCGCTGCGATCGAGAGCGCCGAAACCGGGCGCCGGGTCGCCATCGCTGCACAGGAAGGATCATGATGCCAAACCCGCTGCTCGACATCAGGATCGGCACAATGGTGCGGGCCAATCTGGACGACCCGGCCGCCTATGTCAGGCAGATTCTGCCGCTCGGCTTCGAGAGCATCCAGCCGTTCTTCTGGCAGACGCTGGGCGGCAAGGACATTCCACGGCTGGCAGGCGAGATCCGCGAGGCGATCGGCGATGCCGATGTCGTCGTCTCGTCAATCGGGGTGTTCGGCAACCCGCTGGAGAGCGGTGAAGTCGATCGCGGCGTGCTCCAGGCGTGGGAAACGATCATCGACAACGCGCATCTGTTCGGCACCAATGTGGTCAGCGGCTTTACCGGCCGCATCCGCGGCAAGCCGCTGCCCGACAGCCTGCCGCGCTTCCGCGAGGTCTGGGGGAAGCTGGCAAAGCGGGCCGCCGACAAGGGCGTGCGCATCGCCTTCGAGAACTGCGCCATGGACGGCAACTGGGCCAGCGGCGACTGGAACATCGCCCACAATCCGGACGCCTGGGAGCTGATGTTCAACGAATTGCCGGACGACAATCTCGGCCTGGAGTGGGAGCCCTGCCACCAGCTGGTCTATCTGATCGATCCGATCCCGCAGATCCGCAAATGGGCGCCGCGTATCTTCCACGTCCACGGCAAGGACGCGACGGTGCGCTGGGACGTGATCCGCGAACATGGCGTGTTCGGCCGCCTGCCGTTCGTTCAGATGCGCACGCCGGGTTTCGGCGACAGCGACTGGGCGCGGGTGATCAGTGAGCTGCGGCTGGCCGGCTACAAAGGTGCCATCGACATCGAGGGCTGGCACGACCCGGTCTATCGCGGCGATCTCGAGATCACCGGCCAGGCGCGTGCGCTGGATTATCTCCAACAATGCCGGGGAGGCGCGAGCTACCTGCCGAACCCGGTGTGAGGCTAATGCATGTCGCGCAAAAGTGCCCAGCGGTTTTGCGATAACGACATGCATAAAAACAGGACAAGCCGGCGGGAGGTGCCGGCCAGCGAAAGATTGCGGCGCAATGCCGAAGCGATCGTCAAAACCTCTCGGCTAGCGAGGGAACAAAGGGAGGATAAGTGCATGAGCATTACGATGAGAAGGACAGTTCTGCGCTCGACCGTCGCGGCGGCCGCGATGGCGCTCGCCGCCGCACTCTCGACCTTGCCGGCGCAGGCGCTCGATGCCCAGTGGTGCAAGGATGTCCATATCCGTTTCTTCGTCGGCGGCGCCGAGGGCGATGCCTTCGGCACGATCGTCTATAACGGCGCCAAGCAGGCGGCGGCCGATCTCGGGCCGAAGGTCGACTACATCTTTTCCCAGTGGGATGTCGAGAAGATGGTGCAGCAATTGCGCGAGGCTGTCGCGGTCAAGCCCCAAGGCATCGCCATGATGGGCCACCCCGGCGACGCTTCGATCATGCCGCTGGCCGAACAGGCGCACAAGGACGGCATCAAGATGATGTACCAGAACGTGCCGGTGCCGACGGTCACGGCGGCGTTCGGCGGCGGCTATGTCGGCGCCCAGCAGGAGCAGCAGGGCCGCGCGCTCGGCGCCGAGGCGGTCAAGCTGGCCGGGCTCAAGGCCGGCGACAAGGCGATCATGATCGGCCCGTTCGAGAACGAGAGCCGCGGCGCGCGCGAGCGCGGCACTGTCGCTGCCCTCAAGGAAGCGGGCGTCGAGGTCATACAGCTCTCCTCGCCGCCAAGCGGCGAATGGGCTTCCGACCCCAATCTAGCCATTCCGGTGATCACCGCGGCACTGCTCAACAATCCCGACGTCAAGGCGGTTGGCTATCCAGGCGGACAGATGCTGGGCAACGTCCCGACTTACATGCAGGCGGCGGGCAGGAAGCCGGGCGATATCTTCAACTTCGGCTTCGACACCAGCCCGCAGATCGTCGAGGGCTTCAAGGGCGGCTGGGTGCAACTGACGGCCGACCAGCAGCCGTTCCTGCAAGGCTATCTGCCGATCCTCAGCCTCTGCCAGCAGGTGGTGCTCGGCCTTGCGCCGATGAATGTCGACACCGGCGCCGGCTTCGTCACGCCGCAGAATTACGAGATCGTCGCCGAGCTCGCCAAGCAGGCGCTGCGCTGACCTCCCAAGCCGTCGGCCGGGATCGAGCCCGGCCGGCGGGACCGCCGGCGAAAAGGCCGGCACGCGACAATCAAGCGAGGATCGCCATGGCCGAACGCATCATCGAACTGCGCGACATCAGCAAGTCCTACGGCCAGGTCTATGCGCTGGGTGGGGTCAATCTCAGCGTCGATCGCGGCGAGGTGGTCGGCCTGATCGGCGACAATGGCGCCGGCAAGTCGACGCTGATCAAGATCCTGTCCGGCGTGGTCAAACCGACCAGCGGCGAGATTCTCGTCCGCGGCAAGCCGGTGACCGGATGGAGCCCTGCGCGCTCGCGCGACGCTGGCATCGAGACCGTGTTCCAGGACCGGGCGCTCGCCGTGCAGCAGACGATCGTGCGCAATATCTTCATGGGCCGCGAGCTCACCGGCTGGCTTGGCTGGCTAAAGGTCAACAAGGAGATCGCGGAGGCGAGCCGGCTGATGCGCGAGATCGGCTTCACCTCGAAAGTGTTCACGCCACAGTCGATCGTCGGCCAGCTCTCGGGCGGCGAACGCCAGGGCGTGGCGATCGCGCGGGCCATCTATAAGAAGGCGGAGTTGATAGTCCTCGACGAACCGACGACCGCGCTATCGCTGACCGAGACCGCCAAGGTCTTCCACTTTGTGCGCCAGGTGCGGGCGAGCGGGCGCTCGATCCTGTTCATCGGCCACAACATCCACCACGTCTTCGATATCGCCGATCGCTTCGTGGTGCTGGACCGCGGCAAGGTCGCGCTCACCGCCGACCGCAGCGAGGTCAAATCGGCCGAGGATCTGATCAATTTCATGGAAGACGTCGCCCACCCCAGCGGATTGCCGGGGTTGCACGACGCGGGCGATGCGGAGAGGGCGGCACGATGAGCAAGACCATGGAACCCGATCTGCAGAGCCCCCTCGGCGGCACGCATGGCGAAACCGCCGGGAAAGAGTGGAGACACCCGTCTGACAATTGGCTGCGCGGGTTCATCCTCGACAACCGCGCCGCGCTCGGCACGCTTGCCGTGTTCATCGTCATGATGGCGGTGTTCATGATCGCCAACCCGATCGTGTTCACCACCTGGTATCTCTACAGCTCCGTACTGACCACGCTGCCGGTGGCGCTGTTCGTGGTGGTGCCGCTGGTCTTCGTCGTCACCTGCGGCGAGATCGACCTGTCGTTTCCGGCGACGATGGGCTTTGCCTCCTGGGTGTTTGCGCTGGTCGTGCAGGCCGGCTACGACCCGTTCCTCGGCATCGCCGCCGCAATGGTCACCGGCATGCTGCTCGGCTTCCTGGTCGGCTCCCTGGTCGTTTATGGCGGGCTGTCGTCGCTGATCGCGACGCTCGGCATGAACTTCCTGCTGCGCGGCCTGATCCAGATCATCAACGAGGGCAGGTCGACGGCGCTGACCGGCCTTGCCGACAGCTGGGCCTACAAGATCTTCTCCAGCCAGCTTTACGGCATTCCGGTGCAGATCTTCTGGGCCATCGGCTTCGTCGTACTGTCGGCGCTGCTCTACAACCGCCATCGCTTCGGCGCGCAGGTCAAGGTGGTCGGCGACAATCCCGACAGCGCCCAGCAGATGGGTATCGACGTCAAGCGCGTGCGGGTGAAAGTGTTCGTCTTCGTCGGCATCGGCGCGGCAATCGCCGGCACGTTCTCGGTGATGATCAACTTCACCTGGTGGCCGACCGCCGGCGACGGCTATCTCCTGCCGGTGCTGGCATCGGTGTTCGTCGGCGGCACCCCGACCTGGGGCGGAATCGGCACCGTCGTCGGCGGCGCGATCGGCGCGGTCACGGTCTCTTTCATCCAGACTGGCGTCGTCGCGGCAGGCCTGAGCGGCTTCTACGTCCAGTTCTTCAACGGCCTGATCATCATCCTGTCGCTGCTCGGCCATAAATGGAACCAGGCGCGGTATCGATGAGGGGCGATTTCAAACCCCAGTAACAAATCCGTCCAGCACGCGTTTCTGGCCGGCTTTGTCGAAGTCGATGGTCAGCTTGTTGCCTTCGATGGCCGAGATGTTGCCGTTGCCGAATTTCTGGTGGAAGACGCGGTCGCCGACGCTGAAGGGGGATGGCGTGTCGGCGACGGATTTGGCGACCAGCTCGCCGTCGATGGTGCGGCCCTTGACCGAGGTGCGGCCGGCGCCGTAGCCGGAGTCGGTTTCGCCATAGCCGATGCGCTCGACCTGGTGGCCGGAGCGGGTGCCCCAATTGCGGTCGGTGGCCTCGGTGCGGTTGGCTTGGGCGCGCTGCCAGCCCGGCGTCGCATAGGTGCTGGAGAAAGCGCCGGATTTCTCGGCGCCGGAATTGCCGCCAATGTTGTCGAAGCGCGACGCCCCATAAGGATTCTGCCTGCCTGCCCCTTGGCCGCCGCGACCGGAGGCGAACGAGGCGCCGCCATAGGCATTGCCGTAGCCGCCGTAGGAGTTGCCGCTCTCGGAAACTTCGACATGGGCTTCCGGCAGCTCGTCGAGGAAGCGCGACGGGATGGTCGATTGCCAGAGGCCGTGGATGCGGCGGTTGGAGACGAACCAGATGTGCAGGTTCTTCTTGGCGCGGGTCAGGCCGACATAGGCGAGGCGGCGTTCCTCCTCGAGCCCGGAGCGGCCGCCCTCGTCGAGCGAGCGTTGGTGCGGGAACAGGCCTTCTTCCCAGCCGGGCAGGAACACGGTTTCGAATTCGAGGCCCTTGGCCGAATGCAGCGTCATGATGTTGACGGCGTCGAGCTCGGCATTCTGCTCGGCGTCCATCACCAGCGCGACATGTTCGAGGAAAGAACGCAGCGATTCGTACTCCTCCATGGAGCGGATCAGTTCTTTTAAGTTCTCGAGCCGGCCGGGCGCTTCGATCGAACGGTCGTTCTTCCACATGTCGGTGTAGCCGCTCTCCTCCAGAATGGTCTCGGCGAGCTCGGTGTGCGGCGTGGTTTCCAGCGCCTTCTGCCAGCGCTCGAAATTGGCCGATACCTCGCGCAGCGCGGCGCGCGGCTTCGGCTTCAGCTCGTCGCTCTCGGCGAGTTTTGCCGCCGCCTCCAGCATCGGGATGCGCAGCGCGCGTGCGGTGTCGTGGATCTGGCGGATGGTGGCCTCGCCCAAGCCGCGCTTCGGCACGTTGACGATGCGCTCGAAGGCGAGGTCGTCGGCGCCTTGCGCGACGACGCGGAAAAAGGCCAGCGCATCGCGGATTTCGAGGCGCTCGTAGAAGCGCGGGCCGCCGATGACGCGGTAGTTGAGGCCGAGCGTGACGAAGCGGTCCTCGAATTCGCGCATCTGGAAGGACGCGCGGACGAGGATCGCCATGTCGTTGAGATTGTGCTTCTGGCGCTGATAGGCCTCGATGGTCTCGCCGACGGCGCGGGCCTCCTCTTCGGAATCCCAGGCGGCATGGACATGCACCTTCTCGTCGTCCTCGGCGATCTTTTCGGTGAACAGCGTCTTGCCGAAGCGGCCCTCATTGTGGGCGATCAGGTGGGACGCCGTGCCGAGGATGTGCGCAGTGGAGCGATAATTGCGCTCCAGCCTTATGATGGTGGCGCCGGGGAAATCCTTGTCGAAGCGCAGGATGTTGTCGACCTCGGCGCCGCGCCAGCCATAGATCGACTGGTCGTCGTCGCCGACGCAGCAGATATTTACGGTGGACAGGCGCGGACTTCCCTCCCCCTTGAGGGGAGGGTGGCCGGGCGAAGCCCGGTCGGGTGGGGTCCGTGCGGCAGTGCTCGACCTACCGGCGGCAGTGCTCGACGCTCTAGCGGTGCCTTCTGCGGCGACCCCCTCCGCCCGCTTCGCGGGCACCTCCCCCTCAAGGGGGGAGGATTGCGGCCGCTGCGCCAGCAGCCGCAGCCACATGTACTGGGCGGTGTTGGTGTCCTGATACTCGTCAACGAGGATGTAGCGGAAGCGCTTGTGGTATTCCTTCAGCACGTCCGGATTGGCGCGGAAGATGCGGATCGGGTGGCACAGGAGATCGCCGAAGTCGCAAGCGTTCAGCGTTTTCAGGCGCTCCTGGTAGGCCTTGTAGAGCTCGCGGCCCTTGCCGTTGGCGAAGGCACGGGCATCGCCCTCGGGGATGTCGGCGGGGCCAAGGCCCTTGTTCTTCCAGCCGTCGATCATCTGGGCGAACTGCTTGGCCGGCCAGCGCTTGTCGTCCAGCCCTTCGGCCTGGATAAGCTGCTTGATCAGGCGCACCACGTCGTCGGTGTCGAGAATGGTGAAGTCGGATTTGAGCCCGGCCAGCTCGGCATGTCTGCGCAGCAGCTTCACTCCAATCGAGTGGAAGGTGCCGAGCCACGGCATGCCCTCGACATTGCCTTCGCCGATCAACAGGCCGATGCGCTGCTTCATCTCGCGCGCCGCCTTGTTGGTGAAGGTGACGGCGAGGATCTGCGAGGGGAAAGCCTTGCCGGTGGCAAGGATGTGGGCGATGCGGGTGGTCAGGACGCGCGTTTTGCCGGTGCCGGCGCCGGCCAGCACCAGCACCGGGCCTTCGGTGGTTTCCACCGCCAGCCGCTGCTCGGGGTTGAGGCCGTTGAGATAATCGGGCGCGTTGTTCTGGTTGCTGCGGGCAGCCATGGCGCGCGCGGCAATGCCCGACGGGGCCACGGGCCGCGCGTTCGGTTCGTCAAAAAAGGGCATGTCTTCCGAAAAGCCGGACATCTCCCCCCGAATGTAGTGATTCGGCAGCGAAAGGCCAGAAGTGTCTCCGTTTTGTTCTCTGTCCAGTCGGTAGACTCACAATCTGAATGGGTCCGCTAACCAAAACGCCGGGCTTGCGATGGGCCGGCGCCGTAAAACGCCGAGCTTGCTTGACAGGGGAGGCGGGCCGGAGAAAGTTGCGTGGGGGCAGGAACGCAATGCGGGGTTGCCCATGGACGCGTCGCGGAGCGCACCAGTCGAAGGAGCACCGTCTTGGCTGTGGTCATCACCTCCCTGATCCTTTTCCTCATCGGCCTGGCGGTTGGCGGCGGCGGCATCTGGCTCGTGACGCTGGGGGGCAGCTGGTATTACGTCATCGTCGGTCTAGCTTTCCTTGTCGCGGCCTGGCTGCTCTACAGGCGCAGATCCACGGCGCTGTGGCTCTACGCGGCGATCGTGCTCGGCACGCTCGCCTGGGCGGTCTGGGAGATCGGCTTCGACTGGTGGGAGCTCGGCCCGCGCGGCGGCATCATCGTGCTTGTCGCGCTGTGGCTATTGACACCATGGGCGCGGCGCGGGCTTACCGGTCCCGACGGACGCGCGCCGCTGATCCTCGCCGTGCTGGCATCGCTTGCCGTCGCCGGTTATTCGATGACGACCGATCCAAAGGATATTACGGGTGAACTCAACACCGACAAGGTGACGCCGACGGCCGATCTCGGCGGCAACGTGCCGGCTGGCGAATGGCACTATTACGGCCGCACGCAATATGGCCAGCGCTATTCGCCGCTCGACCAGATCACCGCCGAAAACGTTGCCAATCTGCAGCCGGCCTGGACCTATCGCACCGGCGACGTGAAAGGGCCCGACGACATCGGCGAGACGACCTATCAGGTGACGCCGCTAAAAATCGCCGACACGCTCTACATCTGCACGCCGCATAATTTCGCCATCGCCATCGATGCCGCGAGCGGTAAGGAGAAATGGCGCTTCGATCCGCAGGTCAAGCTCAACAAGGACCGCCAGCACCAGACCTGCCGCGGCGTGTCCTATTATGCCGATGCCAAGGTCGCCGCCGGCCAGCCCTGCGCCACACGCATCTACCTGCCGACATCCGACGCCCGGCTGATCGCGCTCGATGCGGCGAATGGCCAGGTCTGCCCGACTTTCGCCGAAGGCGGCACGCTGAACCTGCTCGCCAACATGCCATATCCGAAGCCGGGCTATTATTATTCGACCTCGGCGCCGCTGATCGTCGCCAACAAGATCATCGTCGGCGGCGCGGTCAACGACAATTATTCGACGCAGGAGCCGTCCGGGGTCATCCGTGCCTACGATGCCGACACCGGCGCGCTGTTGTGGAATTGGGATTCCGGCAATCCGGATCAGACGACGCCGCTGCCGCCGGACCAGACCTACACCAACAACTCACCCAACATGTGGTCGACGGCGAGCGTCGACGAGAAGCTCGGGCTGCTTTATGTGCCGCTCGGCAACAAGACGCCGGACCAACTCGGTGCCGGACGCAGCGCCAATGACGAGAAATTCTCCTCTTCGATCACCGCGCTCGATCTCAACAGCGGACAATTGCACTGGGTGCGGCAGACCGTGCACCACGATCTCTGGGACATGGACGTGCCGGCGCAGCCGACGCTGGTCGACATCACCACGGAAAGTGGCGTGGTGCCGGCGCTGGTCGGGCCGACCAAGCAGGGCGACCTCTATGTGCTCGACCGGCGCAGCGGCGAGCCGATCGTTCCGGTCAAGGAAGTACCGGCGCCGGGCGGCGCGATCGAGGGCGACCATACCTCGCCGACGCAGCCGCTCTCGGACCTGAGCTTCAGTCCGAAACCGCTGACCGGTGCCGACATGTGGGGCATCACCATGTTCGACCAGCTGGCCTGCCGGATCGAGCTCCGGAAGTTGCGCTATGAGGGCCGCTACACGCCGCCGTCGCTGCAGGGCTCGCTGATCTACCCCGGCAATTTCGGCACCTTCAACTGGGGCGGCGTGGCAGTCGATCCGGTCCGGCAGGTGATGTTCGGCATGCCGACATACCTGGCGTTCATCTCCAAGCTGGTGCCGCGCGCCGACGTGCCGCCGCCCGGCGACACCAAGGGCAGCGAACAGGGCCTGAACCGCAATGATGGTGCGCCTTACGCAGTAATATTGAAGCCGTTCCTGTCGCCGCTCGGCATTCCCTGCCAGGCGCCGCCCTGGGGCTATGTGGCGGGTGCCGACCTTCGGACCGGAAAGATCGTCTACAAGCATCGCAACGGCACCGTCTACGACATGACGCCATTGCCGCTGCCATTCAAGGTCGGCGTGCCCGGCATTGGCGGGCCGATGATTACTGCCGGCGGCGTCGCCTTCCTCGGTGCGGCGGTCGATGACTATGTGCGCGCTTATGACCTGACGACCGGCAAACAGCTCTGGCAGGCGCGGCTGCCGGCGGGCGGGCAGTCGACACCGATGACCTACACGGTAGCCGACGGGCGCCAGTTGGTCGTCATCGTTGCCGGCGGCCACGGCTCGGTCGGTACCAAGCCGGGCGACTATGTGATGGCCTATACGCTGCCGAAATAGAGAAGTTCCTTCAGAGCCCGAGATGCCCTTTCAGGTCGGGTACCGATGCAAGTACCTCACTGGTCAGCTGCGGGCCGGCGGCTGTCTCGGCCTGCTGGACCAGCATCGTGCCGGCTTGGCTGATCTGTGCGAGCGTAAGGCCTGATGCCTTGAGTATGGCGACGCCGTTGATCAGCGCGCCGGTCTTTTCGCCGAGAGCGCCACCGAGCGCGCCCTCCAGCGAGGACAGGAGGCCACCACCGGAAGCCGCGCCGGGAGCCATGACATCATACTGCTTGGCCAGGGCGTCTGCTCCCGGGATTTTGGCGAAGAAGTTCGACAGGGTCGTGCCTTCCGCCTCGTGTTCGAGCACCGAGAAAATCGTGCCGGCGATCTTTTCCGTCAAAGCCTGGTTGAGACCGGATTTCTGGGAGACGGTGTTGATGATGTCCTGAACGTCCATGACCTTTCCTCAGGCTTTGGTGTTTGCGGGCGGGTGCCGGTTGGCGCGGATCTTGATCAACGAACGTTTGAAGGCGGTGAAGGCCGTGAACCGCAGCGCCAGCAAAGCCATAGCGGCGAGGGCGAACCCACTTGCCAGAAGCGGGGAGGGAAAGGTCATGGGCGTATTCCTTCGTCGTCAATCAGGCATTCTTTTCCCGCCAAATGGCCATTCTCGTTCGCCAAATGGCCCGAGTATGGCATAGCCCTTCTTTTTACATTGTGGTGCGTGCATTTAGCATTGCCACAAAGGACCAAAATTTAACGACAGTGCGGCGCGAGGCATCACGGCCTCGTGCAGGGACTTATGGCAGCCTCACTCAGCCGTGACTGGACCAGGCAAGCTTCGGCTCTATGTTGCCGCGGGGGGCCGACGAGGAGCGCGCCATGACAACACCTGCCGGACCCACTGTCGTCGAGCCTGTCATTACCCAGGCGATGATCGATGCCTATGACGAATACACGCATCTGACGCTCGACCGACGGCGCTTCATGGAGCAATTGACCAGGCTTGCCGGATCGGGTGCGGCAGCTGCCGCGATCGCGCCGCTGCTGGCGGCGAACTCGGCCCAGGCGGCAATCGTGGCGGAAGACGATCCGCGTGTGAAAGGCAAGGACATCAGCTATCCCGGCAGCGCCGGCGAGATGAAGGGCTATCTGGTCAGGCCGGCGGACCAGACCGGCAAGCTTGGCACGGTCATCGTGGTGCACGAGAACAGGGGTCTCAACCCGCATATTCGCGATGTGGCGCGGCGCGTGGCGCTGGAAGGGTTCGTGGCGCTTGCGCCGGACTTCATGACACCGCTCGGCGGCACACCGGACGATGAAAACAGGGCACGTGACCTGTTTTCCCAGCTCGATCCAGCACAGGTCGCCGCCAATGCCGTGGCAACTGTCGCCTACCTCAAAGGCTACAAGGACGGCAACGGCAAGGTCGGCGCTGTCGGCTTCTGCTGGGGCGGCGGCACGGTGAACATGCTGGCCGTCAACGCGCCGGACCTCGCCGCCGCCGTCGCCTATTACGGCATGCAGCCACAGGCCGAGGACGTGCCGAAGATCAAGGCCGCGCTCATGCTGCATTATGCCGGGCTCGACACCCGCACCAATGCCGGCATCGATGCCTTCAAGAAGGCACTCGACGCGGCCCATGTCGAATACTCGGTCTATGTCTATGAAGGCGCCAACCATGCCTTCAACAACGAAACGTCGGCGGCCCGCTACGACAAGAAGGCGGCTGACCTCGCCTGGGGCCGGACGATCGCTTTCCTCAAGGAGAAGCTGGCCTGATCAGTCCGGCGCCGGCTTATGGAACGCCACGCCGGCCACCACCAGGGCGATGCCAAGGCAGTCGGTGAGGCTCGGCACCTGCCGCAGCACGATGACGCCGATCAACGTTGCGGTGACCGGCAGCAATGACAGCATCAGCGCGAAGCTGGAGCGCGGCAGCCGCGACATGGCAAGCTGGTCGCAAATATAGGGAATGACCGACGAGCAGATGCCGACGCCGACCCCCGCAAGCAGCAGCGGCGGCGCCGAGAAAGCCGGCAGAGCATCGGCGAAACCGATCGGCAGAACGACGAGAAGGGCGACCGCCATGGCGGCACCCAGCCCGGCGATGCCATCGCCGGCGCCGGCGCGCGCGACGCGGTGGCCGAGCACGATGTAGCCAACGAACAGCGTGCCGTTGAGGAAGGCCCAGAACAGGCCGACGGGATCGCTCGACCATTTGACGTCGATCAGCAACAGGGTGCCGGCGACAGCGATTGCGAGGGCGGCGAGATTGCGCGGGCTTCTGAGGCCAACAAGCGCAACGCCGATGGTGCCGACGAATTCGATCGCCGCCACCAGCGAGATCGGCAGCCGGTCGAGCGCCAGGTAAAACGAGCAATTCATCACCCCAAGGCAGACCCCGAAAGCCACAAGCAACAACCGCGTCGCGCGATCGGCGCGGGCGAAGACCGCCCATGGCCGGGTCAATGGGGCAAAGACGAGTGCCGCGGTGGCGATGCGCAGCCAAGCCATGCCGAGCACGCCGACATGCGGGAACAGCAGCACCGCGAAGGCCGGCCCGAGATAGTGGAACACGGCGCTGACGCCGAACCAGAGATGCGGTGGCACCGAGTTCGCCAGGGTAAAGGCGGGGCCGGCGAGTGCCGGACTTGCTGCTGGGGCTTGCGTCCGATCTTCCATAGGATCAGTATCGCAGGCGATTTTTGCCATTGATATGGATGATGGCCGGGCATTACGCCTTTTCCCTTTCTGAAAGCAAGGAACATTGCGCTGAAACGCCTTCGAAATGAAAATTCCGATCTGGATGCGGCTGACCTGAAAATCCTGCGCTTGCTGGAAGAGGATGCACGCACCAGCACCGCTGAACTGGCCCGCTCGGTCGGCCTGTCGGCGCCGAGCGTTGCCGAGCGCATCAAGCGACTGCAGGAAAGCGGTGTGATCGAGGCCTACACGGTGCGCATCAATCCGGCCGCGCTCGGCATGAAATTGTCGGCATGGCTGCGCATTCGGCCAGTGCCGGGGCAGCTCGCCGTCGTCGCCGAGATCATCCGCGACCTGCCGGAAATCGCCCAATGCGACCGGGTCACCGGTGAAGACTGTTTCATCGCGCTGGCGCATGTCGGCTCGGTGGCTGAACTCGAACGGGTGATCGACCGCATCATTCCCTATGCGATGACCAACACGGCGATCATCCAGTCGTCGCCGGTGGCGCCGCGGTCGCCGCTCGGGGCGGTGAAGCGGCCGCCCTGATGTCAACGCGTTGCTGGCGCCGCTAGACGGTGCTCAAGCTCGCGTCGCCACATCAAGGGCGCGCAGAGGAAAGTCCGCATCAACGGCAGACAGGTCATTCACCAGCATAATGGCGGCTTCGGCTTCTGCATCAGGAACTTCGGCAGCCATGGCGGCCAACCAAACCACACGACCCGGGACTCGGGCGGCCCAGCGCGATGCACCAGACAAACCTGTCATATTGTCCTCATAGGCCATTAACGGCCTATCGTCGCAATCGCCCTCAAGGGATGTTCGCGCCATGTCACACATCGTCGCCAGGTCACGGGAGATGCTCGCGAGGTCCGTTCGCGAGGCCGCTGCCTCTTCAAGCAACGCCAGGCAGGCGTGCAGAAAGGCAAGGAGAGCCTGGTCTCCGCCACCTGGTGCCGCGACGCGACGGCGAAGCGCAGCCAGAACGACTGTCAATTCGCTAACGCCGCGTTTGCCGGAGCGCCTGCGCTGTAAGAAGTCAAGCCTGACTGATATCGCCGCCGCCCATGTCGGCAATCCTGGTTCGATTTCAGACAGCGAGCCGTTCGCCATCTCGCATCTCCATTGCGATCCGCCAGCAATCCATATCGGCAGGGAGTAGGCAATGCAATTCACCGACGCTGTAACCGTCGCGGAACGCGTTGGCGCGATGGGGAGAAGTGCACGGCGTGGCAATGACGGGCGGCGCAAATATACCAAATGCAAACCGGACGGCCGGTCTGTTTCTTCCCCCACCGTTCAGGCGTGGCCGCGTTTCATCCGCGCCTGCTTCAGGATGGCGCGCCAGCGGATCATGGCGAATGGGATCGGCTCGTTGTTGTTGGCGATGTGGAAGATCTCGTTATTGAGGTTCTTCAGCGAGCGCCAGAAATCATAGTCGGTGATGCGTGGGTCAGCCGCCAGCCTGTCCGCCTCGACCTTGATGTCGGTTTTCATGCACGTTCCCCGAACCGCTGCTGCTCCGCCGCCCGTATCGCAATTCGATGCGGACGGTTTTCCAACGCCGCGCTGAGTCGTTCAACGTCTCAATTCGGCTTGTTCACGTTAAAACCTCGGTAAGGTTAACGGCGGTTGGACCGTGGTTCAAGCCGGCTTACGACGAATACCGATCGAACGGCCGGCGCGCTCCGGCATCGGCAGGGCGGCATGGGCGGCGCGCATCGCTTCCACCCTGGCCAGGACGTCGGCGGGGAAGGGCGCTACCTTCGGGCCAGCCATGTCGACATGCAGCGACAGCGTTTCGGACGTGGCGGCAAGCCAGCCGTCGGAATGGCGGATTTCCTGATAGGCTCTCAGCCGCTTCTCGTCATGGTCGAGGAGTTGGAACGAGACCGTGACCTTGTGGTCGAGATGCAACTCCTGGACGTAGCAGACATGGACTTCCGCGGTGTAGATGGTCAGCCGCCGTTCTTTCACATAATCCGGCCCCATCCCCATCATCTCGAATGCTTCGTCGGAGCAACGATCGAAAAGCACGTTGTAATAGGCCATGTTGAGATGGCCGTTGTAGTCGATCCAGGCCTCCTCGATGTTCATGGCGCGAGAGACGAAAGGGGCGGGGATGGGCATCGGAAACTTCCTTCTCGTCATGCCGGGGTGAGCGTGGACTGGACAGAGCGTGCTTGGTGAGACTACGCATCCGTAGAAGCAGAACAAGGGTGGACGCTGGTCCATTCGCGGAGGAATCGATGGCTCTAAGCGACCTCAATCCGGTCGAGCGCAACGAAGCAGGCATTGCCGCCGTACTCGGCATCCTCAAGCAGCGGCTCGGCGAGCGATTCCAGACCGGCCAGGCGATCCGCGCCCAGCACGCGCACACCACGACCTATATTCCGACGCAGGCGCCGGACGGCGTCGCCTTTGCCGAGACGACGGAGGAGGTGCAGGAGATCGTGCGCGCATGCGCGGCGCATCGCGTGCCGGTGATCGCCTTCGGCGTCGGCTCTTCGCTGGAAGGTCACACCAATGCGCCGGGCGGCGGCATCTCACTCGATACGTCACGCATGAACCGCATCACTGCGGTCAATCCGCAGGACCTCGACTGCATCGTCGAGCCCGGCGTGACGCGCGAGGACCTCAACCGGCACCTGCGCGACACCGGCCTGTTCTTTCCGATCGACCCGGGCGCCAACGCCTCGCTCGGCGGCATGGCGGCGACGCGTGCGTCGGGCACCAACGCGGTGCGCTACGGCACGATGCGCGAGAACGTCCTGTCGCTGACGGCGGTGATGGCCGACGGGGAAGCAGTGACGACCGGCAAGCGCGCCAAGAAAAGCTCGGCCGGCTATGATCTGACGCGGCTGCTGATCGGTTCGGAAGGCACGCTTGGCATCATCACACAGCTGACCTTGAAGCTGCAGGGCATTCCACAGGCGATTTCAGGCGGCGTTTGTCCGTTCCCCAGCCTCGAGGCGGCGTGCAACGCGGTGATCGCGACCATCCAGATGGGCATTCCGGTGGCGCGCATAGAATTGGTCAACGCACTGCAGATGCGGGCGATGAAGACCTATTCGAAGCTCGACTATCCGGAGAGTCCCTGCCTGTTCGTCGAATTCCACGGCAGCGATGCCAGCGTCGCCGAGCAGGCCGAGACCTTCGGCATGATCGCCGAGGAAAATGGCGGCGGTCCGTTCCTGTGGACCAGCGTCGCCGAAGAGCGAACGAAATTGTGGAAGGCCAGGCACGATGCCTACTGGTCGTCGCTGACACTGCGGCCGGGCGCCAAGGGCCTCTCGACCGATGTCTGCGTGCCGATCTCGCGCTTTGCCGAATGTGTCACGGAGACCGAGGCGGATATCGCGGAGATGGGGCTGATCGCGCCGATCGTCGGCCATGCCGGCGACGGCAATTTCCATGTGCTGGTGCTGATGGACGTGGACGACCCGAAGGAGATCGCATTGGCGGAAAAATTCGTGGCGCGGCTCAATATGCGCGCCATCGCCATGGACGGCACCTGCACCGGCGAGCATGGCATAGGGCAAGGCAAGATCGGCTTCCTGCGGCATGAGCTCGGCCATGGCGTCGACATCATGCGCACGATCAAGCAGGCGCTCGACCCGCTGAACAGCATGAACCCGGGCAAGATATTGCCGGGAAAGGACTGACATCAGGCCGCTGCCGCGCCCCGATTTGCCTCTTTATCGACACGCTGATGCGGGTAGAGTGCCACTGACTTTACTATCAACTGTCTAGGAGTTCATGCTCGCACGCCTGTTCGTGATCTTTGGTGGGCTTCTCGTGCTGGTGCTGTGTGCGGCGCTGGTGGTGCCGTACTTTGTCGACTGGACAGGTTACCGTGCCGATTTCGAGCGCGAGGCCAGTGCCGTTCTGGGCCGCAAGGTGACCGTGCGAGGCGATGCGACGGCAAGGCTGTTGCCGTTCCCCTCGGTGACCTTTTCCAACGTCGCCGTTGCCGGTGGCCCCAACGGCCAGCCGGCGATGACCGTCGAAACCTTTTCGATGGATGCAGAACTCGCGCCATTCCTGCGCGGCGAGGTGCTGATCTTCGACATGCGCCTGGTGCGGCCGAAGGCGACGATCGACATCGCCGCCGACGGCACGGTCGACTGGACGATACGGCCGTCCTCGCCTTTCGATCCCGGCCAGATCTCCATCGAGAAGCTGACGGTGACGGAAGGACAGATCGCGCTCAGCCACGCCGCCGGCGGGCGCAGCCATCTTATTTCCGAGATCAACTCGACGATCTCGGCCAAGTCGCTGGCCGGCCCCTGGCGGCTGGACGGCTCGCTGTTGCTGGACGGGTTGCGGACCACGATCGCCGCTTCCACCGGCAAGACCGAACCGGACGGGCAAATGCGGCTCAGGCTCAAGGCCGATCCGGATGACTATCCGCTGGTCATCGAGACCGACGGCAATGTGGGCCTCGTCGAGGGCGCCGCGGTCTATTCGGGCCAGTTCAAGATATCGGGCGCAGACCGAACTGCGGCGCAGCTGCGCGGCACCGGCGGCGAGGCACTGAAAGTCAGCGCCGGCAAACCGGACCCGGGCTTCAGGCTGAACGGCAAGTTTTCGCTCGACCACCAGAAGCTCGGCGTCGACGAATTCCGCTTCGAGACGGGACCGCTCGACAATCCCTACACCGCCGACGGCAAGGCTGCGGTCGACCTTGGGCTGAAGCCGCATTTCTCGATCGAGGCCAATGGCGCGCAGGTGCAGTTCGACGAGGCCGTAGGGGCGGCGGCCGGCGCCGGATTGACGCTGTCCGAGCGGGTGGCGGCGCTGGAGCAGGCGCTGCTCGGTCTACCGAAGCCGACCATACCGGGTACGGTCGAGGTGAAACTGCCGGCCGTGGTTGCAGGCGACACCACGGTTCGCGACGTGCATCTGTCCGCCGAACCGGCCGAGGGCGGCTGGGCGGTAAAATCGCTGGCCGCCACGCTGCCCGGCCGCGCCAAGCTGGAAGCCAATGGCTTGGTCAGCGTCGAGGACCATTTCGGTTTCACCGGATCGCTGCTTCTGGCGGTGGCGCAGCCCTCCGGCTTCGCCGCATGGCTGTCGAAGGACGTCGACGAGGCGATCCGCCGCTTGCCGGCCGCCGGCTTCAAGGCCAAGGTGGATTTGAGCGAGAAGCACCAGGCCTTCAGCGATCTCGAACTCATCCTCGGCAAGGCGAAGTTCTCCGGCCGCATCGATTCCAGCCAGCCCGACGACACCCGTCCATCGGTGCTGATGCAACTGGAAGGTGGCGAACTCGATGTCGATGGGCTCGCCGCCTTCGCCTCGATCTTCGTCAGCGACAAGGGCGCCAACCGCTTTTCCGATCGCGACCTCGATTTCCAGATCAAGGCCGGGCCGGTCAGCGCCGGCGGGTTGACCGCCGATAGCGTCGATACTGCGCTTAGATTGCGCGAGGGGTTGCTTGAGATCGACCGACTGTCGGTCGGCGGACTTGCCGGCGCCTCGATCAGCGCTACCGGCCGGATCAAGGATTTCCCGGCGAGCCCGACCGGCAAGCTCGACGCCTCGGTGGTCGCCGTCGACCTCAAGCCGCTGATCGACGTCGCCGTCCGGCATTATCCGGATAATGCGGTGCTGAAGGGGCTGGCGGAGCGTGCTGCTGCCTATCCCGAGTTGTTCCAGGATGCGCGTATCGACGCGGTCACGAGTGCCGCAGACAATGGCGACGGTACGACCGGACTGGCAATGAGCGCACAGGGCAAGGCCGGTGGCTCGGCCTTTTCGGCGTCGTTGTCCGGCAAAGGGGCGCTCGACCGGCCTCTCGAAGCGCCGGTGACACTGACCTTCAACGCAAGGAATGCCGACGCCACCGCACTTCTGGCGCTTTACGGTCTGCCGGCACTGCCGCTCGGCATGCTCGGCGAGGCGACCACCGACGTCTCGGCCAAAGGCACGCTTGGCAGCGGCCTGGCGACACGCTTCAGCCTGGCCGGCAATGACTTCAAAGCTGGTTTCGACGGGACAATTGCCGACACGCCTCAAGGCGCGGCCGCCAAGGGCAAGGTCAGCCTTGAAACGGCCGACATCGAGCCATGGCTGATGACGACCGGCGTCGGCCTGCCCGGCATGGGCACCGGCATGTCGACGTCGCTTGCAGCCGATGCCGATTACGGCAATGGTCTCCTGGTGCTGAGCGGCCTCAGCGGCGCCGTCAACGAAGCGGCGGTTTCCGGTGACGTAAATATCGACATCAAAGAGGGGCTGCCGCATCTTGCCGGCGCGCTGTCGCTGGACGAGCTGGACCTCGATCCGATGGCGGTGATGCTGTTCGGTGACCAGGCCTTCCTTGTCAATGACAGGACCTGGCCGACAGCACCGTTCAGCCAGAAATCCAGTCTGCCATTTACCGCCGATCTCGATCTGACGGCGGCGTCGCTTGCCGCCGGCCCGCTTGCCACCGCCTATGACGCTGCGCTGTCGCTGCAGCTCGACCAGGAGGGCATCCGCGTTTCCGACCTCAAGGCAAAGTTCCTCGGCGGCGCGTTGAGTGGCCTGTTCGAGCTCAAGAACAATGACGGCACCGGGCTTTTCTCCGGTCAGATGAAACTCGCCGGCGCCGATCTGGCAGCCGTGCTGCCGGAGGCCGGCATCAGCGGAAGCGGCGAGTTCTCGACGGCGCTTTCGACCAGCGGCAAATCGGTCGACGCGATGGTTGCGGCGCTGTCCGGTTCCGGCACGGCAACGCTCAAGGGCATGACTATTGCCGGCTTCAATCCCGAAGCCTTTGGCGCATTCATCGCCAAGGCCGACGCGATAGGGCGCGATATCGACGCCTCGAAGACTGCCGGCTTTGTGCCGCAGATCGCCGCGGCGGGCAGTTTTCCGGCACAGGACACCGATATTGCCTTCACCATCGCCGGCGGCACGCTGAGGGCGCCGCCGGTCAAATTCGAAAGCCCGGGCGCGACGCTGTCCGCCGACATCACCGCCGATCTGAACACCAGCACCGTCGATGCCAAGGGCGAGATCGCTTACCGGCCCGGCGACGAGGCGCTGGTCGGCTCCGAACCGATTTTGAATTTCAGCGTCGACGGGCCGTTCGGCGCCACCAAGCGGCAGTTCGACAGCGAGCCGCTGGCACAGTTCCTGACCCAGCGTGCGCTGGAAAAGGAGCAGCAGCGGGTCGAAGCCATGCAAGCCGCACTGCTCGAGAAACAAAGGCTGCGGCGTGAGGTGCGCTACTACGCTGCACTGCAAACCGAGCGTGAAAGAGCGGCGGAGGAACTGCGCAGACAACAGGAAGCAGCGCGGCTGAAGGCCGAAGCCGAGGCTCAGGCCCAAGCCGAAGCCGAGGCGAGGGCGCAAGCTGAAGCCAAGGCGAAAGCTGAAGCGGACGCCAAGGCACAGGCGGATGCGGAGGCGAGGGCCCAGGCTGAGGCCAAAGCGAAAGCTGAAGCGGACGCCAAGGCAAAGGCCGAAGCTGAGGCGCAGGCCCAAGCCGAAGCGGAGGCCAGGGCGCAGGCTGAAGCCAAGGCGAAGGCGGATGCAGCGGCGAAGGCCGAAGCCGAGGCCAGGGCGAAAGCCGAGGCGGCTGCAAAGGCCGAAGCCAAAGCCAAGGCGGCGCAACAGGCTGCCGAGGAAGCAGCGCAGGCCGAAGAACAGCAACGCCAGAGGGCGGAAGAGGCGTTGCGGATCGCCTCGGAAGAGAAGGCAAGGCTCGACGCCGAACGCAAGGCCGCGGCGGAGCGAGCGGAACGGGCGCCACCGGCCGCAAATAACGTGCCACCGCCAGTGCAGCCCCCGCCAAAGCTCAAGTTCGATCCCTCGTCGATCGACGATCTGCTAAAATCGTTGAATGGCGGGTGACGGCGCATCCCTTATGTGTCGCGTCCAGCAAGCAAGCGCTTCAGCATCGGCTCGATCCGCCCGAGTTCGTCGAGATGAGCGGCCGACAGATCGGCGAGACTGTCGTCGGCGCGCTCGGTCAGCCGCAGCAGCACGCGGCGGTGGTCCTCCTCGTCGTGGTCCCTCGCGACGAGCCCGGTTTCGCAAAGACGGTTGACCAATTCCACTGCGCTGTGATGGCGGATGCGCAGGCGCTCCGCGAGGTCGCCAATGGTCACTGGCCCTCCGCCCGGGAACCCTTTGATTGCAAGCAGGGCCTGATGCTGGCGTGGTGTCAGGCCGGCTTCCTGCGCCTGGATCTGGCTGAATTCGAGAAAGCGGCGGATCAGGTAACGAAATTCGGACAGCCTCTGGTAGTCGGCCGGCCCGATCGTTGCGCCGCGCTTTTGTGGCTTCGAAGTGTCTGCCATCGATTCCTTTCCGACAAAGCCGCAAACGGGCCTTGAACATTTATATCGCGTTACGATACAGCGCACCAACATGGCTCGTGCCCGCCATCTTCGGTGGCACGGCCGGCGACCCATCCGCAAGTCGGCACGCCGCCAGAAAGCAAGGTTTGCAAATGAAGTCCGATCACGCATGCGGTGACCGTGCTGTTGATGAAGCGTTCGATCCTCACCGAAAAAATCGCAAGGCGAGGGCATCACCTGGTTCGCGAATACCGTGTCGATCCGTTCGCCCTGACCAGGGTGCGCGAGGTGATGACCAGCGAGGTCGAAAGCGTGCCGGCGACGATGACGCTGCATGGCGCGGCAGCGTTCCTGACGGCGCCCGAGACGCGGCATCCGAGCTTTCCGGTCGTCGATGAAGAGGGCCACGTGCTCGGCGTCATCGACCCGCCGGCGATCCTGCGCTGGAGACGCGCCGGCAAGCACCGCACGACGACACTTGGCGAACTGCTGGCCGGCAGCAAGGTCACGCTGGCCTATCCGGATGAGTATCTCGAGGGCCTCTCCGACAAGCTGCTGATGGCGAACGTGTCCCATTTGCCGGTCGTCACGCGAGAAAATGCCCGGCTGGTGGGCTATGTCGGCTGGAAGGACCTGATGCGCGTCAGATCGAAGAAACAGGCCGAAGAACGCGACCGCTCGGCTTTGCTGGGCTTCCGTATCCGGCGCAGAAAACAGGATAGCGTTGCCTGAAGGCTACAACTTGCCGCGCTTGGCCCAATCCAGCACATAGAGCCGGAGCGCCGAGGAGAGATTGGCATCGCGCGGGCGGCTCTCGTCGATTTCGGCGACAAGCGCGGCGAGCGTCAGTTTTCGCACGGCCGCGATGGCGCCCAGGTCGTCGTAAAAAGGCTTTTCGAGCGAATAGCTGGTGCGGTGGCCGCGAATGGTGACCGAGCGCTTTTCCACCGGGCTCACGAGACGATCCTACTCACACTTCAAGCATCGGATTTGTCCGAATCGCCCGAATTTTCGCGGCGATGGCCGGCGACGAATTTATCGGCCTTGTCGGCGATCAGGCGGTCGCGATCCCGGCTGGGTTTGGAACGGCCATGCAGCGCCCGGTTCTGTTCGGCCAGGCGCTCCTTCTCGGCTCGCGCCTTCTGCTTGCGTGCCTGACGGAGATTGACGATCTCGGCCATGTCACGCCGCCCGTCGGGTCACTTCTTGCGGAAGGCGTCAAGCGACACCACGTCGGCGCCCTTGGCGCCGGCGACGGCCGCGGCAGGCTTCTTTTCCGCTTCGGCGGTTTTCTTCTTCGTCTCGGGCTTTTTCTCGGCGACGATGGCCAGCGGTTCGGGAGCAGGCTTGGCCTTTGTCTCCTGTTCCGCCGGGGTATCGGTCTTGACGTCGAATTCGAGCTCGAAGTTGACGGACGGGTCGTAAAAGCCGCGTACGGCCGAGAACGGGATTTCCAGTTTCTCCGGCACGTCGGAAAACGACAGCCCGACCTCAAAGCCGGTGTCGCTCACCTTCAGGTCCCAATACTGGAACTGGATGACGATGGTCATCTGTTCGGGATAGCGCTCGCGCAGCCGCGACGACACGCGCACGCCCGGCGCGCCGGTGAGAAAGGTGATGAAGAAATGATGGTTGCCCGGGAGACCGGTGCGCGCGACCTCGGCCAGGACCTTGCGCATGACGCCGCGCAACGCCTCCTGGGCCAGAATGTCGTAGCGGATGTGGTCGTCGGCCATGTGGCTGTCGGGTTCCGTTGAATCGTCCTGATAGCTGTAATCAAGCTTGAGCGCGGCGTAAACCGGATATAGATCGCCGGCGTGCGGAAGCGAAGCCCATTGGCGACGATTTGATCGTCAAACGGCTTTGATCGTCAAGCGCTGGCGAGCGCGCCCTGTTTGCTTGCCCGGGCCATAGGCTGCCGCTTGCCGAAGGCGCGCAGGAAGGTGCGCACGCCATTTGTCGCCGACTGCACCACCTCGTCCTCGGTCGGTGTGCCGCCGAGCATGAACGTCGTCTGCAACTCGGCATTGGCAAGCGCCATGAACTGGCGCGCTGCGACATCGGGATCGTCGATGTCAAGGAAGCCGGCATGAGCGAGGCGGGCGAAGCGGGCGGCGATCGCCGGCCATGTCCTGCCCGGTCCTTCTTCGCGCCATTCGGCGAACAACTCGGGATAGCGCCCGCCCTCGGTCTGGATCAGCTTGCGCAAGAATTTGCCGTCGCGGTTGCAGATGCAGTTGTGGTTCATCCGCACAGCAAAGGCGATGAGGTCGGCCTCGAGATCCTTCGGCTGATCGGGAAAAGTGGAAATCGTAGCAAAGATGCCGGCATTGCAACGTTCGGTGAGGTCGCGGACGATGGCAACGAAGAGTTTTTCCTTGTCGCCGTGATGATTGTAGATGGTCTGGCGGGAGACGCCGGCCTCGGCGGCAATCATGTCGATATTGGCACCGGCAAAGCTTTCGCGGCAGAAGACCGAGGCGGCGGCATCGACAATCGACATGCGCTTGGCCTCGTGGCCTCGCGGCGGGAAAATGTCAGGAGAGACGTTGGCCTTCATGCAAAACTATATAGAGATGGTTGACGAATTAGACAAGCCTGTCTAAATTTGTGGACTTGCACGAAGGGGGTTTCGTTCCGCAGAAGAGTCGGAACTCCACGGGATGGAACGTCCTAGGGTTACACGCCGGTCCTCGGCGGCAACCAGAATTCGAAAGAGCCTGCTATCATGAACGCCAAATTCCTCCGCATTGCGGTCGTGCTCGGCCTATTGTCCGCGATCGGCCCGTTTGCCATCGACATGTATCTTCCGGCCCTGCCGTCAATCGGCGAGGATCTGCATGCCAGCACTGCCGCGGTGCAGATGAGCCTGCTGATCTTCTTTCTTTCCATGGGCTTCGGCCAGATCGTCGTCGGACCAATCTCCGACATGGTCGGCCGCAAGCTGCCGCTCTACGGCGGCCTGGCGCTGTTCATGGTCGGCGGCGTCGGCTCGGCGCTGGCTCCCTCGATCGAATGGCTGATCGCCTTCCGTTTCCTGCAAGGGCTCGGCGCCAGCGCCGGCATGGCCGTGCCGCGTGCGATCGTGCGCGACCTGCATACCGGCACCGAGGCCGCCAAGCTGATGTCGCTGCTGATGCTGGTGTTTTCGGTGTCGCCGATCCTAGCGCCGCTGACCGGTAGCCAGATCATCGAGAATTTCGGCTGGCGCGCCGTGTTCTGGACGGTGACGGGCGCGGCCGTGCTCGCCACCATCCTGCTGGCGACCTCGCTCAAGGAGACACGGCCGGTCGAAGAGCGCGCCGGTTCGTCCTTCGGGACGGCACTTTCCGGCTACCGCTTCCTGATGGGCGACCGCAACTTCCTTGGCCTGACGGCCATCGCCGGCTTCGGCATTGCGAGCTTCTTCGTCTATCTGTCGAGCTCGTCCTTCATCCTGATCGATCATTACGGGCTGTCGCCTTCAGTCTACAGCGTGTTCTTCTCGATCAATGCGGTTGCCTTCATCGGCATGTCGCAGCTGACCGGGTTGCTGTCGGAGCGGTTCGGGCTGCAGCGCGTGGTGCGCGTCGCGGTGACCGGCTATGCGACGACGATGGTGGTGCTGTTCGCGGTGATGGCATCGGGTGTCGACCGGCTCGACGTGATGGCGGCGCTGCTGTTCATCGGCTACGGCTTTCTCGGCCTGGTCATCCCGACGACGTCGGTGCTGGCCATGGAAGAGCATGGCGAGATCGCGGGTACCGCGTCGGCGCTGATGGGCACGCTGCACTTCGCCATCGGCGCGGTCGCCATGGGCGTCGCCGGCGTGTTTTTCGACGGCACGCCGCTGCCGATGGTGGCGGGCATCACGCTCTGCGCGGCGATCTCCTTCACACTGGCCAAAATAACGCTCGGCCGCAGCCGGGACGTCGCGGAAGCGCCGGCGGAGTAAACTTCGCCTATCGAGACAAAAAGGCCGGGCGATGTTCCCGGCCTTTTCACGTTTGCCGTCCCGGTTCAAAGCAGTCTATGCCTATATGACGGGTTCAGGACATGCAGCTTCGACATCTCAAAACCTTCGTGGCGGTCGCCACCACCTTGAACATCACACGCGCCTCCGAGCGGGTTCATCTTGCCCAATCGAGCGTGACCGAACAGATCCAGGCGCTGGAAAGCGATCTAGGCACGTCGCTGTTCGACAGGTCACGGCGTGGCTTGAAGCTGACGGCGGCGGGACAACGCCTGCTGGACTACGCAAACGATCTCCTCGACCTCGCGGACGAAGCCCGTTCCGCAGTCGCCGACGCGAGCGGCACGGTTGCCGGTCGCCTGACTGTCGGCGGCCTGGAGACGCTTTGCTCGACACGCTTGCCAGCTCTGCTGGCGGAATTCCATCGGCGCCATCCCGATGTGAAACTGAACCTCAGGGCGGACGATAGCAGTGGGTTGCGTGCCGGCGTGACAAGCGGGGCGCTGGACGTATCTTTCCATTTCGGAGCCGTCCCGGCGGCGGCGCCGGAGCTGCGAAGCAAGCAAGTGGCAGTGGAAGAGCTCGTCACCATAATGCCGGCAAATCACCGATTGGCTGGACATTCTGCCATGACGCCCGACGATCTGGCTGACGAGGCCTTCCTCGTGACCCAGCCCGGTTGCGTCTATAGGCGGATGTTCGACGAAACGTTTGCCGCAACGTTGCCTGACCGTCCAAAACTCGTCGGCGAGTTCGCCAGCATGGGTGCGATACGGGGCCTTGTCGCAGCCGGTCTTGGATGCGCGCTGGTTCCGCGTCTCGTGGCTTCCGCGGCTGACGCCAATGTTGTCGTGTTGCCTTGGGTCGCAAGCAGCCCGGTGACGCCGGTCATCATGGTATGGCGCCACCGGCGCATTCAAGCGCCGGTCATGCGGCTGTTCCTCGCAATGATTCGCGAGGTCTGGCCGTCACTAGACCAGCCGCTGGCCACCATCGACATGAAGCACGGTTCCGGTGATGAAGCCGTTGTGCATGAGGGACGTGATGGCCTGGGCAATGTCGGTTGCCTGGCCGATCCGGCCGACGAGCAGACGCTTTGCCATGGCCTCCAGCGCAGCCACCTTTCCGCTGCCGACGACGGCATCCCAAATCGGCGTGTCGACCCAGCCCGGCGAAACGACGTTGACGCGGATCGGCGCCAGTTCGACGGCAAGCGCGTAGGCGAGTGAGCCAAGTGCCCCATTAACGGCTGCCACCACCGAGCCTTTCGCCGCCGGACGATAGGCGGCGATGCCTGAGGTCAGCGTGATCGATCCCCTAGGCGTCAGACGAGGCGCGCCATGCTTGGCAAGAAGAAGCGGTCCGACGACTTTGGAATCCATCACTTTCCGCGCCGCCGAGATGTCCATCTCGGGAAGCAATACATAGACGCCGGTGACGTCGGCGGCGGTCGAGACGATGTGGTCGAGCGTGCCGACCTCCTGGAACAGGCGCTGGACCTCGTCCTCGCTAGTGACGTCGGCTGCGATCGTCCTCAGCCTTTCGGGGTGAGGCACGCGCTGCCGTGCGGCCGACAACCGGTCCTCGGAGCGGCCGACGATCGTAACCTCGGCGCCGGCGGCAAGCTGCTGTTCGGCCAGCGACAGCCCCATGCCGGAACTGCCGCCAACGATCAGGATGCGTTCGTGTTTCGGTGTGGTTTCCTGGTTCATCTTATCTCTCCATGAGGCAGCTCGCCGGGCATGACCACACGCGGCGAGAAACTGAGGCCTTGTCCCGCAAAGGCGTGGAAGAAGGGAAACGGGAAGAAACGAATGCTGCCATCGGAGGTTCCGATGATGGGAGGCCCTTGGGCTTTCGCAAAACCGTCGCTTGCGGCGCTTCGCTACGACGCTGTCTCGGAGAGGACGAACCGCAGCCGCGTTTCGACGGGCGCCAAGGGCAGCGGCACCAGCTCGTAGCCTAGTTCCGTGTAAACGGCGACGAGTGCGTGAAAGGTGCGTTCAGCCTCGTCCATCGTTTGCTTGCGCTCGTTGTCCTGCCGAAAGATTTCTGGCCATGGCGGCGCGACGAAGACGCGCCTGGCATAGCGGAAGCGTCGGGCGGCATTCGTGGCGTGATCGGGAACCGGCACCCCGGTCAGGCGCAGATAGCCAAGAGTGTCCGGCACGCCGCGATCGAAGAAGACCAGGCCGGATTGCTCGCCCGCGATCCGGTAGGAGCGCAACTCCCAAGACAGCATCAACTCGGCGAACAGAGCCGCCAGGGCAGGGCCTTGCCGCCTATCGCCAATTGGTCGTGAATGATGCTGCGCCCGGCTTCGCCCGAGGTTGCGAGGCCTGCCACCTTAAGAGTCGATCAATGTTGTCTTGCCTGAGCCCGGACCGCCGGTCAGCACGAAAAACCGATTGGAATCGTTTCGCATTTCTGATCCATGGATTGGATGGGGGAAGTATGAAGACAGGGATTTTTTGGACCCGTCAGGGCACATGAAAGCCCGGCCGGCGGGGCCTGCTTCTGCATATGTCGAGAGGGAGAAATGGAGGTTTCTGTTGCCAGGTACCTCCGAACCCCGCCTAGAAGTGCGAACCACTAGGGCTTGAATTGAAGCTATCGCACCGCTTACGCGGCGAGACGTGCTTCCGCATAGTTGTCGTTGGCAACTATAAGTTTAGCCCGATAACGGTGGTACAATGCCGGGCAAAAGTACGATCTTTACACCTTCGTCGATCCTATTTCGCCCCCAGCAAAAGCCGCTCCTGAGCAGCGGTTTTTGGTGGAGGCGCCGGGTACCGCCCCCGGGTCCGAACGGCTTATTTCATCGCCTGTTTATCGCCATAGTCGGTCGAGCCGACGAGGCGAATATAGGGACTGACGGTGGAAAATGAAAGGCCGGAATGCCACTTTCGTCCGTGTTAAAGTGGATCATCAAGGGGTTGACTTGCAGCCGGTCTCAACCGAAGCTTTGTGGCGGTGAGGAGACCTAGCGCATACTTGCGGCAGCGCGCCACAATCCTCATTGACCGGATCCCGTGGCGCCGACGAGGGGAAATTCGATGGCCGATTATCTCGCAGACGTAAAGAAGTATGATGCGGCGGCGGATGCCGACGCGGTCGCCAAGATCGTCAAGCATCTGGGCATCGCGCTCAGGAACCGCGATTCCTCGCTGGTGTCCTGCACCGACGCGGAGGAACTGAAGCGCGTCAGGAACAGCTGGGTCGCCGGCAAGCTGGGCGTCACCGACGGTGCCAAGGCGGATGCGGCTATCGAAAAGACCTGCAAGGCTATGGCGGCCGACAACAGCAAGAGCCGGGTGACATTCTATTACCTCGTCGCCAAGGATCTGGGCATGCTCGGCTCGCTCTGAGCAACCTCGCCGCCGGTGCTGGTAGGCTTCTGCTGGAATCGTCTCGCTTTGCTGTGTTCGGCCGACGGTCATTCGGCTATGATGGCTGACAACCCGAATCGGACCGGAGCCGATGCGCCAGTATCTCGACCTTCTGAAGCATGTGCTGGAAAACGGCGCTGATCGCGGCGACCGCACCGGCACCGGAACGCGCTCGGTATTCGGCTATCAGATGCGCTTCGACCTGGCCCGCGGCTTTCCGGTCACCACCACCAAGAAGCTGCACCTGAAGTCGATTATCCACGAGCTTTTGTGGTTCCTGGCCGGCGACACCAACATCAAATATCTCAACGATCACGGCGTCTCGATCTGGGATGAGTGGGCCGACGAGAACGGCGATCTCGGCCCGGTCTATGGCAAACAATGGCGGTCGTGGCCGGACGGCCATGGCGGCGCCATCGACCAGATTGCGAATCTTCTGAAGGAGATACGCAAAAATCCTAATTCGCGGCGGCTGATCGTTTCGGCGTGGAACCCGGCCGAGGTGGAGGCCATGGCCTTGCCGCCCTGCCACTGCCTGTTCCAGTTCTATGTGTCGCAAGGCAAGCTTTCCTGCCAGCTCTACCAGCGTTCGGGCGATATCTTTCTCGGTGTGCCGTTCAACATCGCTTCCTATGCGTTGCTGACGCTGATGGTGGCGCAGGTGACCGGATTGAAACCCGGCGATTTCATCCACACGCTCGGCGACGCGCATCTTTACTCGAACCATTTCGAGCAGGCGCGCGAACAATTGCGGCGCACGCCCAAGGCGTTGCCGACGCTGTGGATCAATCCCGAGGTGAAGGATCTCTTTGCCTTCCGCTTCGAGGATTTCCGGCTCGAGAACTATTTCGCCGACGCGACGATCAAGGCGCCGATCGCGGTCTAGCACCATAGCTGACCGTGCATATCGACATTGCCTACTGCGGCTGCGCCCTTGGGCATTGTCAGCATCCATCTTGATTGGCCGACGTCGACTTGACGCGCGATTCCTGGTCGCTGATTTTCATGTGAATATTTCCTTCGGCCTCGGTACCGCTGTATCCAACGAAGATTATCGCAGGCCGGGAAAACCTCAGCTCAGAATGCCGTCGGCGGTAAAGAGCCTTTCCTTGTTATGTTCACATGGATATATCGATGGACGGCTTCGGGCGTTCCGAGACGAGGAGAGTTTCATGCTGGCGCGCAAAGGTTCGACGACGATTGCCATCGCGGGTCTTGCCGCCATCCTGATGGCCGCGGTGCCGGCGGCCCATGCCGATGACAAGGTGGTCGTGTTTGCCGCGGCGAGCCTGAAGGACGGGCTCGATGCCGTCAACAAGGCCTGCGAGGCCGATGTCGGCGAGACGGCGACCATTTCCTACGCGGCGAGCTCGGCGCTGGCCAGGCAGATTGAAAGCGGCGCGCCGGCAGACCTGTTCATCTCGGCCGATCTCGACTGGATGAAATATCTTGCCGACAGGAAGCTGACCAAGCCCGAAACCCAAGTGAAACTGCTCGGTAACCAGATCGTGCTGGTTGCGCCGCGGGATTCCAAGGTTGAAACCAGGATCGAAAAGGGTTTCGATCTTGCCAAGCTCGTCGGTGACGGCAAACTTGCCATGGGCGATGTCAAAGCTGTGCCGGCAGGCAAATACGGCAAGGCAGCCCTCGAATCGCTCGGTGCCTGGTCTTCGGTCGAAGGCAAGGTGGCGCAGGCCGAGAATGTCCGCGCCGCCCTAAAGCTGGTGTCGACCGGCGAGGCAGCACTCGGCATCGTCTACGCCACGGATGCGCATGCGGAGCCTGGCGTGAAGGTGGTCGGCACTTTCCCCGCGGGTACCCATCCGCCGATCATCTATCCAGTCGCCCAGCTTGCGGATTCGAAGAGCAGGGATACCCCGGCATTCCTGAAATGCCTGCAATCCGCCAAGGCTGGCGAACTCTTCAAGGCGCAAGGTTTTACAATCCTCGCGCCGAGCAACTGACGTACGGCACCGCACATGAACTGGCTGCTGGATCTCGCTCCCGACGAATGGAATGCGGTCCGGCTGTCGATCAAGGTGGCGACCGTGGCGATGATTGCCAGCCTGCCGCCGGGCATTCTGATCGCACTTGTGCTTGCCCGCGGCCAGTTCTGGGGCAAGACGCTGCTCAATGGTCTGGTGCATCTGCCGCTGATCCTGCCGCCGGTGGTGACCGGCTATTTGCTGCTTTTGACTTTCGGCAAGCGTGGTCCGGCCGGCGCTTTCCTGGCCGAACATTTCGGCATCGTTTTTTCCTTCCGCTGGACTGGCGCCGCGCTCGCCTGCGGCGTGATGGGCTTTCCGCTGATGGTGCGGGCCATCCGGCTGTCGATCGAGGCCGTCGACCGCAAAATCGAGGCGGCCGCCGGCACGCTCGGCGCCAATCCGCTATGGGTATTCGGCACGATCACGCTGCCGCTTATCCTGCCCGGCCTGATCGCCGGTGCGATCCTCTCCTTCGCCAAGGCGATGGGCGAATTCGGCGCGACGATCACCTTTGTCTCCAACATTCCGAACGAGACGCAGACGCTACCGTCGGCGATCTACACTTTCACGCAGGTTCCCGGCGGCGACGCCGGCGCGCTCAGGCTGACGCTGATCTCGATCGTCATCTCGATGGCGGCACTTGTTGCCTCGGAAGTGCTGGCGCGGCGCGTCGGCCGGCGGATGGACATCGAATGACGGTTCAGGTCGACATCAGCCACCGGCTTGGCGGTTTCACCGTCAATGCCCGCTTCGAAAGCGCCGGGCGGCTGACTGCGCTGTTCGGGCCTTCCGGCTCCGGAAAGACGACGCTGATCAATTTGATTGCCGGGCTGATCCGCCCCGACAAAGGTCGTATCGCGGCCGAGGGCCGCGTGCTGGTCGATAGCGACGCCGGCCTGTTCGTGCCGAAGCACAAGCGGCGGATCGGCATGGTGTTCCAGGATGCGCGGCTGTTTCCGCATATGAGCGTGGCGAGCAATCTGCGCTATGGCCGCTGGTTCACGCCGGCTGCTGAGCGTTACGCGGACATCAATGGCGTGGTCGAACTGCTCGGGATCGGCCATTTGCTCGACCGGCGGCCGGCAAAACTCTCCGGTGGCGAGAAGCAGCGTGTGGCAATCGGCAGGGCGCTGCTTGCCAGTCCGAAATTGCTGCTGATGGACGAGCCGCTGGCTTCGCTCGACGAGGGGCGCAAGGCCGAGATCTTGCCTTATATCGAGCGGCTGCGCGACGAGACGAAAATCCCGATCGTCTATGTCAGCCACTCGATCGCCGAAGTGGCGCGGCTGGCGAGCGACGTCGTGGTGCTGATGCAAGGAAAGGTCGCCGCTTCCGGTCCGACCGGAGCGATCATGCAGCGTCTGGATCTATTGCCGGCCGAAGAGCGCGGCGAGGGCGGTGCCGTGCTGGATACCGCGGTTCTGCGCCACGACGAAGCCTTTGGCATGACGGTGCTAGGCTCATTGGCGGGCGAGATCCGGGTGCCGCTTCTGGCAACGCCAGCCGGTGCGCCGGTGCGCGTCCGCATCCGTGCCCGCGACGTGATGATCGCCACCGAGCAGCCGGTTGGCCTCAGCGCGCTCAACATATTGCCGGGCACGATCGTGGCGATAGAGCCGGGCGAAGGGCCTACGGTCGAGATTGGCCTCGACTGCAATGGCGCAACCGTGCTTGCCCGCATCACCAAACAGTCGCGGCAGACACTGGGGCTTCGGCTTGGTCGACAGGTCTTCGCCGTGGTCAAGACGGTGAGCTTCGACCGGGCGAATACCGGCGCCGGCCTGCCCGCCGAGGCGGATGAGTGAACGGCCGATGATTCGCTATATCGTTTTGGAATAGCGGTATCGCTGCAGAACTTGTAGAATAGCGTCACCGCGGAGGAGCAAATGCCGTCGCTGAGTTTGCGGATAAATCTCGATCCAGATGGCCGCATCGGACCGGGCAAGATCGAGCTTCTGGAACAGATCGCCGCCTTCGGCTCGATTTCGGCCGCGGCACGCGGCATGGAGATGTCCTACAAGCACGCCTGGGATCTGGTCGAAGACATGAACCGCGTGTTCGGCAAGCCGCTGGTTGCGGCACAGACGGGCGGCAAAAAAGGCGGTGGCGCCCAGTTGACGTCGGTCGGGCTTGCTGTGGTCAGCCGCTTCCGCGCGATCGAGCGGGCTGCGTCTTCAGCAGCGGCGGCGCATATGGAGGCGCTGCAGGCCGAGATCGACGCAGCGTGACGCCGGCGGAATTCATGCCGCGTGTGATCCCTGTTACTTCTTAGGCTCGCCCGGCTTGCGCAGCAGATAGGTGTCCATAATCCAGCCTTTTTTCCGGCGGGCCTGCTCACGGGTGCTCACGATCTTGTCGCCGACGTCGCCAATCCGGCCCGAGATGACGATCTCGTCGGGCGTCCCGAGATAGGCGCCCCAGTGGACGGTGACGTCGTTGTCGTCCAGCGTGTTGAAGGCGCATTTGCCGTCCAGCATGACGATGGTGCTGCCGGCGTTTTCGGGCAGACCTTCCTCGGCGAGCCGGCGGCCGGTGGTGATCAAAATGGCGTCGCCGATCCGGTTCAATGCCATTTTGTGGCTGGCTGCGAGTGCCTGGATGGCGGTGATGCCAGGGATGACCTCCAGCTCGAACGCTACATTGCCTCTGAGGCGCACGCGGTCGAGGATGCGCAGCGCACTGTCGTAGAGCGACGGATCGCCCCAGATCAGGAAGGCGCCGCAGCCATCTTCAGGGAGTTCGGCGCGGATCAGGCCTTCGTAGATCGCGGCGATCGCCTCGTGCCAGTCGTCGACGGTCGAGCGGTAGGAAGGCGCCGGCTCGGCGCGCACCGGCACCTCGAATTCGACACGGCGCGAATTCGGATTAATGACGAAGCGGTCGCAGATCTGGCGGCGCAATTCGGCGAGATCGTTCTTCTTGGCGCCCTTGTCGGGAATGAACAGCACGTCGGCCCGATTGAGACCGTTAATGGCCTGGACCGTCATGTGCTCCGGATTGCCGGCGCCGATGCCGATGACGAGAAGCTTGCGCATGGGCGAACTCCTGCCCGATCGGGACCGGCGTGTCTAGACCGACACGACATGCCGGCAGGCGCCGGCGCATTTGCCGAAAGGCTTTGAAACGCCACATTGAACAGCTAGAGTCATGTTGGCATTCTCGCCGGGGGAGTTTCCATGTTCCGTTACGTCCTGACCGCAGCCTTGGCGCTCTCGGCTACGCCTGCGCTCGCCAATGATTCGGTCGCCGAACTCGGCACCGGTGGGCTGATCCTTTCGCGCAGCGATGCGGTGGCGATGGAAAGCGAGGATCTCTACATCTCGCCGGAAAAAGTGATGGTCGATTACGTCTTCCGCAACAACACCGACAAGGATGTCGATGCGATCGTCGCCTTTCCGATGCCCGACATCGAAGGCGACCCCGAAGAAATACCGGCGATTCCGGAGGCGCAGAGCGACAATTTCCTCGGCTTCGAAGTGACGATCGACGGGGTGCCGGCAAAGCCGCAGCTCGAGCAGAAGGTGGTCGCGCTCGGCATCGACATCGGCGCTGACCTGAAGGCGCAGGGCGTGCCGTTCTATCCGTTCGGCGATGCGGCCAAGGCAGCGCTGGCAAAGCTGCCGCAAGCGGTCGCCGACGACTGGGTCAACCGCGGCATCATCATCGAGGACACTGCCGACGACGGTTCGGGCATGAAGACCGTCTATACGCCGTTCTGGCAATTGCGCTCGACCTATTGGTGGCGCTCGACGTTTCCGGCCAACAAGGCGGTCCATGTCTCGCATCGCTACAAGCCGAGCGTCGGCGGCACCTCCTCGGTCAGCTTCTTCTATGACGGCCAGTTCCAGGGTCAGTATGCCGCCTACAAGACACGCTACTGCATGGACGATGCCTTCGAGAATGCCGTGCGCAAGGCAGCCAAGGACGATCCCGACGGCTACCCCAAATATTTCGAGAACCGCATCGCCTATATCCTGACCACGGGCGGCAACTGGGCGTCGGGAAACATCGGCAGTTTCAAGCTGACCGTCGACAAGGGCGATGCGAAGAACCTGGTCTCGTTTTGCGGCGAAAACGTCAGGAAGATCGGACCGACGACGTTCGAGATGAAGGCGCATAACTTCTACCCCGAGCACGATATCGACATATTGCTGCTGGAGCCATCCGATGGCGGAAACGGCGGCTGATGGACCTCGCGATTTATGTCGCCATCGCCGAGAACGGCGTGATCGGGCGCGAGGGTGGGTTGCCGTGGCGGCTGTCCACCGATCTCAAGCGGTTCAAAGCCGATACGATGGGCAAGCCCATCATCATGGGCCGCAAGACCTATGAAGGCATCGGCCGCCCATTGCCGGGCAGGCTCAACATCGTGGTGACACGAGATAGGGCATGGCGCGCCGAGGGCGTCGAAGTCGCGCACTCGATCGAGGACGCAATCGCGCTGGCGACGGTGCGCGGGCGCTGCATGGCCGGCGCCGACGAGATCTGCGTCATCGGCGGCGGCGAGATCTACGCTCAGGCGCTGCCGTTGGCCGATCGGCTGCACGTGACCCATGTTCTGGCCGCGGTCGACGGCGATGCCCATTTCCCGCCGATCGATCCGGCGCTGTGGCGGATCGTCCGCTCGCAGGAGGTGGAGGCTGGCGAAAAGGACAGCCATGCGACACGCTATTCGGTTTACGAGCGGCGCCGCGACGTGCATTGAAGGCGACAAAGGGGTCGCGACAGGTCTAGATGGACCCAAAAGGCGGACAGTGGCGGCAGCCGATCGCGTTGAAAGCGTGCCGCTGCATCCCTATAGAATAATAATATTGGATTTTGCGCCGGTGAGCCGGCGCTTGAGGGAATTCCAAGCGAAAGGACATTCATGCCCTGGAACGACAAGAGCGGCGGCGGCGGCCCGTGGGGCGGCGGCAACAATCAGGGGCCTTGGGGTCAGGGACCAAAAGGACCCAGCGGCCCGCAGGGCTCGCCTCCCGATCTCGAGGATATCATCCGGCGCGGGCAGGACAGGTTGCGGCGCGCGCTGCCGGGCGGCGGTGGCGCGAGCCCTGCCGTGTTCGGGCTGATTGCCGCGGCGCTGGTGGTGCTATGGGCGTTCAAGGCGGTCTACACCGTGCAGCCCGACGAAGTTGCGGTGGAACTCAGGTTCGGCAAGCCGAAGGCGGAGCTGTCGCAGCCTGGCCTGCATTTCCATTGGTGGCCCATCGAAACGGTCGAGACCGCCAACATCGCCGAGCAGCTTGTCAGTATCGGCGGCGGCAGTTCCAGCGGCAATGGCCTGATGCTTTCCGGCGACCAGAACATCGTCAATGTGCAGTTCTCTGTGGCCTATCAGGTCTCCGACCCTAAGGCCTATCTGTTCGACGTGTCCGACCCGGACGGCATGCTGCAGCAGGTCGCCGAAAGCGCGATGCGCGAAGCGGTCGGCCGGCGCCCGGCGCAAGACATTTTCCGCGACGACCGGCAAGGCATCGCGGCGTCGGTGCGTGAGATCATCCAGACCACGCTGGACGGTTACAAGGCCGGCCTCAACGTCAACGCCATTTCGATCGAGGACGCCGCGCCACCGCGCGAGGTGGCAGACGCGTTCGACGAGGTGCAGCGCGCCGAGCAGGACGAGGACAAGTTCGTCGAGCAGGCCAATCAGTATTCCAATCAGAAACTCGGCCAGGCACGCGGTGCGGCCGCACAGATCCGCGAAGACGCGGCCGCCTACAAAAACCGGGTCGTGCAGGAGGCCGAAGGCGAGGCGCAGCGCTTCATCTCGGTTTATGACGAATATGCCAAGGCGCCGGAGGTGACGCGCAAGCGACTCTACCTGGAAACGATGGAGAGGGTGCTGAAGGATTCGAGCAAGGTCATCGTCGAGCAAGGCAACGGGCAAGGGGTCGTTCCCTACCTGCCGCTGCCGGCATTGCAGCAGAAGGCGCCGGCACCGGCCACCGGAGGAAACCAGTGATGGCCAACCGTCTTCCCGTCATTGCGGTCATCGCCGCGGTCATCCTGTTCCTGCTCTATTCGTCGGTCTTCGTCGTCAATGCGCGCCAGCAGGCGCTGGTGCTCAGGTTCGGCGAAATCGTCGACGTCAAGAACCAGCCGGGCATCTATTTCAAGGCGCCATTCTCCTTCTTCGATGCCGACACCGTCCAGCTGATCGAAAACAGGGTCCTGCGCTTCGACCTCGACAACATCCGCGTCCAGGTTTCGGGCGGCAAGTTCTATGAAGTCGATGCCTTTATCGCCTATCGTATCTCGGATCCGCGCGTGTTCCGCGCCGCGGTGTCCGGCCAGATCGAACTGGCCGAGGCCCGGCTTAGGACGCGTCTCGACGCCGCCTTGCGCCGCGTCTATGGCCTGCGAGACTTCGAGGCGGCGCTCTCGGAAGAGCGCGCGGTGATGATGCGCGAGGTGCGCGATCAGCTGAGGCCCGATGCCACCTCGCTTGGCCTGCAGATCGAGGATGTCCGCATCCGCCGCACCGATCTCACGGCCGAAGTCTCGCAGCAGACCTTCGACCGCATGAAGGCCGAACGTCTCGCCGAAGCCGAGCGGCTGAGAGCGCGCGGCAACGAGGCAGCGCAGCGGATCAGGGCTCGCGCCGACCGCGAAGTGGTCGAAATCGTCGCCGAAGCGCAAAAAGAGTCTGAAATCCTGCGGGGTGAAGGTGAAGCCCAGCGCAGTGCCACGTTTGCCGGGGCCTATCTGCGCGATCCGGCCTTCTTCGATTTCTATCGGTCGATGAATGCCTATGGCACGGCGCTGAACAGCGCCGGAACGACGATGGTGCTGTCGCCGAATTCCGAGTTCTTCCGCTTCTTCCGCGACCCGAACAGCAAGGAAACGCCTGTGGCACCGGCGGCACCAGCGCCAGCACCTGCCGCTCCCGCCGCACCGGCGGCACAGCCAGGCACCGGCCAGTAGGGCCGGTGCAGGGGCGCCGGCGTAACGGAGGATTTATCCTCTGGCGGTAGCCATAGCCGCAAACGTGCCTTATTTCTTGCCAACATGACGCGGACCGGCATTTTTGCCGAAGCGGTTTTTTTCAGAACACCCGGAGGCCTTTCGATGACATCCACCACCCTTCTGCGTGCAGCGAGGCGGACGTTCATCGCCGGGGCCGCTGCGCTTCTGGTCGGCGCCGTTGCCGTTCCGTCGTTCGTGGCGCCGACGATGGCAGCCGACGGGCCGCCCTCGGTTGCCGATCTCGCCGCCGGCCTGCTTGGCGCCGTGGTCAACATCTCGACGTCGCAGACTGTTAAAGGCACTGAGGGGCCGGGCGCAGTGCCGATGCCGCAGCTGCCGGAGGGCTCGCCCTTCCAGGACTTCTTCGACGATTTCTTCAAGAACCGTGGCGGCGACAAGGGCGGCGGCGGCCAAAAGGTGCAGTCGCTGGGCTCCGGCTTCGTGGTCGACGCCGAGCAGGGCATCGTGGTGACCAACAACCACGTCATTGCCGATGCCGACGACATCGAGGTGAATTTCTCCGATGGGGTGACGCTCAAGGCGACGCTGGTCGGCACCGACACCAAGACCGATGTCGCGGTGCTGAAGGTCGATCCGAAAGGGCACAAGCTGACGGCGGTGAAGTTCGGCGATTCCAACACGATGCGTGTCGGCGACTGGGTGATGGCGATCGGCAATCCGTTCGGTCTCGGCGGCACGGTGACGGTCGGCATCGTCTCGGCACGCAATCGCGACATCAATTCCGGCCCGTATGACGACTTCATCCAGACCGATGCCGCGATCAACCGCGGCAATTCCGGCGGACCGCTGTTCAACAGCAGCGGCGAGGTCATCGGCATCAACACGGCAATCATCTCGCCATCGGGCGGCTCGATCGGCATCGGCTTCTCGATCCCGTCGCAGCTTGCCTCGGGCGTCGTCGACCAGCTTCGCCAGTTCGGCGAGACGCGGCGCGGCTGGCTCGGCGTGCGCATCCAGCCGGTGACCGACGACATTGCCGAAAGCCTGGGCATGGCGACCGCCAAGGGCGCGCTGGTCGCCGGCGTCATCAAGGGCGGGCCGGTCGACAACGGCACAATCCAGGCCGGCGACGTCATCATCAAATTCGACGGCAAGGACATCCATGAAATGCGCGACCTGCCGCGCGTCGTGGCGGAGAGCCCGGTCGGCAAGGCGGTCGACGTGATCATCGTGCGCAAAGGGGTCGAGCAGACCGTCAAGGTGACGCTCGGCCGGCTTGAGGACGGCGAAAAGCTTGCCAGCGGCGGTGAAAACGGCAACACCGACCAGGACGATGCCGACAAGGCGCCTGCGGTTTCGACGGCTGCCGTGCTCGGCATGACGATCGGCGAGCTCAATGAGGAGACGCGCACGAAATTCGGCATCGCCACCGATGTCTCCGGCGTCGTCGTGACGGACGTCGCCAAGGATTCGGCGGCAGCCGAACGCGGCATCCAGCCGGGCGAGGTGATCACCGAGATCGCGCAGGAATCGGTCGCCACGCCCAAGGACGTCATGGACCGGATCGGCGCGCTGAAGGAGCAGGGGCGCAAGAACGCGCTTTTGATGCTGGCGTCGAAGACCGGCGAGCTGAGGTTTGTGACAATCCGGATGGATTGAGTCCGGAAGAGCCTGCAACACTCTGATCTTGAAACGAAAAAGGGCGGCTAGCGGGCCGCCCTTTTTCTTGCCTGCCAGTCTGTGCGTGGCAGCCTGTAGAAGACATGTCGCCTGAGTGCGGTGTGGCTGTCCGGAACACCGGGATGGTCGAAGTCGGAGGCCGGGTCGGCGATCATGCCCAGGCGCTCCATGACGGCAGTGGACCGGCTGTTATCCTTGACTGCGAAGGACACGATTTCGTCGAGGCCAAGTCTTTCAAAGCCATAGGTCAGCCAGGCTTCGGCTGCTTCGGTGACATAGCCGCGGCCCCAGAATTCGGGTGCCAGCCGCCAGCCGATCTCGATCGTGCCGGGCGGCAGGAATGGCAAATGATCGGTTCGGGTTATGCCGACGAAGCCGATGCATTCACCTGTGGCTGCGATCTCAGCGGCCGCGAAGCCGAAGCCGTCGCGATCGATAGCCGCGCGCAACTCCTCCATCTTGGCGTCCGACTGGGCACGGTCGCGCCGAAACGGAAAGAATTCCATGACGCGCTCGTCGGAATTGATGCGATGGAAGAGCTCGCGGTCACGATCTCCCCAGTTGCGCAGGATCAGGCGCTCGGTGCGGATCGGCGTCATTCGACAAATTCCTCCCGGCGATAACCCTGCAGATAAAGCAAGGCGGTGAGGTCGCCGTGGTCGATGCGGATCTTTGCCTCGGCTGCCACGGCCGGCTTGGCATGCAAGGCGACGCCGATGCCGGCAAGACGGATCATGTCGAGATCGTTGGCGCCGTCGCCGACGGCAATGGCATCGGCAGGCGTCAGGCCGAGGCGGGCGGAAATCTCGATAAGGGCTTCGGCCTTGGCGGCGCGGCCGAGGATCGGTTCGGCGACCAAGCCGGTGAAGCGGCGATCCTGCTCGATCAGGCGGTTGGCGCGATTTTCGTGAAAGCCGAGCAATGCTGCGATGCGGGTGGTGAAGATGTCGAAACCACCGGAGATCAGCGCCGTCCAGGCGCCATTGGCCGCCATTGTCTGGACGAGCGTGCGGCCGCCGGAGGCTAGCGTCAGGCGATTGTCGATGATGCGGTCGATGATTGCGGCATCGAGATCCTTGAGCAGCGCCACACGCTCGCGCAAGGCCGGCTCGAATGCGATCTCGCCGTTCATCGATCGCGCCGTGATGGCGGCGACGCGATCCTTGACGCCGATCTCGTCGGCAAGCTCGTCGATGCATTCCTGGTCGATCATTGTCGAATCCATGTCGGCGATCAGGATCTTCTTGCGCCTGTTCTCAGCCGGCTGGACGGCCACGTCGATCGGTTCGGAAGCAAGCGCGGCCTGCAGGCGCGCCGTTATTTCGGAAGCGTCGGCGGTCTCCGGCAAGTCGAGTTCGCAGGCGATGCCTTCGGCCAGCCAGCGAACAGCGCTTGCGCCGACCGACCGCGAGGCCATATTCGCTAGCGTCGGCGTCAATGCGCGGCCGGCGGGATGGGATAGAAGCGTGGCGATCAGCGGCATCGAAAATTCCAGCGGACAGGCGGGCGAAGGCCGCGTGAAGAACGCGATCCTGATAGCCGGGCCGACCGCCAGCGGCAAGTCGGCGCTCGCACTCGACCTCGCCGAGCGCAATGGCGGTGTCATCGTCAACACCGATTCTATGCAAGGCTATTCGGTGCTCGACGTGCTGACGGCGCGGCCTGGTCCTGCCGAACTCGCCCGCGTCCCCCACTTTCTTTATGGACACGTCGATCCGTCCACCGCCTATTCCACCGGCGCCTGGTTGCGTGATGTCACGAAGCTGATCGACGACGGCACGCTCTCGGAGCGGCCAGTGATTTTCGTCGGCGGTACCGGGCTTTATTTCCGGGCGCTCACGGAAGGTATCTCGGAGATGCCCGACATTCCGAAGTCGATCCGCGATCGCTGGCGCTACGAGCTCCAGGAACAGGGCGCAGTGAGATTGCACCGCATCCTGTTGCGCGAGGATTCTGCGGCCGGCATGATGCTTAAGCCGACGGATGGCCAGCGCATCGTGCGGGCGCTGGAGGTGCTCGACGCGTCGGGGCGTTCCATCCTGGACTGGCAGGCCGCGCGTGGCCGGCCGTTGATCGACAGGAGCAGCGCGCGCTTTTTCGTCATCGAGCCGGAGCGAGCGGCGCTGGTGGAGCGGATCGATGCTCGCTTCGACCGCATGCTGGACAAGGGGGCACTGGACGAGGTGAAACAGCTTTCAGCGCTCGGCCTCGATCCCGACCTGCCGGCGATGAAAGCAATCGGTGTTCGCGAGCTTCAGGCCGCGCTGGCCGGCGCCTTCAGTTTTCCCGAGGCCATCGAGCGCGCGAAAATCGCGACGCGGCAATATGCCAAACGGCAGGCGACCTGGTTCAGGCACCAATTGGGCCCGGAATGGCAGAGATTGCGTCCTGGTGAGGGGATCGACTCGATACTCTCACTCCCTCCTTCGAGCGCAACCTGAAAAGTCGACACCGAGGGGACATTTCGCGTTGAAGTTGTCCAGGTTAACTGTCCGTAAGTTCCCGCATGCCATAAGATCGTTACGAACTTTCCAACGGGGAGCAGATGCGTTTCCACAAGGCGGAATCAGCCTTTTTCGTCTTTATTTTTGTGATCCTGGCCGCCGGCCTGGTGACGCTTTACGCCTATGGGCTCCTGCAAACCCTGGCCGCCGACATTAGCAATACGCCTTCGGAACTCGATGAAATCGTCTATCTCAACAAGCTGCTGTTTGCGACGGGCGTGCTGCTGGCGACTGCGCTGTTCTTCGGCATTTTCTTCATCTACCCGCTGATCCGAAAGCAGGCGACGGAAGAAGGCAAGCTGCGCGCCATGACCGTTTCGCTCAGCGCGCGTTCGGAGACGCTAGAGCATGCGGCGCTCACCGACAGCCTCACCGGCATGCAGAACCGGCGTTATTTCGACGATGCGCTGAAGGAATATCTCGAAGAGTTCCGTCGCATCGAGAAACCAGTAGGGCTGATGATCCTCGACCTCGACCATTTCAAGCAGGTCAACGACAGCCACGGCCACGATGTCGGCGACGAGGTGTTGCGGGCGGTCGCCAACTGTCTCAAGGACATGACACGCTATCACGACGTGGTGGCGCGCCTGGGCGGCGAGGAGTTCGCGGTGGTCACGCCCAATATGGACGCCGAGCTGCTATCCAAATTCGCGGAGCGCATCCGCAAGGCGATCGCCAACATGTCGGTGCTGACGGGCAATGTCCGACTGAAAATCACCACCAGCGTCGGGCTTGCCGTCTGGGATCGCAAGGAAACCGCCGAGGAGTTCTATCGCCGCGCCGATCGCCAGCTCTATGAGGCGAAGAGGCAAGGGCGCAACCGCGTCTGTGCCTGAAATTCCGTCATTGAATTCGTGATGCCGGCCGTCTGGTATCGTTTTCTGTGTTTCCGGTGCACGCAGACCGACGTCACCCATTCAAGCTGAGATGCTGCCTTTGCGGGGCTTGGCGGAAATAGAGGTGTTGCCGTGACTAAATCCGATCTCTCCGGTCTTTACCGAGGCTATATTGCATGCCTGAACAAGCAGGATTGGCCAAATCTGGGGCGGTTTGTTCATGATGAAGTGACCCACAACGGTCGCAAGCTCGGATTGTCCGGCTATCTCGAAATGTTGGTGAGAGACTTCGACGAAATTCCGGACCTTTACTTCGACATTCAGCTATTGGTTGCCGATCCGCCTTATGTAGCGAGCCGGCTAAGCTTCGACTGCGCGCCAAGGGGAACGTTCCTTGGGCTCGATGTAAGCGGGAAGAGAATTTCGTTTGCCGAGAACGTATTTTATGAGTTTCAGAGAGGGAAAATTCGCCAGGTGTGGTCAGTTATAGACAAGACAGCCATCGAAACTCAGCTTTGATATCTGCGAGCGCTGCCTAAAAGTCGCTCGGCTCAATCATTCTGGGGGACGCAGGCCGAAGGTCGCCGGCTTGAGGCCGTAGCGCAAGTCGAAATCGTCGTTTCGCTGGGTGCGTGCGGCCGACGGCTTGCGATAGTCCGAATCGCCGGCCTGCCGGCCCGAATCGACGACTTCCGCGAAAGGCATTGCCTGTCGTGATTTCGGCACGTTGCGCAGCCGTTCGACGATCGCCACGAGGTCGACCTCGTCGCCGGTTTCGGACGGCAAGGCGTCCTCGCGCTTGGCCGTGCCTGGGATCAAATCCTCGGAGAGCTTTTCAAACTTCATCCGCATCGTCGTCGCCACGCCTTCCCCGAAGGCGATGGCCTCGCGCTGGCCCATGGAAGACAGGAACGCCAGCGTCGAAGCCGAGGAATCGGCAATCGCCGACCGGATGATCGCCTGGTCCTGATCGTTGGCGAGCCGCATGGCAAAGAACGTCGAGCACTGCGACAGGATGGTCGGGTCGAGCTCGCCCGGGCGCTGGGTGACGACGCCGAGATAGCAGCCATATTTGCGGCCTTCCTTGGCGATGCGCGACAGCGCGTGCCGCGTCGGCGCGAAACCGAGGCGCGGATCGGCCGGCATATAGCGATGCGCTTCCTCGCACAGGAAGAGCAGCCGCAGGCGGCCCTCGCTCCACAACGCCAGGTCGAAGGCCAGCCGCGCCAGCACCGAGCATACGGAATTGACCACCTCGGACGGCATGCCGGCCATTTCGAAGCAGGTCACAGGGCGGCCGTGATGCGGCACGCGGAAGATGTTGCCGATCGTCTCGTGGATGGTGTCCTCGATCAGGCGCGAGTTGAACATGAAACGGTAGCGCGGATCGGATGCCGCCGATTCGATACGTGTCTTCAATGACCTGAGGGTCGGGCGATCGTTCTTGCTTTCCAGCAATCCCATGCGTTCGTCGACCAGCTTGATGAGGTCGGCAATGCGATAGGGCACCGGCGCGTCGGCGGTCAGCGCATCGGTGCTGCGCCGTAGATAGTTGCCGGAGTTCGGATTGCGGTAGAGGTTCTTGGCCGCGGGAATGAGATCGCGCAAGGCGTCGACCTCTTCCGGAACCGTCTCGCGGCCGCGAAACAGCACCTCGGCAAATTCCTCGAGCTTGAACATCCAGAAGGGCAGGTCGAGCGTCGTCGAATCGACCCTGACGCAATATTCGGGCAACGACGCGGCGAACTCGTTGTGTGGATCGAGGATGAGCACGCGCAGGTCGGGCCGGGCGGCGATCGATTTGCGCAAGAGCAGCGACACGGCGGTCGATTTGCCAACCCCGGTGGTGCCGACAATGGCGAAATGGCGCGCCAGCGTATCGTCGATGGCGATATTGGCGTCGATGGCCTCGTCCTGCGACAGCGTGCCGATGGTGATCGAATGACGACCGGCGAGATCGTAGACGGCCTGCAGGTCGCGGCTGCGGATACGATGGGCAATGGCGCCGATATGCGGGTAGGTTGTGATGCCACGGTCGAAGATCGGCTTCGCGCCGGGTTCGGCACCGTCGCGCACCTCGCCGATCAATTCGATGCTGACCTCGATCGGATTCTGGCCCTCGCTGCTCCAGGCACGATCCGACTTGCCGATTTCATAGACCAGGCCGACGGTTCGTGATGTACCGAGATTGATCGAGATCATCTTGCCGACGCTCCACAGGCCGGTGACCGTGCCTTCGATATCGTCGGCATAGGCGCTGATGGTGGCGCGCGCGCCGTCGCATTGCACGACATTGCCCAGAATGCGCTTGTCGTTCTGCTCCGCCCTGCGGCGCTCCAGCAAAGTTGGTTCCCCAATGGAGGCTTCGCGTTCAACGAGCATGGACACGCCGATCCCTTTTTCCAAGCGATGAGCCTAGGCGAACGGGGTTAAGGTGGGATGAGGCCGGATGGTTTAGCGGACATTAAGGAGTTTGCGAAAAATGGATGAAACGGCCGTTGCTCCGTAGAAAAATTTCGATATATTGGATTAATGGATGATATAGCGAACGACATCTCCTCGACCATCGGCAGACGAATACATGCCGAAAGAGTGGCTCGAGGCTGGTCCCTGGCAGAGCTGGCGGAGCGGTCCGATGTTTCGAAAGCCATGCTGAGCACGGTAGAACGCGGTATGACCAGCCCGACGGCGGCGCTCCTTGTGCGCATTGCGGCTGCCTTCGGCATGACGCTGTCCACATTGATCGCAAGGGCGGAATTGCAGGGCGGTGGCCTGCTTCGCGAACGTGACCAGCCGCTCTGGCGCGATCCGGCTACGGGTTATGTGCGGCGGCATCTTTCGCCGGTCTCCGACATACCCCTCGAACTGATCCGGATACAGTTGCCGGCCGGCGCCAAGGTAAGTTTCCCGGCGGCGTCCTATGCCTTCATCAGGCAACAGATATGGCTGATCTCCGGGCGGCTGGAATTCACCGAGGGGGACATCGTTCACCGGCTCGAACCCGGCGACTGCCTGGCGCTCGGCGCGCCATCCGATTGCGTCTTTCACGCTCCGGGGCCGGACGCCGCCGACTATCTGGTTGCGTTGGCCAGGAGCTGAGGTGAAGGCGCGCCGTCCGAAACGCTCCGACAATGGCGGTCCGCCGCTTGACGACTATAACGGTCCGCCCTGGGGCAAGGGTGAGCCCTATGTGTTTCTTGCCTGGCGGACCGCCCATGCCCAGGCATGGAAAGTGCCGAGCCGCGAGATCATGCTGATGCGGCTGGACAAGGCCGAGCGGCTGGGCCTGACCTATGAGGAATACACGCTCGAACTGCTGGAACGCGGGCGACATCTGCAAGAGGAAGACGCCGATCGCATCGCGGAAATCCGGCGGGCCAGGAAGCGGAAGCGGATCAGTCATTTCGATTGACGGACGGCGCAGGGGAACCACATGAGTTCGATCGAAATCAGGCCACTCACCAGGACTGACGGAACGCAAAAAATGCTGGCGGATCTGCTGATCGGGACAGTCGCCGCCGGCGGCTCGGTCAGCTTCATGCATCCGCTGGCGCCGGAGATGGCCGCGGCCTTCTGGAACAGGTCGCTTCATGCGGCCGCCAGAGGCGAAAGGGCGGTGCTTGGGGCCTGGAACGGCGAGGCTCTGGTCGGCACCGTCACCTTGCTGCTCGACTGCCCTCCCAACCAGCCGCACCGGGCCGAGATCGCCAAGCTGATGACCCGCCTCGATTATCGCGGCAAGGGCATCGCAACCCGCCTGATGGAGGCGGCGGAAGCCGTTGCCGTGGAGAAAGGCCGCACGCTGTTGGTCCTCGACACGGCAAAAGAGGAGGGGGCTTCCGGCCTCTATGAAAAGCTCGGCTTCACGCTGGCCGGCGAAATACCGGATTATGCGCTGAAGCCGCATGGCGGGCTGACAGGCACCCTCATCTACTGGAAACGCGTCGGCCGGACACGCTGATGGCGACAACGATGCACCTTTGCAACACCAGTCAGACCATCGCGGGCATGGAAAGAATAGCTCTTGCGTCAAATTGGCGGCGACCTTAGAGAAGCCGCCCATTCTGATCCGTCGTCCTGAAAGGAGACCTGTCAATGACCCGGCGATCCAGATCGACACATTCCGTGCCGACGCTGGAATTGCGTGCGGCCGACAGGGTTCCAATCAGGAAGAACGGCCATGGCAAAGTCCATGATCCAGCGCAGGCAGGATGCCGAGCGCGAACGCATTGAAGCATATGCCGTAACGCTGCGGCGGGTTTTTCCCGTCCCGCGTCCCGCTCCGGATTTCGAGCGGGCGCTCGACGAGGCACGTCGGGGCTTTGCCGGCATGGCAATCCGCGACGGCGCGCTGTGGCGTCCAAAGCTGAAGACGCGCGACCCCGCGCGGCTGCGGCTGGCCGCGGCGCGTCATCTCTATGCGCGCTACCCGGTTACAGCCGCGCTCGAGGGGATCTGGCTGGACAGCTCGGCGTTGAATGCCGGCGAGATCGCGCTTCGCAAGGCTTGGTATATCGCAGTGGCGCGTGGTGACTCGCTTTACAAGGCGGGCGCCTGTGCGTGGCTGTCTCGCAAGGAGGTGCATTGCTTCTTGAACTTGCCCGGCGATTTCACGTTCGACGAGGCCTTTTGGGTGGCGATCGTCCGGTCCTACACGGATGATTCCGGGTTGGCGGCCCGACTTGCCAAGTCGAAAATCGCGCGCACGCCACGTAACGATCTGGCCTTCTGGCGCGAGGTGACACGGTTCTTCTGCGGGCAACCCGCGTCGAAGGAGGAGATCGACGATCTATGCGACTATATCGGCGCCGTGCACCAGCGCGATGCGGCGTACAGCCTGAAGGGTCGCACGCTCGCCTCGCTGCGTCGGCAGATGCTGGAATGGCATCGAGACATTGCCGCGATCGAACGCATCGAGGCAATGCGCCGCCGGGCTGCCGGGCGGGCCACGCATACTGCCGGGACGCAGTCGCAGGGTCGCGCCTGGGACGGCTCGCGCCTCGACGATTGGGACTGGCAGCCGTCGACCAAGGAGGCAAAGGCGCATGGCGAGCGTTTCTTCATCCGTCAGTTGAAGACAGCCGAGGATCTGGTCGCCGAGAGCCGGGCGATGCATCATTGCGTCTCGATATACGCGGCCAAATGCATCACCGGCAATGCCTCGATCTGGGTGCTGCGGCGCTCGGCGCTCGGCAAGATCGAGCGGTTGCTGACGATCGAACTCGACCCGCAAAACCGTGCGGTGCAGGTGCGCGGTTTCGGCAACCGTCTCGCCTCGCTCGAGGAGCGCAAGATCATCGAGCGCTGGGCCAAGGCGAGGGGTGTGGTGCTCTGCGCCTGAAACGGAAGACCCGCGCGGCGGAAAGGCGGCGCGGGTGCACAATGGGCGGATGTGCCGACGTCAGGCCAAGTGCACATTCGCCGTTGACAGCGGCGTCAAACCAATTCTATTGTCCGCCACCATGAAAAAGGCACTCATTCTCGTAGGAAAGCGCGTGGGCAAGGCGGTGTAACCGCCGGGCGGTGACCTCCCATGCGCAAGACACAGGCTCCCTCGGGGGCCTTTTTTATTGCCCGAAATACGACTAAACGACCAGCAATCGCCAGATGGCGAACAGTACGGGACCAGACCGATGAGCAGTGGACAGAATGAGCGGCGCGAGATGCCAAGAACTGAAATGCCAAGGGGCGAAATGACTGGCGCCGAAATGGTGGTGCAGGCGCTGAAGGACAACGGCGTCAAGCATGTTTTCGGCTATCCGGGCGGCGCGGTTCTGCCAATCTACGATGAAATCTTCCAGCAGGACGAGGTCGAGCACATCCTCGTCCGCCATGAGCAGGGCGCGGGCCATGCGGCGGAAGGCTATGCGCGCTCGACCGGCAAGGCCGGCGTCATGCTGGTGACCTCAGGGCCGGGCGCCACCAATGCGGTGACGCCATTGCAGGACGCGCTGATGGATTCGATCCCGCTGGTCTGCCTGACCGGCCAGGTGCCGACTTCGCTGATCGGCTCGGATGCGTTCCAGGAGTGCGACACGGTCGGCATCACGCGGCCCTGCACCAAGCACAACTGGCTGGTGAAGGACGTCAACGAGCTCGCGGCAACGATCCACGAGGCCTTCCATGTGGCAACCACAGGGCGCCCCGGTCCGGTCGTCGTCGACATTCCGAAGGACGTGCAGTTCGCCAAGGGTATCTATGTCCCGCCGCAGACGGCGCCGCGCACCAGCTACCAACCGAAGGTCCAGGGCGATCTGGAAAAGATCAAGGCGGCGGTCGAGCTGATGGCCGGCGCCAGGAAGCCGATCATCTATTCGGGCGGCGGCGTCATCAATTCCGGCCCGGAGGCGAGCCATCTGCTGCGCGAGCTGGTCGACCTCACCGGCTTTCCCATCACCTCGACGCTGATGGGCCTCGGCGCCTATCCGGCGTCGGGCAAGAACTGGATGGGCATGCTCGGTATGCACGGCACGTATGAAGCGAACATGGCGATGCACGATTGCGACGTCATGCTCTGCATCGGCGCGCGCTTCGACGACCGCATCACCGGGCGGCTCACCGCGTTCTCGCCGAATTCGAAGAAGATCCACATCGACATCGACCCGTCGTCGATCAACAAGAACGTCCACACCGACGTGCCGATCATCGGCGATGTCGGGCGTGTGCTGGAGGATCTGGTGCGGCTGTGGCGGGCAACCGCCAAGGCCGACAAGAAAGCGCTTCACCCGTGGTGGGAGCAGATTGCCAAATGGCGCGCGCGCGATTCGCTCGCCTACAAGATGAACCACGAGGTGATCATGCCGCAATATGCCGTCCAGCGGCTCTATGCGCTGACCAAGGACCTCGACACCTACATCACCACCGAGGTCGGCCAGCATCAGATGTGGGCGGCACAGCACTATCATTTCGAGAAGCCGAACCGCTGGATGACCTCCGGCGGACTGGGCACGATGGGCTACGGCCTGCCGGCCGCGCTCGGCGTGCAGATCGCGCACCCGGATGCGCTGGTCATCGATATCGCCGGCGACGCCTCGGTGCAGATGACGATGCAGGAAATGAGCGCGGCGGTGCAGCACGAGGCGCCGATCAAGATCTTCATCCTCAACAACCAATATATGGGCATGGTGCGGCAGTGGCAGCAGCTGCTGCACGGCAACCGGCTGTCGCACTCCTACACCGAGGCGATGCCGGATTTCGTCAAGCTCGCCGAAGCCTATGGCGGCCACGGCATTCGCTGCGACAAGCCGGACGAGCTCGATGACGCTATCAAGGAGATGATCGGGGTCAAGAAGCCCGTCCTGTTCGACTGCCGCGTGGCGACGCTCGCCAACTGCTTCCCGATGATTCCGTCGGGCAAGGCGCATAACGAGATGCTGTTGCCTGACGAGGCGACCGACGAAGCTGTAGCCAACGCGATCGACGCCAAGGGCAGGGAACTGGTGTAGCCTGGTTCGAGGAAGCTGTGCGGAAACAGCAGATTAGCGCAAAAGTTTGAAATCGAGATCCATGTCATGAACGCACAGTTGCAACCGACCGGCTCCGCCTATTTTATCGCCAAGGAGACGGAAAAACCAGAGAACCACACGCTTTCGGTCCTGGTCGACAACGAGCCGGGCGTGCTTGCGCGGGTCATCGGCCTGTTTTCCGGACGTGGCTACAACATCGAGAGCCTGACGGTCTCGGAAACCGAGCACGAAAAGCACCTGTCGCGCATCACCATCGTGACGCGCGGCACGCCGCACGTGCTGGAGCAGATCAAGCACCAGCTCGAGCGCATCGTGCCGGTGCACCGCCTCGTCGATCTCACCGTGCGGTCGCAGGAATTCGGACAGGAGCGGCCATTGGAGCGGGAACTCGCGCTGGTCAAGGTCGCCGGCACCGGCGAAGCCCGCGTCGAGGCGCTCCGGCTCGCCGATGCATTCCGCGCCAGCGTCATCGATGCCAACACCGAGCATTTCATCTTCGAGATCACCGGCAAGGGCTCCAAGCTCGATCAGTTCATCGCCATCATGAAACCGCTCGGGCTAGTTGAAATCTGCCGTACCGGAGTGGCGGCGATGAACCGCGGCCCGCAAGGGATGTGATCATAATGCTCGCGGCGGCAATTCTAGCAGGCGCCGGCGCAATCGTTCTTGCGGTCACGACGGCGGCGGCCAGCCAGGAGCCGGTATTCGACAAGTCAGTGCTGCCGAAATTGTTTGAAGAAATCGACCGCAGGGGCACACCGAGCTACTATTTCCAACAATGCCCGGCCGATATTTGGCGCAGGGCGTCGGGCGTCGATGACGCGCTCTTTTCCACGCCGGGAATAGATTACCAAGGTTGTGAGAAAGACGTCTTGGCCTGTGCCAAGCGGTGTTTCGACGGACGCAGGGGCGAAGCCTGTTTCGAGACGGCCAGGGTCATCCAGGAGCACTCGCCAGAAGACAAGCAATGGACCGAGGAGATGTTCGCCCAGGCCTGCGCTACTGGCAGTATCGGCGGCTGCACAAATCGCGGCGCGGGAATTCTCTTGGGTCGGCTTGGGCTAAACAAACTGCTTGCCGCCGGTAGTGCCAATGAATCTTGCCCTTATCGCACATTCAAGCTGAGCTGCAATGAGGGCGATGCCTGGGGTTGCACCATGTATGGCAGCGCCCTTCAGCATGGTGAAGGCGTCTCTGTGGACGAAGCCGAGGCGATGGCCGCCTACAAAAAGTCTTGCGAGATCGCTGTGGAATTTGACGCCTGACGATACGCCAAGGCGCTCATGAAAACGATGCAAAGCCGCTAGGGCTTTTCAGATTTGCGCAAGTGCGATCTTTGCGCTGCCTCGCCTCGACCAAGTTCTTTGCTTTCTCTCTTGATAGGGCGCGATACCGGGCAGACATCCTGAACAAATCCATTCAGCGTGTTCACAAGATTGTTCTGGACCAGAGAATAGTGGATGAACTGTCCGTGCCGCTCCTTGGCGATGAGCCCGGCCGTCTCCAGAATGCTCAAATGCTGCGAGATCGACGGCTTCGACATCTCGAAGCGCGCCGCGATCTCGCCCGCCGTTAGGGAAGAGTGCGCAAGATAGGCGAGGATCTTGCGCCGGGGCGCTGAAGATAGCGCTTCAAACACGCGCTGTATCGCGCCATTTGCGTGAGCAGCCGTTTCGGCATCCGCTGCGTGCTCTGCATCTTCGATCACTGTCTGCCACCTTGTGATGCCGAGGCGTTGGCTGCGCCTCGGTCCGCTTTTCTTATTTTCATTTAGACTATTGCCTAAATACCTAATTCGTAGTAGTAGACGATTAGCTTACTGCCTAAGTAACGGAAGACGCGCCAGAAGGCAAGGCTGTGGTCCGGAAATGTTCATGCAGGAGGAGGGGTACCGATGAAAACCATATCCACGGGCAGAATGATTTCCCAACAGGACAGTGACGCCGAAGACGGCAAAGTCGTGTGGGTGCCGGCAAAGTCGATCTGGGTCGGGGCGATGACGATCGCCGCCATTGTGTTGGGACCGATGACATTTAGCTGGAGTGCCTTCGCCTTATTCGTTGCGACAACGGCGGCGACAATCTGCGCCGGACACTCGGTGGGGATGCACCGTCTGCTCATCCACCGTTCGTTCAAGGTTCATATCTGGGTCGAGCATGCGCTGGTCTACCTTGGCGTGCTCGTCGGCATGGCCGGTCCTTTTGGGATGATCTATGCTCACGATATTCGTGACTGGGCTCAGCGCCAGACCGCATGTCACGATCTCCATGCCCATCGTCGGCCATTTTTCACCGATGCCTTCTGGCAGATGCATTGCGCGGTCGCTTTGCGCAATCCACCCACCTTCGTCATCGAACCCTCGATCAGGAATGACCTGTTCTACAAGTTCGTCGAACGCACCTGGATGCTGCAACAACTGCCCTGGGCGATCCTCTTTTTCGCGCTTGGCGGCTGGGATTGGGTGGTATGGGGAATCGCGGTGCGCGTTTCAGTGTCGCTTACCGGGCATTGGTTGGTTGGGCATTTTGCGCACCGAGATAGGGAGCAAGGATGGCGCGTCGACGACGTTGCCGTGCAAGGATACAATTTGCCGCGTTTCGGGCTGGTAACGTTCGGCGAGAGTTTCCACGGCAACCATCACGCGTTTCCCGAGTCTGCACGGCTTGGTCTGGAACACGGACAGATCGATCTCGGCTGGCTATTCATTCAGGTTCTGGCGATCCTGGGTCTGGCGCACAGCGTCAAGATTCCGGAGAATACGCCGAGACGCAAAGGGCTGCGACGCGTGCGCCGTCAGCGCGAAACTGCCCCGGATTCAGATCTATGGTCGGTGCAGCCTACCGCAGATAGATGTTCTCAGCGGATATTGGCCTAAGAAATGAAGGAACGCTTAGGGCGCGTGGACCAACGAATTGCATTTGCACTCAGCACTTCATCGATTTAAGTCAGTATTTCAGTATTATTGATCATTGCGATCCTCCATGACCTTCGATGCATTCCTTGCTCTGCTGGTTTATGCCTTCGTGACCTCGATCACGCCGGGTCCGAACAATTTCATGCTTTTGGCCTCGGGCGTGAATTTCGGCTTGGTCAAAACCGTGCCACACATGCTCGGCATCGGCTTCGGCTTCCTCGTGCTGTTGCTTGCCGTAGGCTTCGGGCTTGGCGCCGTGTTGACGGCCTTTCCGGTCCTGCATACCGGGTTGAAGATCGCCGGCGGCCTCTACTTGCTTTATCTCGCCTGGAAGATCGCCATGTCGCGCTCGCTCGGCGGCGAAGGCGAGGCGAAGGGCCAGCCGATGCGGTTCATCGAGGCTGCGGCTTTCCAGTGGGTCAATCCCAAAGCCTGGGTGATGGCGATTACAGCCATGGCCGTCTATACGAACCCGGAACGCCGGTTTGTGTCGGTGGTGCTGATCGCGGCCGCGTTCGCCGTCGTTATGCTGCCGAGCATTTCGACCTGGGCCGGTTTCGGCATGGCGCTGCGCGGTTTTCTGGCGGATGCGGTGCGGCTCAAATGGTTCAACATCGCCATGGGCGTGATGCTTGCGGCGACGCTGTGGCCGATGCTGCGTTAGCTGCCGTTCTATTGTGCACTGCACATTAAATCTTCGTAATGACGGGTTTTGGCCCTTTTTCGCCTTCGGCATCCTCTATTATCTGGCAAAATCGCGGCAAGAGGCTGCGAGTTGAGCTAGAGTGCGACCAGCGGAAATCGGCGTGTCGCGTTGAGAAGGCCTTTTGTCGATGCGCGGAAAGATCGTATTAGCGGTGATCGCTGCAGCCTGCGTTGCCGCGGCGTGGCTCTATCTTTCGCCCAGCGCAATGAGCGGTCTTCAGCAGATGCTGTCGGCGAATCAGACGGCGACGGCGGACAAGCCCGCTGCAGCAGCAAATGCCGCGCGTACGACTTCGGTGGTTGCCGCCACGGCTACGACGGCCGATTTCCCGGTCCGGCGCTATGCCATCGGCTTTGTGTCCTCTCCTGCCGTGGTCAGCATCAACGCGCGGATATCGAGTCAGATCGTCGCAATCGCGGTCAAGGACGGACAGATGGTGAAGGCCGGCGACCTTCTGTTCTCGCTGGACGATCGCTCGTTGAAGGCACAACTGGCACGCGATCAGGCGACGCTCGCGAAAGACCAGGCGCTGCTTGCCAGCGCCACGGCCGATCTTCAGCGCGCCAAAAATCTCGTCGCCAGGCAGGCCGGAACACAGCAGACCTACGATCAGGCCGTCGCGGCGCAGAAATCCGCCGCGGCCACCGTCGACGCCGACAAGGCAACGATCGATGCAGACCAAATCCAGCTTGGCTTCGCCACGATCAGGGCGCCGATCTCCGGCAGGCTTGGCGCAGTCAACGTCGCCGTCGGCGATCTCGTCACCACCAGCAACGGCAGCAGCACGTCGACTCCACTGGTGACGATCACGCAGGTCGACCCGCTGCAGGTGAACTTCAATCTCCCCGAAAGCGATCTTGCCTTGCTGCACAAGGCGCTGGCAGCGCCGCAGCAAGGTGCGGTGACGCTGACCAAGGACGGCGACCCGAAGCCGATCGGCAAGGGAACGCTGGATTTCGTCGATTCCAGCGTAGACACGGCGTCCGGCACGATCGCAACGCGGGCCAGTGTGCCCAACGCCGATCTTTCGCTATGGCCGGGCCAATACGTCAACGTCGTGCTCGATGCCGGCATCATGCCACAAATGACGTCCGTTCCGACGGTCGCCGTCCAGCCCAGCCAGAAGGGCCCGTTCGTCTATGTGATCAAGCCGGACAACACCGTTGAAATGCGGCCCGTGCAGGTCGCGCTGACAGAAGGCACCAACACCGCAATCAGCCAAGGATTGAAAAGCGGCGAGCGTGTCGTCGTCGAGGGTCAGACCAAACTGAAGAACGGCGCGGCGGTGCGCGAAGGCAAGGCTTCGACCGGCACCGGCGATCAGGCGGCTCCGAAGGTTGCCGAGGCTGACCGGACGGGCGGAACACAGCCATGATTTCCGAATTCTGCATCCGCAGGCCCGTCGCCACGTTGCTCATGTCGTTCGCCCTGGTTCTGGGCGGGCTATTTGCTTACAAATTCCTGCCGGTCGCGGCGCTGCCAAGCGCCGAATTTCCGGTTGTCAACGTCTCGGCCTCGCTGCCCGGGGCTTCGCCGGAAACCATGGCGACCTCGGTGGCAACGCCTCTGATCAAGCAGTTTGCCACTATCGCAGGCATCGATTCGATCTCGACGACCAACTCGCTCGGCTCGACCTCGATCGCCATTCAGTTCGTGCTCAACCGCGACATCGATGCAGCCGCCGCCGACGTGCAGGCAGCGATCGCACGCACGCAACGACAATTGCCGCCGGAGATGACCAGCCCGCCGAGCTACCGCAAGGTCAATCCAGCCGATGCGCCGATCCTGCTGATGTCGCTGGTCAGCGACACAATTCCGCTGACTGATCTCGACGCGTTTGCCGAGAATGTGATTTCGCCGTCGCTGTCGACGATCGACGGCGTTGCGCAGGTTTCGATCTATGGCCAGCAAAAATATGCCGTCCGCGTCCAGATCGATCCGACGGCGCTCGCCGCTCGCGGCATCTCGATCGACCAGCTGCAGACGGCCATTGCCTCGGCCAACAGCAACACGCCGCTCGGCGTGCTCAAGAACAACAAACAGCAGCTGACGATCACCGCGAACACGCAGCTGACCAATGCGGCAGGATTCTCCAACATCATCATCGCAACCAAGAACGGCCATCCGGTGCGGCTCGGCGAGGTGACCCGCGTCATCGATTCGGTCGAGACCACGACGACGGCAAGCTGGTATGACGGCACCCGCGCCATCATTATGGCGGTGCAGCGCCAGCCGGATGCCAATACCGTCGACGTCGTCGACCGCGTCAAGGCGATGCTACCTTCCTTCGACGATCAGATGCCGGCAGCGGCGAGCATCCAGTTGCTAAACGACCGCTCGACATCGGTCCGCGAGGCGGTCGATGACGTGCAGTTCACGCTCTTGCTCACCATCGCGCTGGTGGTGATGGTGATCTTCCTGTTCCTGCGCCGGGTAACGGCGACGGTCATCCCGGCCGTGGCGGTGCCGATTTCGCTCATCGCCACGCTGGGCGTGATGTACCTGTTCGGCTTTTCCATCGACAACGTCTCATTGATGGGGCTGACGCTGGCGGTCGGTCTTGTCGTCGACGATGCAATCGTCATGCTCGAAAACATTTTCCGCCATATGGAGGAGGACGGGCTCTCTGCCCTCGAGGCGTCGCTCAAGGGCGCGCGCGAGATCGGCTTCACCATCATCTCGATCTCGATCTCGCTGGTCGCCGTGTTCATTCCGGTGCTTTTGATGGGCGGCGTGATCGGGCGCATCTTCAACGAATTCGCGGTGGTGGTGACGGTCGCCATCCTGGCGTCGATGTTCGTCTCGCTGACGCTGACGCCGATGCTGTGCTCGCGGCTGTTGTCATTATCGAAAGCCGAGCAGAAAGCAGCGCACGGTGAAGGCCATAGACAAAACGTCTTCATGCAGGGCTATGACAGGCTGCTGACATTCTGCCTGCGCCACAATTTCCTTGTCTTCCTTGTCTTCCTGGTGACCGCCGGGCTGTCGGTGTGGCTGATCCAGATTTCGCCGAAGGGCTTCTTCCCGCAGGAGGATATCGGCCAGGTCTCGGTGACGACCATCGCGCGCCAGGACATTTCGTTTGACGCGATGGTGAAGCTGCAGGGGCAAGTGGCGGATGTCTTCACCCATTCGCCCTACGTCGCGCATGTCGGCTGGTCGGCGGGCAGTGGAAACAATGCGCTCAACCAGGGCCAGCTGTTTGTGCAGCTGAAAGACAAGGACCAGCGACCGAACATCGACAAGGTGCTTACGGACCTGCGGCGCCAGCTGGCCAATGTGCCCGGCATCGAAACCTACATGCAGCCGGTGCAGAACCTGCGGCTCGGCGCGCGTTCTTCGGCGAGTGCCTACCAGCTTGCCGTTCAGGGCCTCGATACCGGCCTGACGAACGTCTGGGCGCAGAGGCTGACGGACGCGATGGCTGCCGATCATGCCGCCTTCACCGACGTCACCAATGACCTGCAGAACAACGCGCTACAGGCGACGCTGGTGATCGACCGCGACAAGGCGGCGAACCTCGGCGTCGATACCGACACGCTGCGCTCCAGCCTCTATGGCGGTTTCGGCACCCAGCAGGTGTCGACCATCTTCGGTTCGGCCGACAGCTACGACGTGATCATGGAGCTCGATCCGAAGATCGAGTGGTCGCCCGAGCGGATGCTGGCCATCAAGGTGAGAACGGCGAGCGGCAGCCTGGTGCCGCTCGGTGCGTTCGCCCGCGTCGATCGGACCGCCGGTGCTTTGACCGTCAACCAGCTCGGCCAGCTTCCGGCAGTGACCATCTCCTACAATCTGCCGCAAGGCGTGGCCCTCGGCGACAGCGTGAGCCACATCAACGCGCTGAAGGACAAGATCGGCATGCCGCCGACGATCTCGACCGCCTTCTCGGGCACGGCCAAGACGTTCCAGGATTCGCTTTCCAACCAGGGGCTGCTGATCGGCGGCGCGATTCTGACCATCTATATCGTTCTCGGCATGCTCTATGAGAGCTTCATCCACCCGCTCACCATCCTGACCGGGCTTCCATCGGCGGTGCTCGGCGCGCTGGTGGCACTGCGGCTGGCGGGGATGGATCTTTCGGTGATCGCGGTGATCGGCATCCTGATGCTGATCGGCATCGTCAAGAAGAACGGCATCATGATGATCGACGTGGCGCTGGAACTCAGGCGCGAGGGGATGTCGCCTGTCGAATCCATCCACAAGGCCTGCCTGATGCGCTTCCGGCCGATCATGATGACCACGCTTGCCGCGCTGATGGGCACCATCCCGATCGCGCTCGGCACCGGCGCCAGCGCGGAATTGCGCCAGCCTCTCGGCGTGGCGGTGGTCGGCGGTCTTGTCGCCTCGCAGGCACTGACGCTGTTCGTCACGCCCGTCATTTACGTCTACATGGAGCATTTTTCCGGCTGGCTGGTCAGGCTGTGGGCACGGCGCCGGGGCGAGCCGAGCCCGGTCGAAGCGGTCGACCAGCCGTCACTGTTCGACGAGGAGGAAGAACCGGTGCCGCAGAAGGCGGCAGCCGAATAGCGCTGGCCCAAGCCGTGGTGCTTGCGGCCGGGGGTCCGCGATCGTAATTTGACGCCATGCCGCACAATCACGACCACGACAACGAGCTTGATCCTTTTGCGGCGCGGGTGCGCGCGCTGGAGACGATTCTCACCCGCAAAGGCCTGATCGATCCGGCGGCGATCGATGTTATCGTCGACACCTATGAGACCAAGATCGGGCCGCGCAACGGCGCAAAGGTGGTGGCGAAGGCCTGGGTTGATCCCGGGTTTGCCGCATGGCTGAAGCGTGATGCGACGGCGGCCATCGAATCGCTCGGCTACACCGGCCGGCAAGGCGAGCACATGCAGGCGGTGTTCAATACGGCCGACACGCACAACCTCGTCGTCTGCACGCTGTGCTCCTGCTATCCGTGGTCGGTTCTCGGCCTGCCGCCGGTCTGGTACAAGGCGCCGCCCTACCGTTCGCGCGCAGTGATCGATCCGCGCGGCGTGCTCGAGGAATTCGGTCTGACCTTGCCGGCGAGGACGACAATCCGGGTGTGGGATTCGACCGCCGAGCTGCGCTATCTGGTGGTGCCGATGCGTCCCCGGGGTACGGAGGGCTGGGATGAGGCACGGCTCGCCGATCTGGTGACGCGCGATGCCATGATCGGCACGGCGTTGGCGCGGGAGCCGGCATGAACGGGCCGCAGGATCTCGGCGGCCAGATGGGTTTCGGGCCGGTCGCGCCCGAACCGGACGAACCCTATTTCCATGCCGATTGGGAAAGGCGGGCGCTGGGCGTGACGCTGTGCGCCGGCGCCATGGGGGCCTGGACCATCGACGAGAGCCGGCACGCGCGGGAATCGCTGCATCCAGCGGATTATTATGCCTCCAGCTACTACCAGATATGGATCAAGGCGCTGGAGGTGCTGCTCAAACGCCATGGTTTCGTCAGCGACCGCGACCTGGCTACGGGCGACGCAGTCGACCCGGCAGCGACACCCAAACGGGTGCTGAAGGCTAAGGACGTTCCGGCGGTGCTGGCCAAGGGCGGGCCCTGCGACCGGCCTGTCGCCGCGCCTGCGCGGTTCAAGGCGGGCGACCCCGTGCGAACCAGGAACTTTCATCCGACCGGCCACACCAGACTGCCGCGCTATGCACGCGGCAAGCGAGGCGTCGTCGAGGCTGTGCGCGACGGCTTTGTCTTTCCCGACACCAATGCACACGGCCAGGGCGAAAACCCGCAATGGGTCTATACGGTGGCCTTCACCGGCGGCGAAATCTGGGGCGAGGGCGCCGATCCGACACTTGTCGTGTCGATCGATGCCTGGGAGAGCTACCTTGAGCCGGCGTGAGACGGGCTCAGTCGCCGCCATGCTGCCCGCCGGTGTCGAGGCGCCTGTGTTTGCCGAGCCGTGGCAAGCAGAGGCCTTTGCCATGACGGTAGCACTGCACGACAACGGGCTGTTTTCGTGGAGCGAATGGGCGGATGCTTTGTCGGCAGAGTTGAAGCGGCCGGGCGCCGCGCGCGACGGTCACGATTACTACGAGCACTGGCTGGCAGCGCTGGAAAAGCTGCTTTTGGCCAAGGGCGTTGCCGGAAAGCGCGACGTCGATGCGCTCGCCGCTGCCTGGGAACGCGCCGCGCACGCAACGCCGCATGGCAAGCCGATCCAGCTGGAGAACGATCCACAGCGGGCCGGGTAAGCTGCGGTCGCCTGGCCTTGTTCTCTTTACGTTCCTGTTCGTCACTGATAGCCTGACCCTGTCGCAGCGGCGTGATTGCCGGCGATGAAAATTGATGGTGACGGCAGTCACCTTGTCTTTCCCTCGCGAATCCGGTCTGTCGCGCTGATGGAATTCTCTCCTCAACAGGACGAGGCGCTGAAGGCGGTGGCCGGCTGGCTGAAAACCGGCAAGCCGCAGCTGTTCCGGCTGTTCGGCTATGCCGGCACCGGCAAGACGACGCTGGCGCGCTATTTCGCCGAGCATGTCGACGGCCAGGTGCAGTTCGCCGCCTTTACGGGTAAGGCGGCGCAGGTGCTGCGTTCCAAGGGCGCGGTCAATGCCCGCACCATCCATTCGCTGATTTACCGGCCGAAGGGCGAAGAATCGGTAGCGGACGAGGTGACCGGCAAGACATCGATGTCGCCGACATTTTCGCTCAACCGGCAGAGCCCGATCTCGCGCGCCAAGCTCGTCGTCATCGACGAATGCTCAATGGTCGACGAGCAACTCGGCCGTGACCTGATGAGCTTCGGCACGCCGATCCTGGTGCTCGGCGATCCCGGCCAGTTGCCGCCAATCTCCGGCGGCGGCTTCTTCACGGACCATGAGCCGGACATTCTGCTCACCGAAATCCATCGCCAGGCGCGAGACAACCCGATCATCCGGCTTGCGCTTGACGTGCGCGAGGGCCGCGAGTTCATGCGCGGCGACTATGGCGCGGCGCAAGTGATCGGCAAGGAAGACGTCACCCAGGAATTGGTGCTGAAGGCGGACCAGGTGCTGGTCGGCACCAACCGCACGCGCCGCCGTTACAACCAGCGGCTGCGCGAGCTGAAGGGGTTCAACGCCGATTATCCGCAAGCCGGCGACAAGCTGGTGTGCCTGCGCAACGATCCGGCCAAGGGACTGCTCAACGGGTCGCTGTGGAAGGTGATGACCTCGTCGCGCGAGACCGTCAAGCCTGGCATCAATCTGCTGGTTTCGCCGGAGGAAGACGACCCGGATCGCGGCGTCGCCAAGATCAAGCTGCTCAAGGCGGCATTCGAAGATCCGGACGCCGACATCCCCTGGCAGCAGAAGAAACGTTTCGACGATTTCGACTATGGCTATGCGCTGACAGTGCACAAGGCGCAGGGCTCGCAGTGGAACGAGATCGTGCTTTTCGACGAAAGCTGGGCGTTCAAGGAAACCCGGCAGCGTTGGCTCTACACCGCTATCACGCGCGCGGCCGAACGGCTGACGATCGTCCGATAGGGCGGTCGTATCAGCGCTGGGCGATCGGGTTGGCGCCAAGCCATTCCCAGGCGGCGGCCTCGTCCTCGGCCTCGAAATGCCGGAGTTCGATAGGCAAGGAGGCAGGCAAAAAGGCTCTTGCCTCCGGTATCCAGTTCGGCTCACCGATCGCCGCGCAGCGGCCGATATGCTCCACGGCATGAGCTATGCCCTGTTCGATCGTCTCGTCCGATACGTCGGCCCAGTCGACACCCTCATGGTCGATCAGGCGCACCAGCACGTCGATCTTCGGATGCAGCGCATAGGCCGCCTCCAGCAATCCGAACAGGTTTTCGGCGTCAGCCGCTGCGACATGGCCGACGACATCGATGGCGAAAAGATCTTCGCGATCGGTGTCGATGCGGCGAACCGCCGGCACGGCCTCGAGAAAATTCAACAGGGAACTCCTTGCGCTCGATTTTCTTCGCACACCTTGGAACACCTGAAACCCTCTGTCTGTTCCCGTTAAAGGCGGTATAGATGCGCGCCAAGATCAGCCTGGAGCCGTGCAAATGCCTGCAAAGCTTTCCGTCAACCTCAATGCCATCGCCATGCTGCGCAACCGACGCGACCTGCCGTGGCCAAGCGTGACCGGGCTTGGACGCATTGCGCTTGCCGCCGGCGCGCATGGGCTGACGGTGCACCCGCGACCCGACGAGCGGCACACCAGGCATTCCGATCTGCCGCAGATCAGGGCGCTGATCGACGACGAGTTCCCGAATGCGGAATTCAACATCGAGGGCTATCCGACCGAGGATTTCCTGGCGCTTGTGGAAAAGCACCAGCCGGAGCAGGTGACGTTGGTGCCCGACGACCCGGCGCAGGCGACTTCCGACCATGGCTGGAACTTCGCCGCCGAGGCTGCGTTCCTGACACCCGTTGTCAAGCGCCTGAAGAAGGGAGGCTTTCGCGTATCGCTGTTTTCCGATCCGGATCCCGCTGGCATGAAAGCCGCTCGCGACACCGGCGCCGATCGGATCGAACTCTATACGGGTCCATACGGCAGCTATCATTCCGATTCGGCAAAAGCGGCGAAGGAATTGGAGAAATTGGGAAAGACGGCGGATGCCGCATTGGCCGCAGGGCTCCAGGTCAATGCCGGGCACGACCTTGTGGTGAGCAATTTGCCGGCGCTGGCCAGGCGCATCCCGGCATTGGCCGAAGTGTCGATCGGACATGGGTTGACAGCCGATGCGTTGGAGTATGGCATGGCCGCAACGGTCAGGCGGTTTCTGAAGGCTTGTGGCTGGTAGAGAAAGGCGAGCCGATAGGCCGTGCGTTCCCGGCACGGCAGCGCGTCCTTTCCATCCCCGCAGCATAGAGCGCCGCACGTCTATGGGAGTGTCGTCCATGGCCCTTGCCAACGCTGGTAGCGAGGCGGAACCCATCGAACAATCCAGCCACTCCAAGGCCGAGCAGCACAGCACCAAGATCCTGATGCTCGGCGCGCTCGGCGTGGTCTATGGCGACATCGGCACCAGCCCGATCTATGCGTTCCGTGAGGCGTTGCATGCTTCGGCTGGCGGCAATGTCGCCAACCGCGGCGACATCCTCGGGGTGCTGTCGCTGATCATCTGGGCGCTGACCATCACTGTCACCGTCAAATACATCATGTTCGTGCTGCGCGCCGACAACCGGGGCGAGGGTGGCACGCTGTCGTTGATGGCATTGGCACGCGGCAGCTTCCCGAAGCGGTCGGCGGTGATCCTCGGCATAGGCATCGTCGGCTCGGCGCTTTTTTTCGGTGACGCAGTCATCACGCCGGCAATTTCGGTGCTATCGGCGGTCGAAGGCATGAACGTCGTCACGCCGGCGTTCCAGCCCTATGTGGTGCCGCTGACGCTGGTCATCCTGGCGATGCTGTTCGCGGTGCAACGGTTCGGCACGGGCGGCGTCGGACTGGTGTTCGGGCCCGTCACCGCGGTGTGGTTCCTGGCCATCGGACTGTCCGGCCTCAACCATATCATCGACGACCCGGAAATCCTGCTGGCAATCAGCCCACATTACATCGTTTCGTTCTTGGTCAACTCGCCTGACGTCGCCTTCGTCACGGTTGGCGCGGTCTTTCTCGCCGTTACCGGCGCCGAGGCGCTCTATGCCGATCTCGGCCATTTCGGGCGCAAGCCCATTGTACTCGCCTGGCTGGCGATCGTATTCCCTTGCTTGCTGCTCAACTATGTCGGGCAGGGGGCCTTCGTGCTGGCCAATGGCGGCGTTGTCGGTCATCCCTTTTTCGAGATGAACGAAGGCTGGACGCTCATTCCCATGGTCGTGCTGGCGACCGCTGCGACCGTGATCGCCAGCCAGGCGGTGATCTCCGGCGCTTTCTCGCTGACCAGGCAAGCGGTGCAGCTCAACATGCTGCCGCGTTTCGAGATCCAGCATACGTCGGAGAAACAGTCCGGCCAGATCTACCTGCCACGCGTCAACATGCTGCTGGCGCTGGTGGTGATGCTGCTGGTGGTCGGCTTCGGCGAATCCAGCAGGCTTGCCTCGGCCTACGGCATTTCAGTGACCGGCAACATGCTGGTGACCAACATACTGCTTTTTGTCGTCATGACCCGCATCTGGAAATGGCCGCTCGGCGTTGCAGTGGCCTTGACGGCGTTGTTCGCCTCCGTCGATACCGGCTTCTTTGCCGCCAACATTGTCAAGGTGTTCGAAGGCGGCTGGTCCTCGCTGGCGGTGGCCGCAGTGATTGTCATGACCATGTGGACCTGGATAAGAGGCACCAGATACCTGTTCGAAAAAACTCGAAGGAACGAGGTCCCGCTCGATTTCCTCGCCGGCAATCTGCTGAAGAAGAAGCCGCATCTGGTGTCGGGCACCGCGGTGTTCCTGACCAGCGACCCGCTGAGTGCGCCGACCGCGCTGATGCACAGCCTGAAGCATTACAAGGTGCTGCACGAGCAGAACGTCATCCTTTCGGTGGTGACGGCACCGCAGCCTGTCGTGCCCGACAGCGAGCGCGTCAAGATGGAGCAAATCAACGAGCTGTTCATGCGGGTGACGCTGACCTTCGGCTATATGGAGCAGCCCAACATTCCGCGCGCGCTGGCGATCTGCCGCAAGCAAGGCTGGAAGTTCGACATCATGACGACATCGTTCTTCCTGTCGCGGCGCTCTCTCAAGGCCTCGCCCAATTCCGGCATGCCGGTCTGGCAGGACAAGCTGTTCATCGGGCTGGCGCGCACGGCGGCCGATGCGACGGAGTATTTCCAGATCCCGACCGGACGGGTAGTCGAGATCGGGACGCAGGTGGCTATTTAAAAACGTGTCCGTTGCGACATTCCAGGTGGTCTGTCGATCGGACTGAGTCTGCCAAGTCGTGGAGGACTCGCAATATCGGGACGGAGCCATTACGTGACGGCACTTGATATTGCAGCGCAGCAAGCGTAGAGCACCGCCCGCTTACCGGAGTGTCGTCCATGGCCCTTACCAATGCTGGTAACGAGGCAGAACCTGTCGAACAATCCAGCCATTCTGAGGTTGAGCAGCACAGCACCAAGGTGCTGATGCTGGGCGCGCTCGGCGTGGTTTACGGCGATATCGGTACCAGCCCGATCTATGCATTTCGCGAGGCGTTGCATGCATCGGCCGGTGGCAACGTCGCCAACCGTGGCGACATCCTCGGCGTGTTGTCGCTGATCATCTGGTCGCTGACGATCACCGTCACCATCAAATACATCATGTTCGTGCTCCGCGCCGACAATCGAGGCGAGGGCGGGGTGCTGTCGCTGATGGCGCTGGCGCGCAACAGTTTCCCGACGCGCTCGGCGGTGATCCTCGGCATCGGCATCGTCGGCGCGGCGCTTTTTTTCGGCGACGCAGTCATTACGCCGGCGATCTCGGTGCTATCGGCGGTCGAAGGTATGAATGTCGTCACGCCGACATTCCAGCCCTATGTGGTGCCGCTGACACTGGCCATCCTGGCGATCCTGTTTGCGGTACAGCGATTCGGCACCGGCGGCGTAGGTTTGGTGTTCGGGCCAGTCACGGCTCTGTGGTTCCTGGCCATCGGCCTTTCCGGCATTAACCACATCATCGCCGATCCGGAAATCCTGCTGGCGATCAGCCCGCATTACATCGTGTCGTTCCTGGTCAACTCGCCCGATGTCGCCTTCGTCACGGTTGGTGCGGTCTTCCTCGCCGTCACCGGCGCCGAGGCGCTCTATGCCGACCTCGGCCATTTCGGCCGCAAGCCGATCGTACTCGCCTGGCTGGCAATCGTGTTCCCTTGTCTGTTGCTCAACTATGTCGGGCAAGGCGCCTTCGTGCTGGCAAATGGCGGCGTTGTCGGTCATCCATTCTTCGAGATGAACCAGGGCTGGACGCTTATTCCGATGGTCGTGCTGGCGACGGCGGCGACCGTCATCGCCAGCCAGGCGGTGATCTCCGGCGCTTTTTCGCTGACCAGACAGGCGGTGCAGCTCAATATGCTGCCGCGTTTCGTTATCCAGCATACGTCGGAAAAACAGTCGGGCCAGATCTATCTGCCGCGCATCAACCTGATGCTGGCGCTGGTGGTGATGTTGCTGGTGGTCGGCTTCGGCGAATCCAGCCGCCTGGCCTCGGCCTACGGTATTTCGGTGACCGGCAACATGCTAGTGACGAATGTGCTGCTTTTTGTTGTGATGACGCGCATCTGGAAATGGCCGCTCGGCGTCGCGATCGCCTTGATGGCCGTGTTCGCCTTCGTCGATACCGGCTTCTTTGCCGCCAACATAGTCAAGGTGTTTGAAGGTGGCTGGGCATCGCTTGCCATCGCCGCAGTTATCGTGATGACTATGTGGACCTGGATCCGCGGCAGCCGCTATTTGTTCGACAAGACGCGCCGGAACGAGATCCCGCTGGATTTCCTTGCCGGCAATCTGCTGAAGAAGAAACCGCATCTGGTGTCGGGCACCGCGGTGTTCCTGACCAGCGACCCGCTGAGCGCGCCGACGGCGCTGATGCACAGCCTGAAGCACTACAAGGTGCTGCACGAGCAGAACGTCATCCTTTCGGTGGTGACGGCACCGCAGCCGGTTGTGCCCGACAGCGAGCGCGTCAAGATGGAAATGGTCAACGAGCTGTTCATGCGGGTGACGCTGACCTTCGGCTACATGGAGCAGCCCAACATCCCGCGTGCGCTGGCGATCTGCCGCAAACAGGGCTGGAAGTTCGACATCATGACGACGTCCTTCTTCCTGTCGCGGCGCTCTCTCAAGGCCTCGCCCAATTCCGGCATGCCGGTCTGGCAGGACAAGCTGTTCATCGGGCTGGCGCGCACGGCGGCCGATGCGACGGAATATTTCCAGATCCCGACCGGACGGGTGGTCGAGATCGGGACGCAGGTGGCTATCTGAACAAATGGCCGTGCCCTTTGAGGGCACGGCCATTGTCAGGCTCAGCTCACCAGAGCCGCCTTGTTTGCTTCAAGAAATTGCTTCAGCGGCTGCGGCTTCCTGCCGGACAGCGTCTCGACCGCGTCGGTCACCATGCCGATCCGGCCGGAGCGGGTGTTGGTATCGAAGGAAACGATGACGGGCGCAAACGCTTCGGGAACGCCGGCTGCCTTCAATCCCTCGGTCAGCGCTTCATCCGAAAGCTGGATAACTTCGATCGGCTTGCCGGTGACCTCGGTGACGAGGGCTGCAATCTCGGCCATCGTGTGGGCCTTGGGGCCGGTCAGCGTGTATGTCGTGCTTTCGGTTGCGCTCGAAGCAAGGCCGGCGGCGATCGCGGCTGCCATATCGTCGCGCGCGCCATGGGCAATGTGGCCGTCTCCAGCGGATGTGTACCAGTGCCCCGAGGCGATGGCGTGCGGCAGCGCCATGAACAGGTTCTCCTGATACCAGCCGTTGCGGAAGATGGTGTAGGGGATACCGCTCGCCTTGATCGCCTGCTCGGTGCCGTGGTGATCGGGCGCAAACAGTACCGGCGATCCTGGCTCCGGATTGGGCATCGACGTGTAGAGCAGATGCGAAACGCCGGCGCTTTTTGCGGCGGCGACCGCGGCCTCATGTTGCTTCAGGCGCTTGCCCGGAACGGCGAGCTCGTTTGTCGAAATGATCAGAACCCTGTCGGCGCCGGTGAATGCACTGGCCAACGACGCGGTGTCGTCGAAGTCGACTGCCCGGATGGTGACGCCTCGGGCTGCCAGATCGGCCAGATTTTCCGGATTGCGGGTGGCGGCGATGATGCGCTGAGGGGAGACCTTGAGCGTGTCAAGCAGATGATTGATGACGCCGCGGCCAAGCTGGCCGGAGGCGCCGGTGACGAGAAGGGTGTCGGTCATGAGATGTCCTGACGTTGCGCCGGAGCGGCGGGTGCATATGTTAGTCTCAAAAAGAGACCAGCACTAAAATAGGAATTGACCCATCCTCGTAAAGAAGGCAGTTTTGCGGGAGGTAGGCACATCCAGGGAACCAGCCATGGACGGCAAGATCGTCAATCTGAGATCGAAGCTCGAGATATACAAAGCAGGCAGCGGTGGCGGAAACCTTGCGGATTGCCCGGTTCGCGACGTGATCCAGGGCATAAGCAATAAATGGAGTTCACTGCTGATGGAGGCCTTGGCCGAGAAGCCGTACCGCTTCGGCGAATTGCGGCGGCTGGTGCCCGATATTTCACAGCGCATGCTCACCCAGACGCTGCACGATCTGCAGCGCGACGGCTATGTGCATCGCCAGGTGTTTCCGACCAAACCGCCGAGCGTCGAATACAGCCTCACCGATCTCGGGCGCTCGATGTTTGGACCCTTGCATCAGCTGATCCAATGGGCCGAGCTCAATCACGGCGCTGTACGCGAGGCGCGGAAGATTTTCGATGCTGCCGAGGGCTGAGCCTCAAGGCCGAGACAGCGGCTTGATTTAGCGACAGCGCTGAAGGATTGTCCGGCCTGGGTTGGGTCGGGCAGATGGGCAATTCTCTGGACATCGCGATTGCCGGCGCCGGGCCGGCTGGACGTGCCGCCGCGCTCTATCTCACGCGCGCCGAACATAGGGTCACCATCTTCGAGCGCTTCGACCAGCCAAAGCCGGTCGGGTCCGGGCTGATCCTGCAGCCGACCGGGCTGACGGTGCTTGCCGATCTCGGCCTGCTCGACGACATTCTGGCGCTGGGCAGCCGCATAGACCGCCTGCATGGTGCAGACGCCAGAACTGGCCGCACCGTGCTGGATGTCCGTTATGATGCCCAGCGCGGCGGTCGCTTCGGGCTGGCGGTGCACCGCGCGGCTCTGTTCGGCGTGCTTTTCCGCGCCGCCCGGCGCCAGGCGATCACCATCGAGACAGGTATCGAGCTCAAGACGCTGGAAACCGGCGAACGGGCAACATTGATCTGCGGCAACGGACGACGGATAGGGTCGTTCGACCTGGTAGTGGATGCCAGCGGTTCGCGCTCCAAACTGCGGCGGTGCGTAACCAATCCGGGCGAACCGCGATCGCTCGCCTATGGCGCGTTCTGGGCATCGCTCGGCTGGCGCGGCGAGGGTTTCGACGAGCACGCCCTGCTGCAGCGCTACGACAAAGCGAGCGTGATGATCGGCGTGCTGCCGATCGGCCGGCCTGAGCCCGGTGCCGGGAAGATGGCGGCATTCTTCTGGAGCCTGAAGCCGGCGGATGCCGAGTGCGTATGGGCGGCAGGTCTCGATGCATGGAAGGCGAGATTGGCCGGGCTGTGGCCTGCATGCGCGGCATTCACCGACCAGATCGACAGTTTCGACCAGCTTTCGCTGGCGCGCTATGGCCATCACACGATGAAGACGCCAGCCGGACGGCGATTGGCCGTTATCGGCGACGCGGCCCATTCGACAAGCCCGCAACTCGGGCAGGGCGCGAACATGGCGCTGCTCGATGCAGCTGCGCTCAACTACGCGCTCATAGGAACGGACCGTATCGATACTGCGCTGGGGGCCTATGTCGGGGCGCGGCGATGGCATGTGCGGGTCTTCCAGGCGCTGTCGCTGGTGCTGACGCCGTTTTATCAATCGGATTCAATTGTGATGCCGTTCGTCCGCGACAGGCTGGTGGCGACGCTGGCAAAAGTCCCGCCGGCGCCGCAGTTTCTTGCTTCCATGGTTACAGGAACGGTGCTCAATCCATTCAAGCCGATCGGGCTTGCGGAAGCGCTGTGGCCGGATCGTTTTGGCGGATGATTTCCGAAAGGTGCGAACCCTTAGCCTGCAAGAATGCATGGAGGCGTTGCGCATGATCGGGAGCGACCGCGTCCTTTACGGATGGGCGTTCGTGCAATGCCTTGCGCCAGGCCTGGATATGCGGTTTTCCGTCCAGGATGCCGAAATCGCCGATCCGGTCAAAGACCTCGAAATAACGGAAAATCGGCCCGTAGACCGCGTCGACCAGTGAAAAACGCTCGCGGTCGAAGCATGGTCCAGCCGCGCCGTTCGCCAGTTCCACTTCCAGGCGATCGAACATTGCTGCCAGAGCCCCGCGTTCGGCGATGAAGGCGGCTTCGGTGAGTGCTGAATAGAAGCGGCCGATGGCATTGAGGATTGCTGAGCCGAACTCGATCCAGGCGCGATGCCGGGCACGGGCATAGGGGTCGGTGGGATGCAGCGGATTGGGCTGGGTTTCCTCGAGGAATTCGAGGATGACGAGCGATTCGAAGATCACCGTTTCCTGGCCGTCATGCTCAACGCGGAGCAGCGGCACCTTGCCGAGCGGTGATATCGCCTTGAACCAGGCAGGCTTGTTGGCGAGATCGACCGTGATGCGTTCGAACGGCACGCCCTTTTCGCGAAGTGAAATCGCCGCGCGCTGCACATAGGGGCAAAGATGATGGCTGACGAGAGTGAGCTTGTCGGTCATCTCACTCCCCCCAGACATAGTTCAAGGCACCGTCCTCGACGCGGGTGGAGAGAAACATCAGGCGGGAGCCCTTCCGCGCCGGGCCTTCGAGGCGATCACCGTTCGCCATGTCGAACGAGGCGCCGTGCCACTGGCAGACGAGCTTGCCGTCCTTGCAGTCGAGCGGGCCACCGAAATGCAGGCAGACGTTGGCGGCGGCGCGGATACGCTCGCCGCTGCGGTAGACATGGACCTCGCGGCCGAAGAACGGAGCGATCAGGCTGCCTGTTTCCGGAATGTCGGCGATCTTGCAGATTTCATGCTTCATCGGAATTGCCTCTCATGATTGATGCGATTGCATCTATATAGATGCATTTGCATCGATCGTCAAGCTTGATGCAATTGCATCTATCACCTACGATGCAATCATGACCGGGATTCCTTCACCTCCAGCCATCAAGGCCTGGGCCCGCCTGATGCGGGTTTCGCGCCAGTTGTTGGAACGAGCCGAGGACGCGCTGAAGGACAGTGGCCTGCCGCCGCTTGCCTGGTACGACGTCCTGCATGAGCTTGCCGAGGCGGGCGAGGGCGGATTGCGGCCGTTCCAACTCACCGAGCGCACCCTGTTTGCGCAGTACAACATCTCCCGGCTGCTGGCGCGGCTCGAAGCCGACGCGCAGGTCGAGAAGCTTCCAGTTGCCGATGACGGCCGCGGGCAAACAGTCCGCGTCACAGACAAGGGACGCGAGACGCGCCGCCGCATGTGGGCTGTCTACGGCCGGTCGATCGCGGAGTTGGTCGGCTCCCGGCTTTCCAATGATGAGCTCGACGCGCTGTCAGCTCTGCTTGGGCGCCTGCGAGATCCGCCCGCCCTGGAGTGACACGCCTTCATGACGAAGATGGCACCGATTGGCGAGGTCAGGCACTGCCCAAGAGGAATGCCAACGTCGCCAGAACGCCAAGCCCGACGCGGACCAGATGCAGATTGCCCCATTTGGCGATCAATGTCCGAGCTTCAGGATTGACGGAGTTCGCGTCCATCGCCTCCAGCAACCTACTTGCCGGCATCATCACCAGCAGCGTCCATGGCCAAGGCAGGATGATCAGCAAGGCACCGACCAGATAAGCGAGATTGCCGGTCAGCCACCAGGCGACGAGGCCCAGAATACAGGCGATGACGGCGATCGAGGCCTGCATGGCGGCGCCGCGCTTGTAGGAAGGCTGCCATTCCTGCAGCAATGCCTTGTCATCGAGGCGAAGCCGCGCCGGCTGCTCGGCGACGCTGACGTAGATAGCCGCGCCAGCGAACACTGCGGCAACGGTCAAGGCAAGCAATCCGGCGAGCATGATCCGTGTCTCCCGTGATGCCCCGCATGGAGCAAACAGAAATAAAGGCTTGCGTCGGGTCGGGCAATACGCCATAAATCCGAACCGTAACGTACGGTACGCCATCGAGCTCGTATCTGAACTGCGGGTGAGTTTGCCTCCTGAGGAAAAACTGTGTTGCACGCTGTGACCGACATCGACACCAGCGAGGCGCTGACGGAGCGGCAGAAGGACGTGCTCGACGCCGCCCTTCGCCTGCTGGTCGAAGAGGGCGATCAGTTGACCATGACCGCCGTGGCGCGGCGGGCGAGCTGCTCGAAGGAGACGCTCTACAAATGGTTCGGCGATCGCGACGGGCTGTTGACGGCAACGGTACAATGGCAGGCGTCCAAGGTGCGGATAGTGCCGGTCGACCGCAAGGGGCTCGACCTCCCTTCGCTGACGGCGAGCCTCGAACGCTTCGCTTCGGACTGGCTCAAGGTAATTTCGAGCGACACCTCGATCGCGCTGAACAGGGTGGCGGTCGGCCATGCTAGTTCGGGGAAGGACGATCTCGGCGCCATCGTGCTGGAGAACGGCCGCTTCGCACTGGCCAAGCGCCTCAAGCCGGTGCTGGAGGCCGGGAGACAGGCCGGGTTCCTTGAATTTTCGGACGCGGAGACGGCGTTCCGCACCTTTTTCGGGCTGGTCGCCCGTGACGTGCAGATCCGCTTGCTGCTTGGCGACCGGCTGGAATTGACTGATGTGGCGATCGGCGGCGATGCCGTCCGGGCGACGCAGCAGTTTCTCGCTCTTTTCGGGGCAAAAACCGGGCCGCAGGGCCCATAGAGCCGGATGATTTCAGGTCAAATCGACCTGAAATCTGAATCCGGCTCTACACTAAAAGATGGAGCATGATGTCGTCCGAAAACCGCTTCACACTTTTCGGCATCATGCTCTGGTTCAAAACGGGAAGGAAGAAAAATGCGTGTCTATTACGATCGCGACGCCGATCTCAACCTGATCAAGGGCAAGAAGGTCGCTATCATCGGCTATGGCAGCCAAGGCAGGGCGCATGCGCTCAACCTCAAGGATTCCGGCGTCAAGGACATCGCCATCGGCCTCAAGGCCGGCTCGGCGACCGCCAAGAAGGTCGAGGCCGACGGGCTCAAGGTGATGAGCGTAGCCGATGCCGCCAAATGGGCCGACCTGATGATGATGGCGACGCCGGATGAGCTGCAGGCCGACATCTACAAATCCGAGATCGCGCCAAACATCCGCGATGGCGCGGCAATCGCCTTCGCCCACGGCCTCAACGTGCATTTTGGCCTGATCGAGCCCAAAGCTTCGGTCGACGTCGTGATGATCGCGCCGAAGGGGCCTGGCCATACGGTGCGCGGCGAATACCAGAAGGGCGGTGGCGTGCCGTGCCTGGTCGCGGTCAACCAGGACGCTTCGGGCAATGCGCTCGACCTGGCGCTCTCCTACGCCTGCGGCGTTGGCGGCGGCCGCTCGGGCATTATCGAGACCAATTTCCGCGAGGAGTGCGAGACCGACCTGTTCGGCGAGCAGGTGGTGCTGTGCGGCGGCCTGGTCGAATTGATCCGCGCCGGCTTCGAGACACTGGTGGAAGCCGGCTACGCGCCGGAAATGGCCTATTTCGAGTGCCTGCACGAGGTCAAATTGATCGTCGACCTGATCTATGAAGGCGGCATCGCCAACATGAACTACTCGATCTCGAACACCGCCGAATGGGGCGAATATGTCTCGGGCCCGCGCATCATCACTGCCGAGACCAAGGCCGAGATGAAGCGCGTTCTGAAGGATATCCAGACCGGCAAGTTCACCTCGGAATGGATGCAGGAATACCGCGCCGGCATGTCGCGCTTCAAGGGCATCCGCCGCAACAACGACAGCCACCAGATCGAGGAAGTCGGCGCCAAGCTGCGCGCGATGATGCCGTGGATCTCGAAGAACAAGCTGGTTGATAAGGCCAAGAACTGAAGGAAATCCACGTTCGTTTCGTTACCCGTCCTCGGGCTTCGCCCTGCGGGCGCGTGGGAATTTCCATGAACAAGCTGGTCGACAAGGCCAAGAACTGATCGCAATTTCATTGCCGATCAAGAAAGGCCGGCGGAGCGATCCGCCGGCCTTTTCGCATCAAGATTGTGTGGTTTCTAGGCTTCTGCACAGGCGCACTATCCTCATCACCGTGATATGCCTGTGCGGGGCATGGCACAAAAGTGCCAAGGGGGTGAGCGTTGGAACTCAAATTTCTGTTGGTCGGGTTTGCCTGCGCGGTTGCCGGCATGCTCTCCCTCGTCACCTTGCTGAAATGGTGGGAGGTGAGGGCGGTCAGCCGCTGGTCTCCGACGCCGGGAAAGATCATCTCGTCGCGGGTCGAGGCTCGCGAGGTGACCAGTTCGGGATCCGGTTCGGACAGCAGAGGGTCGACCGAAATCCGCAACTTCCCGGCAATCACCTTCGAATACAAGGTGAACGGCAAGACATTTCGCAGTTCGCACTACAGCGTGCAGGAGAACCTTGGAAACTTTGCCGTGGCGGAAACCCTTGCGAAATTTCCAAACGGGGCCGGCGTAACCGTCTTCTACAATCCGGCCGATCCGGCCAAGGCCGTGATCGAACGCACCATGCCCGACGGCTCCTTCAAGTTCATGGTCCAGCTTTCGGCCGGGCTGGTGGTCGGCGCGCTTGTATTGGTCTTCTCCGTCGGCGGCGTCCTCGAAGCGATCCGGCCGTTTTTGCCCAGGCCGCAGAACCTCGGCGCCGCGGCCCTGCTGCTTTTCATGGGATTGTTTGTCCTGCGCATGGGCTTTGCCCAGAAGTCACTTGCGGAACAGGCGGCCAAATGGCCGATCACGGCAGGACGCATCGATGCTTCGGGCCTGCAGAAATTCGAGACCCGCGACAGGTCCGGAGGCGGCTATCGGCCCTGGCGAACAGTCTTCAAATCCCGCATCGTCTATAGCTATAGCGTCGCCGGCCAGCGCTACGCCGCCGATCGCATCGCTTTCGGCGCAAACGTGACGGCTTCGCTGCCGAGCCTCGTCAGCGGTCAATCACAGCGCTATCTTCAGGGCGACAGGGTTGAGGTCCACTACGATCCCGACAACCCAGTTGCAGCGGTTCTCGAATGCAGGGTGAGCGGGCTTTGGCTCCTGTGGGTCTGCGCCGTTGGCTTGATAGGTGGAGCCGCGCTGCTTGTCGGGGTGATCTAATGCTGAAGCTGCCGTCCTAGACGCTGTAGATCCAGAGGAAGAGGACACTTGTCGTCAGCACCTGACAAGAACTCCGCTGTCGAAGCCCGGCCATGTCAGTCTCAACGTCGCCCCGTCGACCACAATATGGATGACACGGGAGAACGGCTCTTCGGCCGACGGGTCGGATCCGTAGCATTGGCTGGCCCGCGCCACCCAGCCCGTGGGCGTCTTGAGGAACGTTGCGTATTCGCAGCCGAGAGCAGGGACCGACAGCGCGTCGCGGTATAATGTGTAGACAGTCTGGCGTTGAACATCCGCAACGGCGGTACAGTTCGATCTGTTCCCGGACCATATGCCCACATACTGTTCCGCGGCGAAGGCGTGGCCGCACGAAAATGCTAGGATCGAAATGAGCATCAAGAGATTTCGCATGATCGATTCTTCTTTTCGACGTGGCCTTGGGCCATGCTAAAGCATCGATGCTCAGACTTCACAATGATGCTGCTCCAAGGGACTTAAATGATCATCCACAAAGCAGCAGCTATTTTTCTGAGCATGCTGAGCCTGTTGCAAGCAGCGAACGCAACAGAATGTTCGCTCAGCCATGCGACCTATCGCGAGCCGCGTTCGGGAGCGACGATACAGTTCCGGCCAACCAACAATGAGCCGGCCGCGCTGACGACCGAGGTCTTTTCGTTGATCGTGCCCAACACCGACATTCGTCTGCCGTCGGACATTACCTGGACCAATGGCAAGTACTCGTTTCCTGTGGGCACGATCCGGCACACCTGCACCGACGACGATCGTGAGGCTGGTCTCGAGGACGGCACCGGGCTGTGCAGAGTGTGGGATGGGCAGGTCTATGCGTTCAATGCAGGCGGTGCCGAGCAGTTGAGTTCCCGCGAAGCCTCGCCGGCGCCGGCAGGGTTGCTGTTGCCTGACTTCGGCGCGATTTTTACCGAATGGCCCGATTTCGCCAAAGCCAATCCCGATGGTTCAGCCTGGGACGCCTTTAGCTTGACGGGTTGTAGCGATGAATAGCAAGAGACTGCCGGCCTGCATCTTCGCCCTGCCGGTCCTTATGGCCATGGCAACCGGCGCTCGTGCCGACCAAAGCAAACCGTCGCGTCCGCCTCTCGACAAATGCGCTTGGGAACGGCTGGCGGACAAGGATGTCGGGCTGGCTGCCTGGGTGCAGCGCTGCGATTTCGGTTTTCGCCGGATTCATTTCGAGCTTGGCGGCAATGCTCTTGCCATCAAATACAGCGACGGCGGGCCGGCCGATCCCGTCGTCGAAGTCTTCGATATGCTGCCTGGCGAGGCCGCCGATGCTGCATTACAGCGCATATACTCGCAGAAGACCGAGAAGGCTGTCAGCACACGTTGCGTGTTCATGCCTTACACCGAAGGGGTCACGCCCACGGGCACCCTGCGGTATGTCTTCAGTCCCGATGCCGTTTATCTCAGTGAATTGAAAGCCGTTGCCGACCCTGACGAGGTCGGCGAACCGCCGTGCGGCGAATGGGGCGAAGCCCCGGACGGCATTCAGTATTTCGAGGTGCAATCACCCGAACTGCGAAAGCTTCTATTCGTTCGCGTCGGCCAGGATGAGCCGCTGTTTGACGAGCAGACACTGCGAGTCCTGCCACCCGGATAGCGCCGGGATCTCAGCCGTAGTGCCAGCTGGGCTTTGGTTCGGTGCCGGTGAACATCACCCCAATTCGGTCCTCGCGGCGCCAGCGAACCACCGCCTTGTAGGCAATGCCGTCGGTCGGAACATAGAGCAGGAACTCATCGGGCACGCGCGCGTCGATCGAGACCTTTAATTCGGCACCGCCCGCATGCATGTTGCGCAGTGTGCATGTGACCTCGGAGTTGGTCATGCCGGTCAGGATCGCCGCGCCCTTCAAGACGCGCTGCCGGTGTTTGTCCCTCTGTTCGTCCTCGGCCATCGCACGCAATCCAGCCATCTTCGCGTCTCGGGCGTTCTGATCGGGAGGATTATTAGACCTGCCTGATAAAAATAACGTTATCACCAGTGGAGGCTGGCGATTTTTCGCGGTTGCTGGCCGTAAGAAAAAATCGGCGCCGCAACGCGCGGCGCCAGACGATATTATTACCGGCCTGCTCAGCTATAGGGCGAGTAGCATTGCTGGCGCGGCCCGTTATAGGGCTGGAACGTGTTGTCCCAGGCGCGGTACGACCGGTAGCGATTGTAGCACCATTGGACATGCGCGCTGGAAAGCCGCTGTGTCCGGTAGTAGCGCCGCGGTGCGGGCGCATCGTAGTAGTTGTAATTGTTGTATAGGCTGCCGAGGCCAAACCCCAGGCCCAGCCCAAGAATCGCGGCGCCGGCACCATCATCGTAATAACCGCCGCGGTAATGGCGGCGGTGATGGCGCCAACGCCAGTTGTCATTCCAGCCGCCATTGTCCCAGTGTCTCGAGAAATGACGGCCGCGGAAATTGTTGGACCGCCATCTCCAACCATCGTCGCCGCGCCATTGCCGAACGCCGTGATTGCGCCAACGCCAGATCTGCCTGTCATTGCCGCCTGCCCAATCTTCACGAATTTGCACGATGTCGGCGGCATTGCCCGCCACCGGCAGCAGAGGTTTGGGCATCGGCCCGGCAAGCGACGGGGCCGAGAGGCCGGCGATCAGACCGAGGGCCATCAGCCCGGATCTGGCGGAAGATAAAAAGAGCGGTTTCATCGCACTCTCCGAAGATTCAGGCCCCACGCCCAGAATACCCCGGGGAAGGGCCTATTGATGGAACTTTCCATCTGAACGGAAGATGAACAAAAAGGTTCCGTCAACCATAACGAGCGCGCGATCAATCAGAGCCGCCTGATTTCTGCGCCCTTGTTTTCGGGCGCGCTTGCGGGCAAAGGTCAAAGCCATGTCGCTGCGCCTTGCCACCTTCAACGTCGAAAACCTGATGAACAGGTTTGATTATTCCGGATACCGCAATCAGCTCAACGAAGATCGCACGCTGGCGCTTTTCGACATCCAGAGCGAGGCCGAATACAAGATGCTCGAGCAGGCGCGGGCCATCGCGCAGTCCGACGACACGCGGCAGTTGACGGCGCTGGCGATCGCGGCCACCCGCGCCGACATCATCTGCATGCAGGAGGTCGACAATATCGAGGCGCTGAGGGCCTTCGAATATGGCTATTTGTTCAAGATGGTGGGGCAAGGCTACCGGCAGAAATACACCACCGCCGGCAATGATTCGCGCGGCATCGACGTCGCCGTGATGATGCGCAACGAGACCGCGCAGGGCCAGCCGATCGAATTCGTGCGCATGACCAGCTACGCCTATGTCACGTTCGAGCAATTCGGCCTGCACACGCCGGAATTGGCAGCGCTTGGGTATCAGGCCAATGAGCGCATCTTCCGGCGCGACTGCCTGGAAATCGATCTGACGGTGGCTGGCGCGCCGTTGACGCTCTACCTCGTTCATTTCAAGTCGATGGGCTCGCCCCGCAACGGCCTCGACGGCCGTGAAGCGACAATGCCGCTGCGCATCGCCGAAGCTCAAGCAGTGCGCCGGATCATCGAGGAGCGCTTCGGCACGGACCATGCCGCCGACAAGCGCTGGGCAATCTGCGGCGATATGAACGACTACCGGCAGCGCGTGAAGATCACTGGCGATGTTTTCGACGGCTATCGCTTCGAGGTGATCGACGAGACCCGGTCCTGCATCGATGTGCTCACTGCCGGCGGTTTTTGCGAAAACGCGGTCGAGCGGCGGCCGGAAATGGACCGCTGGACTTTCTATCACACGCGCGGACCGGAAGAGCGGCATCTCTGCCAGCTCGACTACATCCTTTTGTCGAGCGCGCTGGCCAGGCAGAACGCCACCGCGGTTCCCGATATCATCCGCAACGGTCAGCCTTGGCGCACCATATTTCCAGCGGGCCAGGAGGTCGAGCGCTTCCCGCGTGCCGGGTGGGACCGGCCGAAGGCATCCGACCATTGCCCGGTAGCAATTGCCCTCGACATGGTGTGAGACAGGCGTGAGTTTCGATCTGCCGCGCAACGTCATCCTGCCGGTCGATGCCATCGACGTCAGGCTCGATTCCGGCCCGCATCCGTTCGAGCGCGATCATGCCGACGCGATCGCCGAGAACTGGCGGCGTGAGACCGCGGCCAAGCCGGCGCTTTTCGACGGCACCGTGGTGCTGCTTTCTGCTCTCAGCTATCGCGACAATCGCCTCGTTGGCCGCTGCCATGCGGTGCGATATTCGACCTTCATGCTTTGGCGCGGCAATCGACAGGTGGCCGGGGCCGAGCACGCCTATGCCCATGCCATGCTGGTCGCCGGCGACAATGCGCTTGTGGCGATCCGCATGGCGCCGCATACGGTCAATGCCGGCCGCATCTACTTCGCCGCCGGTTCGTTCGAGCCAACCGATTTCCGCGACGGCCTTGTCGACGTCGACTTCAACATGATCCGCGAGGTGCGCGAAGAGACCGGTCTCGACCTGTCAGGCGCGACACGCGGCAGGCGCCATTACGCCCTGTCGACGGCAAGCGGCACGGTGATCTTTCGCCGCTACCGCGAGACGGCCTCCGCCGACGACCTGGCACAGCGGATCAGCGCTTTCGTCGCGGCCGAGTCAGAGCCTGAAATCGAAGGCCCCGTAATCATCCGCAATGCAGCCGACCTGCCGGACGGGCTGATGCCGCATATGAGACCGCTGATCGAATGGCACTTTGCGAGCGAGCAAGGTTTCCAACTCTAACGTCGTAGCCTACCTTCAATAGCCTTGCGGTCGTTGCGGGCAGCGACAAAATACAACAGCACGCCGAGACCCAGGAGCGCGCCCATCGCCGTTCCCATCGTCTGCCCAATTACCTGCTGGAAGTCAGCGGTGACGCGATCGGGATTCTCCATCCCATAAAGGATCAAATTCCACCAAAGCCCTGCCAAGGCGGCTTCGACGATCACAATCGCCAAAGCCAGTCGCGCTTTCTTGCTCATCCATTGTTCCCCCCTTAATCCCCAACAGCATTGTTATCATTGCAGAATGTGCTGCGACAAGGGCAGGTTGCATAAAAAATTGGCAGCGTCTGGAGGCGACACTTGCTGCAATGCCTATTCATGCCTCAGCGCGTCGATCGGGTTAAGCCGCGCGCCGCGCAGCGCCGGGAAGAAGCCGAACACCATGCCGATCAGCGCGGAGAAGCCGACCGCAAGCAGGATGACCGCCGGGCTTGGCGCAAACGGGATCGTCAGCGTCACCGAGGCGAGGCCGGCCAGCGCCAGGCCGATCAGGATGCCGATGATGCCGCCAAGCAGCGACAGCACGGTTGCCTCGACCAGAAACTGGATGAGGATATGCTTTTCATGGGCGCCGATGGCGAGCCTGATGCCGATCTCGCGCGTGCGTTCGGTTACCGACACCAGCATGATGTTCATAATGCCGATGCCGCCGACGAGCAGGCTGACGCCGGCGACGGCGCCGAGCATGCCAGTCATGGTGGTGGTCGCGCTGGCCATGGCATCGGCGATTTGGGTCATGTCGCGGATCGAGAAATCATCGTCACGGTCGGGCGTGATGCGGCGTGTGTCGTGCAAGATGTCCTCGACGCGCTGCTGCAGCACCGTAGTCGGCGTACGGTCGTCGGCGGCGACATAGATCGAGTCGATGTCGCGATTACCGGCAATGCGACGCTGATAGGCGGCGAGCGGCATCAGCACGACATTGTCCTGGTCCTGGCCGAAACCGGTATAGCCCTTCGGTTCGAGCAAGCCGATGATCTTGCAGGAGGTGCGGTTGACGCGGATGATCTCGCCTTCGGGGTCGCCGGCACCGAAGAACTGCTGGCGCACCGTCTCGCCGATGAGGCAGACGTCGGTGCCCGAGCGGGTTTCCGAATCGCTGAACGGGCGGCCCGAAACCAGCTTCCAGTCGCGGGCATCGAGATAGGCGCTGTCGGTTCCGGTGACGCCCGAGGTCAGGCTTTCGGTGCCGAAAATGACGCGCACCTGCTTTTGCGACGCCGGCGAGATGGCGCGCGAGCCGTCCAGATGCGCGGCAAGCGCGGTGATATCCTTGTAGGCAAGAGGCCGGACCACCTGGTCGAGCCCTCCAGGTCCGCCAGGCCCGGCCGGACGGCCGGAACGGATGACGAGCAGATTGCTGCCGAGCTTGGAAATATCGGACTTGACCTTTTCGGTGGTACCCGAGCCGATGGTCAGCATGGCGATGACGGCGGCAACGCCGATGACGATGCCGAGCAGCGTCAGGAACGAGCGCAGCACGTTGCGGCGGATGGAGCGAAGCGAGAGGCGGACGGTTTCCCAGATCATGATTTAGGCCATCTCGAGATTGGCTGTGTCGGAGGCGACATGGCCATCGAGGAAACGGATCGTGCGCTGGGCATAGCCGGCAACATCGGCTTCGTGCGTGACCATGGCGATGGTCAGGCCGAGCTCGCTGTTCAACTGCGTCAGGAGCTCCATGATCTCGTGCGTGCGGGCGGTGTCGAGATTGCCGGTCGGCTCGTCGGCGACGAGCAGCGTCGGCCTGGTGACGATGGCGCGGGCGATGGCCACGCGCTGCTGCTGGCCGCCGGAGAGCTCGGCCGGCGTATGATGCTCGCGGCCGACAAGGCCGACCTCGGCAAGCGCCTGCATGGCAAGATCGCGGCGCTCGCGGGCACCAACGCCGCGATAGATCAGCGGCAGTTCGACATTCTCGGCGGCCGTGGTGCGCGGCAAGAGGTTGTAGCCTTGGAAGACGAAGCCGACATAGAGGTTGCGCAGCACGGCGCGGCGGTTGCGATCGAGACGGCCGGCGTCGATGCCTTCGAAGCTGTAGGTCCCAGCGGTCGGCGTGTCGAGGCAGCCAATGATGTTCATGGCCGTCGATTTGCCCGAACCGGACGGGCCCATGATGGCGACGAATTCGCCGCGCCTGATGGCGAGGTCGACGCCGGCCAGCGCATGCACCCGGGCCTCGCCCTGGCCATAGCTTTTCCAGACCTTGTCGAAGCCGATGAGGGTCGCGCCCGATGCCACGATCAGCTCCGCTGCTGCGAGGCGGTAATGACTTGCGCGCCTTCCTCCAGGCCGGAAACGATCTCGGTCAGTTCGCCATCTGTCGAGCCGACCCTGACGTTGACCGGATGCGGCCGGCCATTCTCCAGCACGTAAAGCGTGCGCGAGCCGTCGCTGGGCTTCGTCGCCGCCTGGCGCTGGCGGTTGCCGCCCGGGCGCCCCATGCGGCCGGTGAACAGGTCGGTGAGGCTCCAGCCGCGCTCTGCCGTTTGCGCCGGCCGGTAGCGGAAGGCGATCGATGGCACGGTGAGCACGTTCTTGGCCTGCTTGGTGACGACCGAGACGGTGGCTGTCATGCCGGGCCGCAACAGAAGCTCGCTATTGTCGACGTCGAGCCTTGCATCATAGGTAACGACACCGTCGGTGGTGACCGAGGCATAGGAAATGTCGCGGATTTCGGCGTCGAATGGCCGTTCGGGGAACGCGTCGACGGTGAAGCGCGCATGCTGGCCGGGTTTGACGGCGCCGATATCGGCCTCGTCGACCGCAGCCTTCAATTCCATGTTCTTCAAATCCGCAGCGATGACGAACAGCACCGGCGCCTGCAGCGAGGAGGCGACCGTCTGGCCGGGATCGACCGAGCGCGTCAGTATGATGCCATCGATCGGAGCGTAGATTGTGCTCTTGGCAAGATCCGTCTGCTGCGCCTTGAGATCGGCATTGGCCATGGCGAGGTTGGCTTTGGCGATATCGAGCGCTGCCTTCGAGCGGTCGCGCGTGGCGGTTGCCGCTTCAAGCGACTGGTCCGTCGCCATGCCGCGCTTGGTCAGTTGCGCCGCGCGCACCAGCGCCTTTTCGTTTTCGGCCAGGGTCACGGTGGCGTCCTCGACGCTCGCCGCCGCTGCCTTGGCGGAGGCCTGGGCGCGCTCGATCTGCACCTCCAGCTTTGCGGTGTCGAGCGCGGCCAGCACATCGCCCTTCTTCACCAGCTGGTTCTCGTTGACCGAAACCGAGCGGACGACGCCGGAGAGTTCGCTGGAAATATCGACCTGGGTGAGAGGCTGCAGCGTGCCGGTAGCCGAAACCGCGACGGTAAGGTCGGCCATGGCGGCCAGTGTCGTGGTATACTCGATCTTGGCGGGCGAGCCCGCATACCACTGGTAGCCGACGACACTCGCGGCGACGGCAAGCAGTGCGAACACTGCGTAAAGCCAACCGCGACGTTTTGTCTTCAGGCCCTGGTGGTCGAGCCCGAGCGCCGTCTCGATGGCGGAGGCGGATTCCGTCTTTGGCAGATTGACAATCTGGTCCACGCCGGACCCCTATGTTCAGTGATATCCCATCAGTGCACAAATCAGGCCTTATGGTTCAAAATTCAAATTAAATTTCGCTCATGTTTGGAATGAGGCAGAGGACTTACTGAGATGCAGCCGCGGAATTACTTGCTTTACGACGTATTCACCACCAACCGGCTGGCCGGCAATCCGCTGGCCGTCGTGCTCGACTGTGACGGGCTCAACGTTGCGGCGATGCAGGCGGTGGCGCGCGAGTTCAACCTGTCCGAAACCGTCTTCGTGCTGCCGCCGGACAACCCGAAGCACCGGGCCCGCATCCGTATCTTCACGCCCGACTATGAAATGCCGTTCGCCGGCCACCCAACCGTCGGCTCGGCGATAGCGCTCGCCGAAATGGCGGGAGAGGCCGCCGGCATCTTCGTGCTCGAGGAGAATATTGGCCCGGTGCGCTGCGCTGTCAGCAAGCACGACGGTTCGACCTTTGCCGAGTTCGACCTGGCGAAACTGCCGGCGCAGCTGGCATTGTCGGCCGATCCCGAGGCGATCGGCGCGGCCCTTGGCCTTGGGCCGCACGAGATCGGCTTCGAGAACCACCGCGTTTCGTTCTGGTCGGCGGGCGTGCCCTACGTGACCATCCCCGTCGCCAATCTGGAGGCGGCCGCCCGGATCAGGCTGGACAACCAGGCCTGGTCGGAGCTCGCACCACGCAAGAGCGAATGGGCCTTCGCCAGCCCCTATGTCTATTGCCGCGAGACGGTGCACCATGACAGTGCCTTCCATGTCCGCATGATGGTGCCCGGCAATCCGTCCTACGAAGACCCGGCGACCGGCTCAGCGGCGGCCGCGTTCGCTGGCGCGATCATGCATTTCGACGGCCCGACCGACGGCGTTTCACAACTGTGGATCGAGCAGGGGCTGGAGATGGGCCGGCCTTCGCGCATTCGCCTCGAACTGAATGTCGAAGGCGGCAAACTGGCGGCCGCCCGCATCGGCGGCCATGCGGTGAAGGTGGCTGAAGGCAGGCTTTTTGTTTGACGACCTCGGCACTTCGGCGATTTGTCGGGAAATGAATCCCACGGGGCTGGACATGGCGGATGTCGGCGGCTATATGCCCGCCAACGCCGGTTTTGCCGGCCGAGTGGGTGCGTAGCTCAGTTGGTAGAGCAGCTGACTCTTAATCAGCGGGTCCACAGTTCAATCCTGTGCGCACCCACCAAAGATTTCAAAAATTTGGTGGAAAAGACCCTGGAATGCGAGACGCGTTGACCCGTCTCGGGCCTGTGGCGATAAGGCGCGGGTTTGATGCTCGGCTGCGAAGCAGCAGTAAATTTTTTCTCTTGGCTAGACGTACGGAAAGACGGATGGCAATTTCCGAGCTTGCTGTCTTCTAGTCATTGAAAAGAGAACGCTTGGTACCCGATCACTATGCCATCGTTTATACGGAAGAGACGCGAAGAATCTTCGTGATAATTTCTGAGATTTTCGGTGATTTTGTCCTTACCAAGAGCTGTTCCGGCTCGAATTGCGGCTGCATCGGCTGCATGATGTTCTCGTCAAAAGTGCTGATTGGCGAAGCCGAATTCTCGGTCCTTGACCTTGATGGATCGAAGGCTCTGGATGAAAATCTGATGGCTTATTCATTCACAGAGGAAGGAGAAACCTTTCTTTTCGGCCTTAAGCACAAGTACAAGGCTTACAAGAGTACGATTAACAAAGAGAAGCTTGACAAGATTTTCAGATTTCCAGATGCCGTTGTCATCATCAAACGTGAGGAGGACGGCACTTTTACCCATTCTTATGTTTCGCCGACCGTGGATGGGCGTGTCATATCACGGGGTTGCCGGGCAACACCGCACTGCCCATGCGTCGGATGCCGGATCGTAGATATGTGGTACACCAAGGCGCCCGGCCATATCACACCTGCGGTGGATATCTCAGAGGGGAGGGCTTCTGCAGAAGGAGAATTGATTCTTCCGATCTTTGAGGTCTTTGAGGGCGAAGAAATTATTTCGAAGATGCTGACGCGCGACCCGTCCGTTCGCCATGCCTTTTCTCCGAATATCTTCGATTCTCCCCTTGAGCAGATGTTCTACGAGCTCGCCTTTCTAGACCTGCATATATATCCACAGCATCCTGTCGGGAAATATCGCTTGGACTTTGCGATCCCCGACAAGCGCATAGCCATCGAACTCGATGGACATGAATATCATAAGACCAAGTACCAGCGTACCCACGATGCAAAACGAGACCGCTGGTTGTATGGCCAAGGATGGACCGTCTTACGATTTACAGGGACGGAAATTCATCAGAACTTGGACCACTGCCTTGACGAAATATGCACGTTGGTTGGCATCGAGCGTGTAAGTAAGTCCCAATAGAGCGCGGTAGAATGTGCAGGCCCGGCCGGCCACAGCTGTGTTATGTGCGGGCTTGCCAAGGCCGGGCTTGAACTTGACCTTCATGGCAATCTAGCGGGTCACTGTGATCTGCGAACCAGGATCCATGCTGCGGTCCCAGAATGCCAGCCGCGACCTCTTGCGGATCAAGCTCATAGGCCGATGTTGAACTGGATTACTTCTCAGACACCCCAGCCTCGCCAAAGCTTGCCATGCGGGCGTGGCATTCGAGTGCCGAGCGGACGATGTTGATGGCGAGGCAGGCGCCGGAGCCTTCGCCGAGCCGCATGCCGAGGTCGAGCAAGGGCGGCAGGCCCAGCGCCTCGAGCAGGCGGCGGTGGCCGGATTCGGCCGAGACATGGGCTGCCAGAGTGTGGGCGAGGCCAGCAGGGTGCAGCGCTGCCAAGGGTGCCGCGGCGGCGGTGCAGACGAAGCCGTCGAGCAGCACCGGGACGCCTAGGTGGCGCGCAGCCAGCGTCGCACCAAGGATCGCCGCGAGCTCGCGGCCGCCGAGGGCTGCCGCTATCTTCAGGGGGTCGGCTAGCGCCGGGGCGTGGCGCTTCAGGCCGGCCTCGATGGCGACGATCTTGCGCACGAGGCCGGCGTCGTCGACGCCGGTGCCACGCCCTGTCCATCGCTCCGCGCCGCCGCCGAACAGCGCGGTCGAGATGGCCGCCGCCGGCGTGGTGTTGCCGATGCCCATTTCGCCGAAACATACAAGGTCGAGATCCCTGCTGATCGCGTCGTAGCCTGCCGAGACGGCGGCGAGGAAGGCTTCGTCGTCCATCGCCGGCTCTTGCGTGAAGTCGCCGGTCGGACGGTCGAGGTCGAGCGGGATGACGTCCAGCTCCGCGCCGGCGATGCGGGCAAGCTGGTTGATGGCGGCGCCGCCGCCGGCGAAATTCGCCACCATCTGCGCGGTGACCTCCGACGGGAAGGCCGACACGCCTTGCGCGGTGACGCCGTGGTTGCCGGCAAAGACGAAAACCTTGACGCGGTCGAGCTTTGGTATGTCGCGGCCCTGCCAGCGCGCCAGCCAGGCGGCTACTGTCTCCAGCCGGCCGAGGCTGCCTTGCGGCTTGGTCAGCGTGTCCTGGCGGTGGGCGACGGCGTTGGCCGCGGCGTCGCTGCCATTGGGCAGGTCGAGGCAGGCGGTGCGCAGTTTATCGAGCGATTTGAAAGGCATGGGGGCAAAATCTCCGAAACAGAGTCAAGACAGGGAAACGGAAGCGACGAGCAGGATTGCGATCTCGCCGAGCTGCTGAAGGGCGCCTACGGTGTCGCCGGTCTGGCCGCCGATCTGGTTGAGGCAAAGCGCGCGGAAGGCGGCGAATAACAGACCGAGCAGGATGATCGCGAAAACGGCAGCGCCGAACCCAAGCGCCAGCAGCGCGACCGCACCGAGTACGGCACCGATGCCAGCTGTTTTAGCCGAGACGGTGCCTGCTTCGGCCGAAAGGCCGTCGCTGCGGGCCGGCGGCAGCAGGTGCATGAAGGCGCCGAGCAGGCCGCGCGAAGCGGCATGCGCGGCAATGAGAGCCCAGAAGACATGAGCCGGGCCGGCGAATCCAGAGAGTACGCTCCAGCGGATCAGCAGCGAGACAGCAAGTGCACAAGCGCCGTAGGCACCGATGCGGCTGTCGCGCATGATCTCCAGCTTTCTGTCGCGTGTCTTGCCGCCGCCAAAACCGTCGGCGACATCCGAAAGCCCGTCCTCATGCAGGCAGCCGGTAGCGAGCAAGATCGCGGCAAGGGCCAACGCGGCAACAGGACCTGCGGCTAGGCCGAGCCTTGTGCCGATGGCGTAAACCAGCGCACCGACCAGAGCGACGGCGAGACCGGCAACGGGTGCAGCCCAGATCGCAGCGGCAAGGCTGCGGCCACGGAAGTCGGCTCTCGGCAGCGGCAGCCGGGTAAAGAAGACGAGGCAAAGCGCGATATCATCGAGAATTTGCTGTTGCGAGGGGATCTGGAGGTTGAGCATGATCTATTCCGAAAACCGGCTACCACTTTTCGGGATCATGCTCTCGCCCCTCGCAATGGCGTGGAAGAACGTGCCGCTGACATTGCCGCGCCGGTAGCCGGAGGCGCCGAGCGGGTTGCCTTGTCCGTCGGCGAGGTCGGCCAGCGGCTCGTCAGTGCCGGTCGCAATCATCTGCGCGTAGTGGAATTCATGGCCGCGGACCAGCGTGCCTCGGCCGCCGAGCGGACAGCCGGACCGCAGCCGCGCCTCGCGGTAGCCGAGATTCATCTTGCGCTTGGCGAAGCTGGTCGAATGGCCGAGGAGGCCAAGCATCCGATGCGTCTCGCCCGACGCGTCCTCGAGCGCTTCGCCCAACACCATGAAGCCGCCGCACTCGCCATGCACCGGCCGCGTGGCGGCGAACCTCGCCATGCCCGCCCTGAAATTCGCGGCGGCGGCGAGGCGGCCGGCGTGAAGCTCGGGATAGCCGCCGGGCAGCCAGCAGACATCGCAATCGTCGCCAGGCGCCACATCAGCGAGCGGCGAGAACGGCACGATTTCGGCGCCGGCCTTGCGCCAATGCATGGCGACATGCGGATAGAGGAAGGTGAAGGCGGCGTCCTCGGCGAGCGCAATGCGCTGGCCGGGGGGAGGCAGCGCATCGCCGAAATTGCCCGGCGCGGGCGTGAATGGCGCCGCCAGCGCCATGATGGCCTCGAGGTCGAGCGAGCGCTCGACCATGTCGGCCAGCCGGTCGAGGTGCGCCATCAGATTCTCATATTCGCCGGCCTGGACGAGACCGAGATGGCGCTCGGGCAGGTTGAGCGAAGGATCGCGCAGGATAGCGCCGACGACAGGCAGGCCGAGTGCTTCGATGGCATCACCGCAAAGCCGGCGGTGGCGTTCGCTGCCCAGCCGGTTGAGCACGACCCCGGCCATGCGTACATCCGGATCGTAGGTGGCAAATCCCTTGGCGACCGCCGCTGCCGTGGTCGACTGGCCGGAGACGTCGAGCACCAGCAGCACCGGCAGGCCGTAGAGCCGGGCAAGGTCGGCGGCCGAACCAGTGCGCCCTTGAGCAGCAGGAATCCCGTCGAACAGGCCCATGGCGCTTTCGAGGAAGATAAAATCGGCATCTTCGGTCGCTTCGCCGGCCAGTGCGTTGAGCAGGGCGGGCGGCATTGCCCAGCTGTCGAGATTGATGCCGGACAAGCCTGTGGCGGCGGTGTGGAAGCCAGGATCGATATAGTCCGGGCCGGATTTGGCGCCGCGCACTTTCAGGCCGCGCCGGGCAAGTGCGCGCAAAATGCCGATGGTGACGCTGGTCTTGCCCGAGCCCGAGCGCGGCGCGCCGATGATGATGGCGCGGGTCATGGCTCACCAGCCAGTGCCGCGCGCATCCCGACGATGCCGCCGACGACGATCAGCGCCGGCGAGGTCAGACCGGCGGCCGCTGCCTCTTCCGCAATCGTGGCGAGCGTGGCGACGACGATACGCTCCTGCGGCGTCGTCGCGGCAACGATGACCGCGGCGGGCGTCGAAGACGGCAGGCCGCCCTCGAGCAGCGAGGCGGCGATCAGCGGCAGATTGGCCATGCCCATATAGATGACCACCGGCTGGCCGGTGCGGGCGATTGCCGCCCAGTCGAGATCATCATCGGTGCCGGCGGCATGGCCGGTCGCCAGGATCAGCGCCTTGTTGATGCCGCGCATGGTGCCGGGAATGCCGGTCGCGGCCAGCGCGCTGAGGCCGGACGTCAGGCCAGGCAGGATGCGGAACGGGATAGTTTCCCCGGCCAGCGCCAGCGCCTCTTCGCCGCCACGCCCGAAAATATAGGGGTCGCCGCCCTTGAGCCTGACGACGCGCCGGCCCGCGCGCGCCAGCCGGACCAGCAGAGCGGTTATGTCGTCCTGCTTCATCGACGGCTTGCCGCCGCGTTTGCCGGCATAGAACAGTTCCGCGCCCTCGGCGACGGCGACGACCGCGGGCGAGACCAGCGCGTCATAAACCAGCGCGTCGCACTGTCCGAGGGCGGCCAGCACTTCCAGCGTCAGGCAGCCGGGATCGCCAGGGCCGGCACCGGCCAGCCAGACATGACCGGGCTCCAGCTGGCGCGGCTTGAAGTTCAGCCGGGTGAGCGCCTGCTCGACCGTAGTGTTTCTGTTGCTGCCGCTCACAATCCGTCCCGTCCGCGAAAGCGTCGCTGGTAGTGCGCGTCGTACAGTGAACTTTCGCCAAAGCCCTCCGCCTCCAGCGAGCGGCCGACGAAGATGATTGCCGTGCGTTCCATCGGATCGGCGGCCAGTTGTGCCTCGATGGTGGCCAGCGTGCCGGTCAGCACGCGCTCGTCCGGCCAGGAAGCACGGAAGACGACCGCCACCGGGCAATCGGCGCCATAGAACGGCGTCAGTTCGGCGACGATCCGGTCGATAGCGTGGATGGCAAGGTGGATGGCCAGCGTGGCGCCGGTGCGGCCGAAGCCGGCCAGCGTTTCGCCGGGAGGCATTTTCGAGGCGCGGCCGGAGATGCGGGTCAGCACCAGGCTTTGCGCGACTTCTGGAATGGTCAGCTCGCGGCGCAGCGCTGCCGCCGCAGCGGCGAAGGACGGCACGCCCGGCGTCAGCGTGTAAGGAATGCCGTGCTTTTCCAGCCGGCGGATCTGTTCGGCAACGGCGCTCCACACCGAAAGATCGCCGGAATGCAGGCGGGCGACATCATTGCCGGCCGCGTGGGCTGCCAGATATTCGGCCTCGATCTCGTCGAGCGACATCGGCGCGGTGTCGATCAACCTCGTTCCGGGCGCGCAGTGCTGCAACAGCTCCGGCGCGACGATCGATCCGGCATAGAGGCAGACGGGACAACTGCCGAGCAGGCGGCTGCCGCGCAAGGTGATGAGGTCGGCAGCACCCGGGCCGGCACCGATGAAGTGAACGGTCATGCCGCATCTCCGCTGATGGCGATGGCGCAAGTGACAGCACCGAGCACGGTGCGCGGCCCGAGCAGTTTTGCGCCTTGGCCGGCGGCGGCAAGCGCCGAGGCTTCGGAAACCGACGGCGTGCCGGCATGCTCCTGCGATAGGTCGGAACGGCTGGTCGTAGATGCGGCTTTGAGTTCATCCTGCTCGACGACGATCACCGGAAGGCGGAGTTCGCGTCCGGCGGCGAAGATTGCCGCTTCATCCTGCTTGAGAGACGCGGTCGCGAGGGCTGAAAGCGCGGGCAGGGCAAGCCCGTGCGCCTCCAGCGCGGTTTCTACCGCAGCAAGCACGTCGCGTGCGCTGACGCCTTTGCGGCTGCCGATGCCCGCGACCATCATGGCTTGACCCATCTCCATTGGGTGACCGGCATAGCCGGCCGCCAGGCCTGCATCGAACCAACCGGCGAAGCACGGGATACAGCGATGCGGGTGAGGTCGCCTCCGTGCGCGGCGTGCCGGGAAAGCAACACGGCCTCCATCTCCAGCGTCACGGAGTTGACGACAAGTCGGCCGGCATCCGGCAAGGCATCGATTGCTGCGTCCAGCACGCCGGCATCGCTGCCGCCGCCGCCGATGAAGATCGCCGCCGGCGTTTCCAGTCCGGCAAGAGCTTGCGGTGCCGAACCTTCAACGACGGCGAGACCGGGAACGCCGCAAGCCGCGGCGTTGCGTCGGATGCGCGCGGCGCGCGCCGGATCGGCCTCAACGGCGATCGCACGCATGGAAGGATGGGCCAGCATCCATTCGATGCCGATGGAGCCCGCTCCGGCGCCGATGTCCCACAGCAGTTCGCCGCGTCTTGGCGCGAGAGCGGACAGGGTGACGGCGCGCACTTCGCGCTTGGTGATCTGGCCGTCATGCTCGAACAAATAATCGGCAAGTCCCGCTGTCAGCGGCAGGATGCGTGCTTGCGAAGTCGATTCAACTTCGATCGCGAGCACGTTGAGCGGGTTGATCTTTTCGAGATCGAAAGTGCCGGCACTCGCCGAGCGCAGCCTTTCGTTCGGCCCACCCAGCGCCTCCAGCACCGTCAACCGCGAAGCGCCGAAGCCAAGTTCGGTCATGAGAGGGGCAATCACTCCCGGTGCATCGCTGTCCGAGGTCAGCGCGAGAATGCGGGTGCAAGGATGCAGCAACGGCCGGATCAGGTCGAGCGAGCGGCCATGCAGCGAAATGGTCTCGACGTCCTGCAGCGCCCAGCCCAGGCGTGAGGCGGCCAGCGAAAAGGCCGAGGGCGCGGCGATCACCCGCATACCCTCCGCCGCGACCTTGCGGGCGAGGGTGACGCCGACACCGTGGTAGAAGGGATCGCCGGAGGCCAGCACGCAGACGCGTCTGCCGGAGAGCGCCAGCACGTCGCGCAGCTCGGCATCGAAAGGTGTCGGCCAGGCGCGCGCTTCACCTTTGGCGAGCGACGCGACGAGGGCAAGGTGGCGCTTGCCGCCGAAGACGAATTCGGCCTCCGCGATCAACCGCTTGGCCTTGTCGCCGAGACCCGCTACACCGTCCTCGCCGATGCCGATGATCGTGAGCCACTTTGAGGTGAGCTTGGCGCCGCGCGGAGCTTCAGCAGGCATGATGACCCACTGCATTCTGATCCTCGGCGGAACCACCGAAGCCCGGCAAATGGCCGGAAAGCTGGCCGCGCGGGCGGATATTTCGGTCATACTGTCGCTGGCCGGCCGCACTGAAAACCCGGCCGCGCAGGGGGTGCCGGTGCGGGTCGGCGGCTTCGGCGGTGCCGGCGGGCTGGCGGCGTATCTCCGCCAGAACAAGATCGACCTGCTGATCGACGCCACGCATCCCTATGCGGCGCGAATCTCCGCCAATGCGGCGGAAGCAGCGCGCATGACCGGCGTGCCTATCGTTGCGCTCAGGCGTCCCGGATGGGAGGCGGTCGAAGGTGATCGCTGGATGTTGGTCGACACCGTTGCCAGCGCGGTGACGGCTCTGGGATCGGTGCCGCGCCGCGTGTTCCTGGCGCTCGGGCGACAGGAGGTCGCTGCCTTCAAGGCCGCTCCCCAGCATCATTATCTCATCCGCAGTGTCGACCCGGTCGAGCCCAGGCTCGCTGTGCCCGACGCGACCTATCTCTTGGCGCGCGGGCCGTTTCGGGAAGTCGACGAACATGCACTGCTTCTGCAACACCACATCGAAGTCGTTGTTTCCAAAAACAGCGGCGGCGAGGCGACCTACGGCAAGATCGCGGCGGCGCGAGCGCTGGGAATCGAGGTGGTGATGATCCGCAGGCCGGCGCTGCCGGACGTCACGTCGGCTGAGACCGTCGAATCTCTTGCCGCGATGGTCGATCATTTTCTGGTCGGTCATGTTCTTGGGCCCGCTGCCGAACGCGGCGTGTAGACCAGCGCTGGTTTTTCACCGCGCTTGATAATCCTGGTTTCCGGTGAACCGATGATGATGCAGGTGGCCATGTCGGCCTTCGCGGCATCGGCGTCGGCCAGCAGAAAAACCTCGATGCGCTCGTCGGGACGGCCGGCGGCACGGCCGAAGATCACCGGCGTGGTGCCGGGCAGGATCGCCGTCAGGCACTCGAAGGCGCGGCCAAGCTGCCAGGGGCGTGCCTTGCTGATCGGATTGTAGAGCGCGATGACGAAGCCGGCGCCCGCCGCGGCAAGCAGGCGCAGCTCGATCAGCTCCCACGGCTTCAGATTGTCGGACAACGAGATGGCGCAGAAATCATGGCCGAGCGGCGCGCCGATGCGGGCGGCGACGGCGAGCATGGCGGTGATGCCGGGCACGATGGCGATGTCGACCGCGCGCCATTCGGGTGGGCCCGCCTCGATCGCCTCGCAGACGGCCGCCGCCATGGCGAAGACGCCGGGATCGCCGCCCGACACGACGGCGACATCGTGGCCTTCCGCAGCCTTCAGCAGCGCGTCCCTGGCGCGCGCGAGTTCCTCGCGATTGTCGGAAGCGACGCGAATCTGGTCGGGGCGCAGATCGAGCCGGTCAAGATAAGGCTTGTAGCCATAGAAGAATTTTGCCTCGGCAACGGCGCGGCTTGCCTCCGGCGTCACCTGGTCGGCGTCGCCGGGCCCGAGGCCGATGACGGTGAGGCGGCCGCTCATGCTTCGGCTCTCAATGCGTTTGGCCGGCCCGACCAGCCGGCCACCAGCACGATGGCGAAATAAGGCGCCTGGTCATCCTTTTTGTCGGCAAGCCGCATCGAGACACCGCCCGGCATGGTGCCGCGCTCGACATAGATGGCCCGCGCCAGCTTGTCGGTTGCCTCCAGCGCGCGCCTGATCTTGGGCAGGTTGCGGCCGACCTTCATGATCACCGCAGCGTCGGTATCGGCGAGGCGACGCGTCAGCTCGAATTCGCTCATGGTGCCCGGCAGCACCGTCAGCACGTCGTCGCCCTGGACGATAGACAGGCCGGTCGCCGACCAGCAGCCGGACATGGCGGTGACGCCAGGAATGACTTCGGTCGGAAAACGGTGCGCCAGCCGGACATGAAGATGCATGTAGGAGCCGTAGAAAAGCGGATCGCCTTCCGAAAGCACCGCGACCATCCTGCCGGCGCTGAGGTGCTCGGCGACCTTTTCGGCCGACTGCTCGTAGAAATCCGTTATCTGCGACCGGTAATCACTGTGGTCCTTGTCGATCTCGGTCGTCACCGGGTAGAGCAGCGGCAGTTCGATCAGATCAGGGCGAAAATGTGCGCCGACAATGGCGCGCGCATTGCTGTTGTTGCCGCGCTTGGCGAAATGCGCAACGACATCGGCCTCGGCCAGAGCACGCACTGCCTTCAGCGTCAAAAGTTCCGGGTCGCCAGGACCGGTGCCGACGCCGACAAGCCTGCCTTTTGCAATCGCATTCATAGGCCCGGCCTCGCCAATGCATTGAGGGCGGCGGCGGTCATGGCGCTGCCGCCCAGCCGGCCGCGCACGATGGCGTAAGGCACGCCATAGGAATTTTCGGCCAGCGCATCCTTCGACTCAGCGGCGCCGACAAACCCGACCGGCATACCGATGATCGCCGCCGGCTTCGGCGCACCGTCGCGCAGCTTTTCCAGCAGATAAAACAGGGCGGTCGGCGCATTGCCGATGGCGACGACCGAACCGGCCATGCGCTCGCCCCACAGGTCGATCGCCGCGGCCGAGCGGGTGTTGCCGATCTTTTTCGCGATGTCGGCTGTCCGCGGATCGCGCAGCGTACAGATCACCTCGTTGCCGGCCGGAAGCCGGGCGCGCGTGACGCCATGCGAGACCATCTGCGCGTCGCAGAAGATCGGCGCGCCGGCCCCCAACGCCGTGCGCGCGGCGGCGACGAAATCGCTCGAGAAAACGAAGTGTCGCACAGCCTCGACCTGGCCGCAGGCGTGGATCATGCGGATAGCGATTTCGGCCTCGGCTTCGGAAAAGCGCGACAGGTCGGCCTCGGCGCGGATAATGGCGAAGGAGCGCTCGTAGATCTCCGTGCCATCATGGATGTAGTCGTAGGCGTTCAGGGCGGGCATGCTCATTCCTGTCGATAGATTTCGGTGATGCCGGCCGCGCCGAGCCTCGCCAGGCAGGCGGCAGCGGTTTCGCCGGGATGTCGTGCGCTGCGGATCACCGCTGCAACGCGGCCGATGCCGTGCGCGGCGTCGTAGCCCGGCCTGTATCCGGCGGGCAATGCCTTTGCCGTCCCGTCCACGACAAGTCCGGCTCCGTTTTCGCCACCGACCAGGGTCAGCGCCGCCGGACCGGGATGGGCGCAACCCTTGGCGCAGCCGGAGATGTGCAGCGTCAGCGAGGAATCGAGGATATCGAGGTTTTCCACGGCGATGGTCTCGGCGATGTCGCGTGTCGCGATGCGGCCCGAGGCACAGGCGGGAGCACCCGGGCAGGCGGCGATCCTGGTGCGCGCGTCGGCTGCGTCGGTGACGAAGCCGAGGGTTGCGGCGGTTTTCTGGAGTGAAAGACATGCGGCTGGGGAGAGGCCAAGCAAAAGCAGCGTGCGACCCGGCGCCAGACGGATTTCGGTGGTGCCGAGGGTGAGGGCGTATTGGGTGAGATCGATAAGTTTTGGCGCTGGTATGCTGCCGAACGGCAGGCCAATACCAAGGGCGATTGCGGTGGTGGCTAGGTTAAGAACTCCGATGGGCTGGCGTTCCGTCGCGCCCCCCTCTGTCCTGCCGGACATCTCCCCCACTTGGGGGGAGATCGGCAGCTTCAGCGGCGGCTCAGGACCTCGGGTGATAGGCGAAAGCCGAGATGAGGGCGCAATCTCCCCCCTTGTGGGGGAGATGTCCGGCAGGACAGAGGGGGGCGCGACGGATCGCCAACTTGCGAGAGATCTCAGCTGCCTCGCCGTCAAATCCCGCGCATGGGCATCGCGGCCCTTTTCGGCAACCATCCTGAGAATGGCGACGGCGATGTCACAAGCCGCATCTTCCTCGGACATCGCCAGCGGCGTGGCACCCTGCGCATCTCCGGCGAGCGATACCCGCCACTTAATTCCGTCGGCGGCCCGCACCCCGACCAGCCTGACATCGGCCGTAACCGCATCCATTGTCAGCTGCCCGCCGCCGTCGACGATCACCGAAACCTTCGGGCCAAGGCGTTGCGTAACACCGGCGTCCTCAATTGCCGCCCGAATCCGCTCCGCCATCGGGCGCGGGTCGGCTATCTCCTCCTGGTCGAGCCCAGCCAGCGGGCCGGTCTCGACCGGCACGCCGGTGCGCACCGCGATGCCGAGCGCATCGACCTCCATCGCCAGCAGCCGCGCGCTTGCCGGCGTCAGGCCGCGGATCTGCAGGCTGCCGCGGGCGGTCACTTCCATGATGCCGTTGCCATGGCGCAAGGCGGATTCGCAGAGTCCGATCAACGATTTCGGCAACAGTCCTCCAGCGACCGGATTGAGCCGCACCAGCAGCCCGTCGCCGGTCTGCATCGGCGCCGACAAAGCGGGGCAGGCGCCACGGCGCGAGAAAGCGTTCATGCCGCCACTCCCAGAGCTTGCGCTTCGGCAATCAGTGCGGCGAGATCGTCATCGATCGAATTGCGCAGCGGATGCCAGAGCCCGCGCCGCCGTGCCGACAGCAAACGCTCGGCAATCACCTTCGCCGCCGCCGGGTTCTCGCGCAGGATGAAGGCGCGGACCACGGGGTCGCCAAGATAGGCGTCGTGCACCGCCTCGATCAGCGTGCCCGATATGGCATGGGTAGTCTCAGCAAAGCCGACAAGCCGGTCGACCGTCTCGGCGAATTCCGAGGCGCCGCGCGGGCCATGACGCATCTGGCCGGCGATGAAGCGCGGATTGACGGCGCGTGCCCGCACGACGCGCGACACGGCCTCACTGATCGAGCGCGGCTTCGGTCTTTGCGGGTCCGTGGTGTCGAGGACGATCACGTCGGCGTTTTTGCCGAGCGCGGCAACCGCTGCCGAAAAGCCGCCGATGAAGGCGACGTCGGCCGAGCCTTCGAGGATGTCGCGGCCGGGGTCGTCGCCGGTATGAACCAGAAGGTCGGCCTCGGCGAGGCGATCCTCGAACGCGCCGGGCGCCGAAATGCCTTTGCCCTCGGAGCCGCCATAGGCGTGCGAGGTGGCGGCGAGATAGGTGCGGCCGATCTCTTCGCGCGCGGCCCAGTCGCCGCTCGACAACAAGTCCTCGACGCCCGCGCCGTAAGTGCCCGGCGAGGTGCCGAAAATGCGCGGGCTGATCTTGCCGTCGATGCGGGTCCTAGCGGCGAGCGGGTTTTCCGAAGCGTCCTCGTCGCGGGTCGCCACCGCGTTGGCCGCGGCGTCGATCAGCGCGATCTGGGTCGGGAACATGTCGCGGAACAGGCCCGATATGCGCCAGGTGACATCGATGCGCGGACGGCCGAGTGTTGCCGGCGGCAGCACATCTATGCCGGTGATGCGGCCGGTGGCGGAATCCCATTGCGGCCGGCAGCCCATCAGCGCCAGGCCTTGCGCGATCTCCTCACCGCCGGTGCGCAGCGAGGCCGAGCCCCACAGGTCGATGACCAGCGAGCGCGGCCAGTCGCCATGCGATTGCATGTAGCTGCGGACCACTTCTTCCGCTGCCACCTTGCCCAGATCATAGGCGGTCGGCGTCGGCATGGTGCGCGGGTCGGCGGTGAACAGATTGCGGCCGGTCGGCAGCACATCGCGCCGACCCCGTGCCGGCGCACCGGCCGGACCGGCAGCGACGTGGCGGCCGTCGAGGGCGGCAAGCAGCGCGGTTTTTTCAGCTGCCGCACTTTGCCGCCGTACCGGATCAGCCTCGCCTTCCGGCGAGCGGCCGTAAATGTGCAGGCCGTCCTTGATGGCGAAATCCTTGAGATCGCAGAGCCAGGCGTCGATGCGGCGCAAAGCCTCGTCGGCTGCGTCGGTCCTGGCGACGCCTGCCTCTGAGGCGAGGCCGGTCTTTTCCGCCGTCTCGACGATCAGCTTCGCCAGGCGGTCGCGGCGGCGGCGGTCGAGCCCGTCGGCCTGAGCATATTCGTCAACCAGTCGTTCAAGCCTGTGCTGGTTTTCGTCCAGCCCGGCGCCGGTCAGCGGCGGCGGCAGATGGCCGAGCGTGACGGCGGCAATGCGCCGCTTGGCCTGCGCTGCCTCTCCCGGGTTGGAGACGATGAAGGGATAGATGACGGGCAGGGGACCGGTGACTATCTCGGGAAAGCAGTTTTCGCTGAGCGCCACGGTCTTGCCGGGCAGCCACTCCAGCGTGCCGTGGGCGCCGACATGGACAATTGCATGGATGCCGAGCGACTTGCGCAGCCAGAGGCCAAAGGCGACCAGCGCATGGCGCGGCGGCAGCGTCGGGTCGTGATAGTCGGCGCGGCGGTCGGCTGAGCGCCCGCGGTCAGGTGCGAGTGCCACGGTGACGTTGCCGAAGGTGGCTGCGCGGAAGGCGAATTTTGCGGCGGCAGACGCTTGAACACCCCCCTCTGTCCTGCCGGACATCTCCCCCTCAAGGGGGGAGATTGGCAGCTTCGGCGCTCTGTCCACCCCTGCGACGTTGGAGATTGGCGAAAACAGAGATGACAGCGCAATCTCCCCCCTTGAGGGGGAGATGTCCGGCAGGACAGAGGGGGGTGCCTCGCACAAACTTGTGTCATCTGCCGCATTCCCCCATGCGGCCGTCACGGCAGCTATCGCTTCAGCAGGCAATTCCGCCGAGTACCCGAGATAGTCCTCAAACCCCAACCCTTCACCTCCACGCTCCAGCACCTCCAGCAACTCGCGCGGCGTTTGCGGAATCCTTTCAACGGCGTAGCCGTGTTCGCTCAGGTCGTGCAGCATTGCCAGCACGCTGGACGGCACGTCGAGACCAACCGCGTAGCCGGTGCGACCGGGGGCGCTCGGATAGTCGGGGATCAGGATGGCGAGCTTGCGCTCCGCACGCGGCGTCCGCTGCAGGCGCACGAAGGCCTCGACACGGTTCGCCACTTGCGCGACGCGATCCGGCTCCGGCCGGTTGGCGAAGGCGCGGAAGGCCAATGCGGGATCGGTCTCGCTTTCGCCCTTGAAGGAGATGGCACCGGCGAGAATGCAGCCGTCGAGCTCGGGCAGGACGACATGCATAGCGAGGTCGGCAGGCGCCAGGCCGCGCTGATTGTTTTGCCAGATGTCACGGCGTGTCGTGGCGACGATGACCTGGAAGACCGGCACCCCGGCACGGTCGAACAGGGTTTCGATGCCGGGTTCCGCGCCGGAGGCGAAGGCCGTGGCGGTGATGATGGCAGCTGGCTTCAGGGCTGAGAGCGCGGTCTCGACAAAGGCGAGCGATGCCGGGTCCTTGAGGCTGGAGACGAAGATTGGCACCGGCGCCATACCACGTTGCCTGAGCGCTGCAAAAAGCGCGTCGATCGGCGCGACATCTGCGGCCAGCAGCATCGAACGGTAGAAGAGGATGGGGATGATGGGCGCGGCGTCTCCCTCCCCCTTGAGGGGAGGGTGGCCCGCAGGGCCGGGTGGGGTCGTCACGGCAGTGCGCGACGTTTTGTGTAGGCGCGCTTCGGAGAGGACCCCACCCCCGGCCTGCGGCCGGACCCTCCCCTCGAGGGGGAGGGGGACGTCGCGTTCTACGACCCCCAGTCCCGGCTCGTAAAATCCCGCCTTTGGCACGCTAACAGGTTCGGCTACCGCCGCACCCGATCCAGCGAGACTTGCCAGCCTCTGCACCAGCGCCGTCATATTTGCCGGCCCGCCCTCGCGGAAATAGCCAAGCAGGGCGTCCAACTCCTCCCGCGGCAGCGTCGAGCCTTCGATCAGTCGCAAATCCTCGTCGTGGCTCTCGCCCGGTAGGAGCGCCAGCTTGATACCGCGATTTCGCGCGATAACGGCGAGCTGGTCGCAGCCATAGCGCCACCAGTCATAGCCGCCGAGGATGCGGACCAGAATGACCTTGGCGTGGCGGGCGACGCTGTCGATCCACAGGTCGACGGACATCGGATGGCGCAGGTCGCGCAAGGCGGCGAGCCGCATCGACGGCAGGCGGTGCGCATCTGCCTTCCACGCCGCCGCCAGCCCGGCCAGGTCGCTGTCGGTGAAGGACAGCGCCACGACATCCGCAGGCGTTTGCCTGAGATCGACAGGCTCGGCGAGATCGCCGAGCGAGGCGGATGTGGTGGTGAGGATGTGCATCGCGGCTCGTACCTGGGGTCAGCCGGCGAGGATACGCTCGATGGCCGGGCGGTTCAGCCCTTTCAGGCCGATGACGACCAGGCGCGAGCGGCGGTCGTCTTCAGCGGTCCAGGCGCGGTCGTAATAGTGGTTGACGCGCGGACCGACGGCCTGCAGCAGGAGCCGCATCGGCTTGCCGCCGACTTCGACGAAACCCTTGACGCGCAACACGTTTTCTTCCTCCGCCGCCGTGGCGACCCGTTGTGCGAGCTCGTCCGGGTTGGACACGGACGCGATGTCGATGACGAACGAGTCAAAATCGTCATGTTCGTGGTCGAGCTCGTCGTCGTGGTGGGTCTTGCGGTTCTCAATGTCGTCCTCGACGGCGAGGCCGAGGCCGAGCAGCACCGACGGGTCGACCTTGCCTTGCGAAGTCGGTACGATCTTCACCGCTCGCGCAACGTGCTTGCCGATGACGGCATTGGCACGGGCCGAGCCGGCTGCGTCCATCAGGTCGCTCTTCGACAGGATGATCAGGTCGGCGCAGGCGAGCTGGTCTTCGAACACTTCCTCGACCGGATCGTCATGGTCGAGCGTCTCGTCCTGCGCGCGCTGGGCCTGCAGGGCGTCCATGTCGTTGGCTACGCGGCCATCAGCCAGCGCCGGTCCGTCGACCACGGCAATGACGCCGTCCACCGTCACGCGGCTTTTCACCGACGGCCACTGGAAGGCCTGGACCAGCGGCTTGGGCAAAGCGAGGCCGGATGTCTCGATCAGGATGTGGTCGACCCTCGGCGTCAGCGACAGGATTTGGTCCAGCGCCGGGACGAAATCATCGGCGACGGTGCAGCAGATGCAACCATTGGCCAGCTCGACGATGTTTTCCTCGGGGCAGGTGTCGATGGCGCAGCCCTTCAGGATCTCGCCGTCGATGCCGATGTCGCCGAACTCGTTGACGATGATGGCCAGCCGCTTGCCTTTGGCGTTTTCGAGCAAATGGCGGATCAATGTCGTCTTGCCGGCGCCGAGAAATCCGGTGACCACGGTGCAGGGAACGCGCGAAGGGGAGGCAGCGGTCATATCAAGTCCTTCAGAAGGTCAAGGGGAGGGATGCGGGCAACCAGGCCGCGCTTCAGGCAATCGGGACGGCCGCGCCATGGAATGAGCCCATCCGTCGAGGTGGCGAACAGCTTTGCCCCGGTGACGAGATCGGCGCCGCTGGTCGTGGTCAGATCACCGAAGACGTAACTCCAGCAGCCGTCGCGCAGCATGGCGGCGCTGAGCCGGCGCTTGCAATTGCCAAGGCATTCGACGGTGCGGATTTTGATGTTTTCGCTGGAAGCGGCGCGGCGCGTGTCCTCTGCGAGCAGTTCGCCGGCGCGCGGATGAGCGTCCGAACCGGTCTCGTCACGGCAGGACGAGCAGACGATGACGGTAACGCCGGCCGGGGAATCACCATGGCCGGACAATAAATCCGCTGTCTCAGCCGGAAAACTGCTGTCGCGTTCCAAATCAGGCTCCTTGCCCGGAAAACCCGCCAGGCGATCGGATTCTTATGTCCTAGACGGCAGGTCTCCTGGCTCGCGGGTCATCGCCTGGGTGCCGCCTTCCCGGGAACATCCCAGTGGTTTTCGGCCTTGGCTCGTCGCTTACAGTTGCGGGGACAGCCGCGGATTTGAAATCGAGATTTCGCACCGCATTCCCTCTTGGCCCTTGCCGTTGCGGGCAGGGGACCGTCTGGAACGGATTTAGGCTTGTGGGGGTAGTCGTGTCAACGCACGTCTATGACGCGGCGATATCCGCGAGCGGCCGGCCGAGGTCGCCGGCAGCGGTCACCTCGATGCGTTCCAGGCCGAGCCAGCCCTGCATCTGCTTCAATTCTTCGAAAAGCTCGGCTGCGGTTTGCAGCGAGGCGCCGGGCTCCGCATAGGCGGCATGGACGCGCAGCACGCCGGCCGGTCGGTCGGCCCTAAGGTCAACGCGCCCGACGATGCTGTCGCCGAGCAGGAATGGCAGCACATAATAGCCATACCGGCGCTTTTCGGCCGGCGTGTAGATCTCGATGCGGTAGTGGAAGTCGAACAACCGCTCGGTGCGCGACCGCTCGAAGACGACAGGATCAAACGGCGCGAGCAAGGCGCGCGCCTCGATCTTGCGCGGCAAACGGGCGTCCTTGTGGAGATAGGCTGTTTTGTTCCAGCCTTCGACGCTCACCGGCAACAGGTCGCCGGCCTCGACCAGTTCCTCGATGCGGCCCTTGATGTCGGCGGGCGACAGCCGGAAATAGTCGCGCAGGTCTCCTGCCGTGGCGATGCCGTGGGCGCGGGCCGAGATGCGCAGCAATTCGCGATGTGCATCCTCGGGACAGGGAACCGGTAGCGCGAGTACCGCCGGCGGCAGCACGCGCTCCGGCAGATCGTAGAACCGCTCGAAGCCGCGGCGATGCGCAGTGGTGATGCGGCCGGCCCAGAACAGCCACTCGAAGGCATGCTTGGCATGGCTCCAGCCCCACCAGCCGCCCGAACCCTTCTGCCCTTCGAAAGCCGACGCCGCGATCGGGCCTCGTTCGGCGACCTCGCGATAGATGTCTTCGATATAGGCGGCGTGCTCGCGGCCCCATTTGGCCAGCCCGCTGTACATTTCGTCGCCGCGCTCGGCCCGCTGCATGCGCCAGCGCATCAGCGGATAGGTCTCGACCGGCAAGAAGGAGGCTTCGTGCGCCCAGTATTCGAAGACCATGCGCTTGCGCGTGACAGCGGCGGCGTCGAGCAGCGCCAGCTTGTAGGGGCCAAGCCGCGAATAAAGAGGCATATAGTGGGCGCGCACCACGGCGCTGACGGAATCGATCTGCAGCAGGCCGGTACGGGCAAGCACGCGGGCCAGATGCCGGCGGTCGGGCGTGCCGGTGGGGCGCGGGTCATTGAATCCCTGTGCCGCGAGCGCAATGCGACGGGCCATGGCAAGCGAGATTTTTTCCTTCATGAAGGCGGTATCCGGACGATTTTAGGACAGAGAAAATGACCTGCGATTCCGCGCTATGCTAGCAGGGTTTTGGCGGCATCCATGTCAGGAGAGAAAAGTGGAGTAAAAAGTGAAGGAAATCAAACAGGAGCGGATCGGACCAGTTTTCCCGGATATGCCGTCCAGCACCGCGATTTGAACAAGGTTTGACTTGCTTCGCCGAAAGCGCTGCGCTAACCCTCGCCGCGTTGCAGCATAGAGCCCTCTTCAAACGGTTCAGTGGTTAAACTGTCACGCTTCCGCAAGTGGGTCCGGTGCTGTAATCAGAGTGGATTGGCCGCAACGGAAAGCTGCAGAATGAACGCATTGTTGAGTTCGTACCTGCCCATCGTCCTGTTCATCGGCGTGGCGCTGATCGTCGGGCTGGCGCTGCTCGCCGCACCCTTCCTGGTGGCCTACCGCAACCCCGATCCGGAAAAGCTTTCTGCCTATGAGTGCGGCTTCAACTCGTTCGACGACGCCCGCATGAAGTTCGATATCCGCTTCTACCTGGTGTCGATCCTGTTCATCATCTTCGATCTGGAGGTGGCCTTCCTGTTTCCTTGGGCGGTGTCGTTCAGTCAGATCGGCATGCTCGGTTTCTGGTCGATGATGGTGTTTTTGGCGGTGCTGACCATCGGCTTTGCCTATGAATGGAAAAAAGGAGCGCTGGAATGGGATTGAACGACAGTTCCGGCACGCTCGTCGCGCCGAAGCCCAAGGGCCTCATCGACCCCAACACCGGCAGGCCGGTAGGGTCTGACGACCCGTTCTTCCTGGAGATCAACAACGAGCTCGCCGACAAGGGCTTTCTCGTCACCTCGACCGAGGCTCTGATCACCTGGGCGCGCAGTGGCTCGCTGATGTTCATGACGTTTGGCCTCGCCTGCTGCGCCGTCGAGATGATCCATACGTCGATGCCGCGCTATGACTCGGAGAGGTTCGGTGTCGCGCCGCGCGCGTCGCCGCGCCAGTCCGACATCATGATCGTTGCCGGCACGCTGACCAACAAGATGGCGCCGGCGCTGCGCAAGGTCTACGATCAGATGCCGGAGCCGCGCTACGTCATCTCGATGGGCTCCTGCGCCAATGGCGGCGGCTATTATCATTATTCCTATTCGGTGGTGCGCGGCTGCGACCGCATCGTGCCGGTCGACATCTACGTGCCCGGCTGCCCGCCGAGCGCTGAGGCGCTGCTTTACGGCATCCTTCTGCTGCAGAAGAAGATCCGCCGCACCGGCACGATAGAGCGGTGAGCGGCATGACCCAGGCGTTGAACGACCTCTCGACCTATCTCGGCGAGAAGCTGATCGGCCGGATCGGCGTGGCGGTGCTCGCCTATGGCGAACTCACCATCTCGGTCGAGCCGCGCGACCTGATCGAGGTGGTCACCTTCCTGCGCGACGATCCGAAATGCCAGTTCATCTCGATCATCGACGTTTGCGGCGCCGATTATCCGTCGCGGGCAAAGCGCTTCGACGTGGTCTATCATTTGCTGTCGCCGAGACAGAATATCCGCGTCCGCATCAAGGTCCAGGCCGACGAAGAGACGCTCGTGCCGTCGATCACCGGGATTTATCCCGGCGCCGACTGGTTCGAGCGCGAGACCTACGATCTCTACGGCGTGCTGTTTTCAGGCCATCCGGATCTGCGGCGGATTCTGACCGATTACGGCTTTGAAGGCCATCCGCTGCGCAAGGACTTTCCGCTGACCGGCTTCGTCGAGGTGCGTTACGACGACGAAGCCAAGCGCGTCATCTACGAGCCGGTCGAGCTCAAACAGGAATTCCGCAATTTCGATTTTCTCAGCCCTTGGGAGGGGACGGATTACGTCCTTCCAGGCGACGAGAAGGCAAAGCAGTGAGTGGTGAATTGTGAATAGTGAATGGAAAAGCGGGATGGAACGTCCGGGAAAATCAACGACTATCGAGATCTGAACGTATGGAAGGATTCGATGGTATTGGCTGCGGACATCTATCTCGCGACGAAAGCATTCCCGCGAGAGGAAATGTTCGGCATGACATCCCAGATGCGGCGCGCGGCATCGTCGATACCGGCAAATATCGCCGAGGGTTTCGGCCGCGGTCAGCGCAAGCCCTTCGTTCAGTTCCTTCGTATTGCGCAAGGTTCGTTGAAGGAACTGGAAACCCATACGCTTCTTTCGATGAGCGTGGGACTGTTGGACGAGAAGAGTGCAGGGCTGTTGTCGGTCAGGTTCGAGAAGTTGGGAAGATGATGCGTTCGTTCATTCGATCGCTGGAGGTCGATTCAGGCCAATGACTATTCACCATTCACCATTCACCATTCACGTGGCGCGCGAGCAACACGCTCATGGCTGAAACCTCCGTTCGCAACTTCAACATCAATTTTGGCCCGCAACATCCAGCGGCGCACGGCGTTTTGCGTCTGGTGCTGGAGCTTGACGGCGAAGTCGTCGATCGCGTCGATCCGCATATCGGGCTGTTGCACCGCGGCACCGAAAAGCTGATCGAGGCCAAGACTTATCTGCAGGCCGTGCCCTATCTCGACCGGCTCGATTATTGCGCGCCGATGAACCAGGAGCACGCCTTTGCGCTCGCCGCCGAGCGGCTGCTCGGCATCGAGGTGCCGAAGCGGGGCCAGTTGATCCGAGTTCTCTATTCGGAAATCGGCCGCATCATGTCGCACATCCTCAATGTGACGACGCAGGCGATGGATGTCGGTGCGCTGACGCCGCCGCTGTGGGGCTTCGTCGAGCGCGAAAAGCTGATGGTGTTCTATGAGCGTGCCAGCGGCTCGCGCATGCATGCCGCCTATTTCCGCCCCGGCGGCGTCCACCAGGACCTGCCGCAGAAGCTGGTCGAGGACATCGGCAGCTGGATCGACCCGTTCCTGAAATCGGTCGACGACCTCGACTCACTCTTGACCGGCAACCGTATCTTCAAGCAGCGCAATGTCGACATCGCGACGGTGTCTCTGGCCGACGCCTGGGCCTGGGGTTTTTCGGGCGTCATGGTGCGCGGCTCGGGTGCACCCTGGGACCTGCGCAAATCGCAGCCCTATGAATGTTACGCCGAGATGGATTTCGACATTCCGATCGGCAAGAACGGTGACTGTTTCGACCGCTATCTGGTGCGCATGGAAGAGATGCGCCAGTCGGCCAAGATCATGCGCCAATGCGTCGACCTGTTGCTCGGTAAGGAGGGCAGCGGGCCGGTGTCCAACCTCGACGGCAAGGTGGTGCCGCCGAAGCGCGCGGCGATGAAGCGCTCGATGGAAGCGCTGATCCATCACTTCAAGCTCTACACCGAAGGCTACCGCGTGCCGGCCGGCGAGGTCTATGCCGCCGTCGAGGCACCGAAGGGCGAGTTCGGCGTCTATCTGGTCTCCGACGGCACCAACAAGCCCTATCGCTGCAAGCTGCGCGCGCCCGGCTTCGCGCATCTCCAGGCCATGGACTTTTTGTGTCGCGGCCACATGTTGGCCGACGTCACCGCCGTGTTAGGTTCACTCGACATCGTGTTTGGTGAGGTCGATCGGTGATGATGGGAATGGCTCGACCGTCAAAGGCGTTTCTGGCCGCGGCATGCCTTGCGGCTTCCGCTGAAGTGTCGCTTGCTGGGTCCGGTGAGGGTCCCTCGTCAACCGATCTTCTCAAAGAGGGGTTCAAGCTTATTGCAGAAGGCGATCTGCTTACAGTCCGTGGCTTGAGCACCCAGACCCCAGCAATGGATGAGGGCATTCTTGTCCATGGCCGGCCGTCGACATCGTCCAACTGCGCGGTTCATGACAACCTCGTAGCGTCATTGATCCCCGAAGAATATCGTTGCAAGCCAATAGCTTGGGTGTATAGCCGCTATGACGGATACATCCGCCTGAAGCGTGGAAATGAAGAGTTCGTATGCGTTTTGGGGCGATCCGAGGATTGCTATCGTGCCTATGGCTCCCGCCAGTAGAAACCGAAGAAGCGAAATCGCAATGTCAGTCCGCCGTCTCGCAGAAGCCAGCCTCCAGCCAGCCTCCTTCGCCTTCAACCGGGCGAATGCGGCGGCGGCGAAGCAGTGGATCAAGAAATATCCGAAGGGACGCGAGCAATCCGCGATCATCCCCTTGCTCATGCTGGCGCAGGAGCAGGAAGGCTGGGTGACCAAGGCGGCGATCGAAACGATCTCCGACATGCTCGACATGCCCTATATCCGTGGGCTGGAAGTCGCCACCTTCTATACCCAGTACCAGCTCAATCCGGTCGGCACCCGCGCGCATATCCAGGTCTGCGGCACCACGCCCTGCATGCTGCGCGGCTCGGAAGCGCTGATGGATGTCTGCCGCTCGAAGATCCATCACGACCAGTTTCACACCAATGACAAGGGCACGCTGTCGTGGGAGGAGGTCGAGTGCCTCGGCGCCTGCGTCAACGCACCGATGGTGATGATATTCAAGGACACCTATGAGGATTTGACGCCGGAGCGGCTTGCCGAGATCATCGACCTTTATGACGCCGGCAAAGGTGCTTCGGTGACGCCAGGACCGCAAAACGGCCGCATCACTTCCGAGCCGGCCAGCGGCCTGACGACCCTCAAGAGCGAAAAGGCGATCCTCAAGGCGACCCGCGACCGGGAAACCAGGGCGGCGACCAAGGCCGCCAAGGATGCAGAGCCGGCGGCTGCCGCCGCAGCATCAGTTCCGCCAGCTGCTCCTGCCGCGCCGGCGCCGGTTGCGCCCTCGAATGCCAGCAAGCCGAAGACCGACGCGGTCGAGACCAACCCGGCGCTGAAATCGCCGTCGGCGACGAAAGTCGCGCCCGCGGCGGAAAGGGCGGCGAGCGTCGCAGCGCCTCTGCATTCGGCCGCCAATGCCAACAAGGCCGAACCGCAGGTCGAGGACGTCTCGAAACAGCGCAGAGGCCCCAAGAACAAGGCCGAGCCGGCGTCTGCTTTCAAAGCGCCGGAGGCCAAGGTTAAACCGGCGAAGGCTGCCGCCAAGGCGACCAAACCGTCGCTCGGAAACAAGAGCCGGCCGACCGGCAAGAAGCCGGTCTGAGGAACGAGCAATGCTTCAGGACAGAGACCGCATCTTCAACAACATCTACGGCCGCTTCGACAAGTCGCTGGCCGGTGCCATGGCGCGCGGCGCCTGGGACAACACGCCCGGCATCGTTGCCAAGGGGCGCGAGTGGATCGTCAACGAGATGAAGGCATCGGGCCTGCGCGGCCGCGGCGGTGCCGGTTTCCCGACCGGGCTGAAATGGTCGTTCATGCCCAAACAAAGCGACGGCCGGCCGAGCTATCTCGTCGTCAATGCCGACGAATCCGAGCCCGGTACCTGCAAGGACCGCGACATACTGCGCCACGACCCGCACACGCTGGTCGAAGGCTGCCTGCTTGCCGGCTTCGCCATGGGCGCGGTCGCCGCCTACATCTATGTGCGCGGCGAGTTCATCCGCGAGCGCGAGGCGCTGCAACGCGCCATAGACGAGGCCTATGCGGCCAAGCTGATCGGCAAGAACAACACCTCCGGCTACGATTTCGACATTTACATGCACCATGGCGCCGGCGCCTATATCTGCGGCGAGGAAACGGCGCTGCTCGAAAGCCTCGAGGGCAAGAAGGGCCAGCCGCGGCTGAAGCCGCCGTTTCCGGCCAATGTCGGCCTCTATGGCTGCCCGACGACGGTCAACAATGTCGAGTCCATCGCTGTCGCGCCGACCATTCTGCGCCGCGGTGCTGCCTGGTTCTCGTCCTTCGGCCGGCCCAACAATGTCGGCACCAAACTGTTCTGCATCTCCGGTCACGTCAACAATCCGTGCACCGTCGAAGAGGCGATGTCGATCCCGTTCCGCGAGCTGATCGAGACGCATTGCGGCGGTATCCGCGGCGGCTGGGACAATCTGCTGGCGGTCATTCCGGGCGGCGCCTCGGTGCCGTTGGTTCCGGCCGAGCAAATCATCGACGCGCCGATGGATTTCGACGCGCTGCGCGATCTGAAATCGGGCCTCGGCACGGCGGCTGTCATCGTCATGGACAAATCGACCGATATCGTGAAAGCGATCGCGCGGCTTTCCTACTTCTACAAGCACGAAAGCTGCGGCCAGTGCACGCCCTGCCGTGAAGGCACCGGCTGGATGTGGCGGGTGATGGAGCGGCTGGTGCGCGGCGAAGCGCAGAAGCGCGAGATCGACATGCTGCTCGACGTGACCAAGCAGGTCGAGGGCCACACGATCTGCGCACTGGGCGACGCGGCGGCGTGGCCGATCCAGGGCCTGATGCGGCATTTCCGCGGCGAGGTGGAGCGGCGCATCGATGAGTTTTCGCGCAACGCGCACCGTGCCGAACCGGTGCTGGCGGCGGCGGAATAGAAGTATTCAAAATGCGGACGAATGTCCGACACGAGGAAACGAGCGCGGGGCAGACGGAAACGACCAGGAGACCACCTATGTCGCTGTTTTCGACACCCGACGATTTTACGCCCGATATGGACCCGTTGTTGAAGATGAACCAGGATCTGACCAGGATGATGCCGAAGGAGATGGCCAATGCCGTCAATCTCCTGGCGCATCCTGTCGCGGGCGCGGCGGCGATGACGGCACTCGGCATCGGTCTTGCCAACCACGCCTTTGGCATCTGGATGGGCGTGCTTTCGGGCGCGGCCGAAACCTCGCAGCGGCTTTGGCAGCCGGTCGCCGAGGATTTCGAGGCCCGGACGGAACGCTTTTCCGCGACCGGCAAAAGCTCCTCGACAAAGGCGCGCGCAGCGACCAAAACCCTGATTGCCGAGGCGCAGTCCTTCGCCAATGACGTGACCGACATTGCGACGAGCACCGCGGCGCGGAGCTTGGCGAATGCCGGCACCGTTGCAGCGGATGCGTCGGCCGGGCTGATGCCGGAGGATTTCAAGCAGCCCAAGCCGATGGATCGGCCAGCCAAGCCCGCCGACCTCAAGGCGATATCGGGCATCGGGCCGAAACTGGAAAAGGTGCTGAACGGCCTTGGCATCTGGACATACGCCCAGATCGCCGCGTGGACGCCGCAAGAGATCGCCTGGGTCGAAGATTACCTGTCGTTGAAGGGCCGCATCGGCCGTGACGGCTGGATCGGTCAGGCGGCCGCGTTGGCCGCGGCCAAAAAGTGAATTCAATATCGTGCGCGGTCTCGGCTGCGCCCGGAAGGAAAGATTGCGGAACGTCCGCAGGGGTTTGAGGCGAAATGGCAAAGCTCAAGGTCGACGGGAAAGAGATCACTGTACCCGACCATTACACGCTGCTGCAGGCGGCCGAGGACGCCGGGGCGGAAGTGCCGCGCTTCTGCTTCCACGAGCGGCTGTCGATCGCCGGCAATTGCCGCATGTGCCTGATCGAAGTAAAGGGCGGCCCGCCCAAGCCGCAGGCGTCCTGCGCCATGGGCGTGCGCGACCTGCGCCCCGGTCCGAATGGCGAGCCGCCGGAAATCTTCACCAACACGCCGATGGTCAAGAAGGCACGCGAAGGCGTGATGGAATTCCTGCTGATCAACCACCCGCTGGATTGCCCGATCTGCGATCAGGGCGGCGAGTGCGACCTGCAGGACCAGGCGATGGCGTTCGGAGTCGATTCCTCGCGCTACCATGAGAACAAGCGGGCGGTCGAAGACAAGTATATCGGGCCGCTGGTCAAGACGATCATGAACCGCTGCATCCATTGCACGCGCTGCGTCCGCTTCACCACCGAGATTGCCGGCATATCCGAGCTCGGCCTGATCGGCCGCGGCGAGGATGCCGAGATCACCACCTATCTCGAAAGCGCGATGACTTCGGAACTGCAGGGCAATGTCATCGACCTTTGCCCGGTCGGTGCGCTGACCTCCAAACCCTATGCCTTCCAGGCACGGCCGTGGGAACTGACCAAGACCGAATCCATCGACGTGATGGACGCCGTCGGCTCCGCGATCCGCGTCGATAGCCGGGGCCGCGAAGTGATGCGCATCCTGCCGCGTACCAACGAGGCGGTGAACGAGGAGTGGATTTCCGACAAGACCCGCTTCATCTGGGACGGTTTGCGCACGCAGCGCCTCGACCGCCCCTATGTGCGCAAGGATGGCAGACTGGCCCCGGCAAGCTGGGCCGAGGCTTTTGCCGCGATCAAGGAAGCGGTGTCGAATGCGGCACCCGAAAAGATCGGTGCCATTGCCGGCGATCTCGCAGCCGTCGAGGAGATCTACGCGCTGAAGCTTCTGATGGCTTCGCTCGGCTCGAAGAACACCGACTGCCGCCAGGACGGCGCCGCACTCGATCCGTCGCTCGGCCGGGCGAGCTATGTCTTCAACCCGACCATCGAAGGCATCGAACAGGCCGATGCGGTGCTGATCATCGGCGCCAATCCGCGCTTCGAGGCCTCCTTGCTCAACACTCGCATCCGCAAGCGCTGGCGGGCCGGCAATCTGCCGGTCGGCGTCATCGGCGATGTCGGCGATACACGCTATGATTACGAGCAGCTCGGCGCCGGGCCAGAATCGCTGAAGGATCTGGCCGACGGCAACGGCAAGTTCTTCCAGCTGCTGAAGAAGGCGACGCATCCGCTGATCATCGTCGGCCAGGGTGCGCTGGCGCGTCCGGACGGCGCGGCCGTGCTTGGCCAAGCGGCGAAGCTCGCCGTCGCCGTCAATGCTGCAAGGGCCGACTGGAACGGTTTTGCCGTACTGCACACCGCGGCGGCACGCGTCGGCGGCCTCGATGTCGGCTTCGTGCCGGGCGAGGGCGGCAGGAACGTCGCCGGCATGCTTGGCGAGACCGATGTGTTGTTCCTGCTCGGTGCCGACGAAATCGACATGGCCAAGACCGGCGGCGCTTTCGTCGTCTATATCGGCACGCATGGCGACAAGGGCGCGCATCGCGCCAACGTCATCCTGCCGGGTGCCGCCTATACCGAAAAGTCGGGCACCTTCGTCAACACCGAGGGGCGCGTGCAGCAGACCAACCGTGCCGGCTTCGCGCCCGGCGAGGCGCGCGAGGACTGGGCGATCCTTCGGGCACTGTCGGATGTGCTGGGCAAGAAGCTACCTTTCGATTCACTGCCGCAGCTACGCGCAAAGCTCTATGCGGAATACCCGCATCTTGCCCGCATCGATCATGTCGCGGCCGGCGACCCGGCCGACATCGCCAGGGTTGCCAAGCTCGGCGGGCGGTTGAACAAGGGCACCTTCACCTCGCCGGTCAAGGATTTCTACCTGACCAACCCGATCGCGCGGGCTTCCGCGGTGATGGCCGAATGCTCGGCTTTGGCGAAGAACGGCTTCAGGCAGGCGGCGGAGTAGACATGGACACCTTCTTCTCCTTCTACGTGCTGCCGGCGCTGCTGATCCTTTTGAAGTCGGTCGTGCTGATCGTCGTTCTGTTGATCTTCGTCGCCTATGTGCTTTACGCCGACCGCAAGATCTGGGCGGCGGTGCAATTGCGCCGAGGCCCGAATGTCGTTGGCCCATGGGGCACACTGCAGGCCTTCGCCGATCTGCTGAAATTCGTCTTCAAGGAGCCGGTCATCCCGTCCGGCGCCAACAAGGGCGTTTTCCTGCTGGCGCCTTTGGTGTCGGCGGTGCTGGCGATCTCCGCCTGGGCGGTCATACCGGTCAATGAAGGCTGGGCGATCGCCAACGTCAATGTCGGCATCCTCTATGTCTTCGCCATCTCCTCGCTCGAGGTCTATGGCGTCATCATGGGCGGCTGGGCCTCCAATTCGAAATACCCGTTCCTCGGCGCACTGCGCTCGGCGGCGCAGATGGTATCCTACGAGGTCTCGATCGGCTTCGTCATCGTCACCGTGCTGCTTTGCGTCGGCTCGCTCAACCTGTCCGACATCGTCTTGTCGCAACAGGACGGGCTGGGCACGCGGCTCGGCCTGCCCAACACCTTCCTCGACTGGCATTGGCTGTCGCTGTTCCCGATGTTCATCGTCTTCTTCATCTCGGCGTTGGCCGAGACCAACCGGCCGCCCTTCGACCTTGTGGAAGCCGAATCGGAACTCGTCGCCGGCCATATGGTCGAATATTCCTCGACGCCGTTCCTGTTGTTCTTCCTCGGCGAATATGTCGCCGTCGTCCTGATGTGCGCACTGGCCACCATATTGTTCCTCGGCGGATGGCTGCCGCCCTTCGACTTCGCACCCTTCACCTGGGTGCCGGGGCTCATCTGGTTCGTGCTCAAGGTCTGCCTGGTGTTCTTCATGTTCTCCATGGTGAAGGCGTTCGTGCCGCGCTATCGCTACGACCAGCTGATGCGGCTCGGCTGGAAGGTCTTCCTGCCGATCTCGCTGTTCATGGTGGTCGCCACCGCCGCCTTTCTCAAACTCACCGGGTTTGCCTGATGTCAGCATTATCCCAGGCCGCCAAGTCACTGCTTTTGCAGGATTTCGTCAGCGCTTTCTTCCTGTCGATGCGCCAGTTCTTCGCGCCGAAGGAGACGATCAACTATCCGCATGAAAAGGGGCCGGTCAGCCCGCGCTTCCGCGGCGAACATGCGCTGCGCCGCTATCCGAACGGCGAGGAACGCTGCATCGCCTGCAAACTGTGCGAGGCGATCTGCCCGGCACAGGCCATCACCATCGAAGCCGGCCCACGCCGCAACGACGGCACACGGCGCACCGTGCGCTACGACATCGATATGGTGAAATGCATTTATTGCGGCTTCTGCCAGGAAGCCTGCCCGGTCGACGCCATTGTCGAGGGGCCGAATTTCGAATTCGCGACGGAAACGCGCGAGGAGCTTTATTACGACAAGGACAGGCTCCTGGCCAATGGCGACCGCTGGGAGCGTGAGCTGGCGCGCAACATCTCGCTGGATGCGCCTTACCGCTGATATTTGACGCATGGACGGGGCGAGGGGCCTGGTTTAAGGAACACGCAACTTGCCGACCGGAGGCGGTGGCAAAAAACAGGACGAACGTCCTGTTCTGACAGGAAACCCGGGGGAACCCATGCTGAGTGGACTAGAGGCGGCCTTTTTCTACCTCTTCGCCTTTGTCGCGGTGGCATCGGCGTTCATGGTCATATCGGCGCGCAATCCCGTGCATTCGGTGCTGTTCCTGATCCTGACCTTCTTCAACGCCGCCGGCCTGTTCATGCTGACCGGCGCCGAGTTCCTGGCGATGATCCTGCTCGTCGTCTATGTCGGCGCGGTGCTGGTGCTGTTCCTGTTCGTCGTCATGATGCTCGACGTCGACTTCGCCGAAATGAAGGAAGGCGCCCTGCAATATGCACCGATCGGCGCGCTGGTCGGGCTGATCCTGGCGGCGGAGCTGATCGTGGTGCTCGGCGGCTATACATTCGCGCCGAAACTGGCGGCGACGGTCGCGAAACCCATTCCGGACCTGGCCGCGCGCTCCAACACGGCAGCGCTCGGCGACATCCTCTATACGGATTACCTCTATTACTTCCAGGTGGCTGGGTTGGTGCTGCTGGTCGCCATGATCGGCGCCATCGTGCTGACGCTGCGCCACAAGCCGGGCGTCAAGCGGCAGTCGATCGCCGCCCAGGTCGGCCGCACGGCGGCAACCGGAGTGGAAATCCGCAAGGTCAAGACGGGCGAAGGAGTCTGAGATGGTCGTCGGCATCGCGCACTACCTGACCGTATCGGCGATCCTGTTTACGCTCGGCGTGTTCGGCATCTTCCTGAACCGCAGGAACGTCATCGTCATCCTGATGTCGATCGAGCTGATCCTGCTTGCGGTCAACATCAATTTCGTCGCCTTCTCGGCGGCGCTCGGCGATCTGGTCGGCCAGGTGTTCGCACTGTTCGTGCTGACGGTCGCGGCGGCCGAAGCGGCGATCGGCCTTGCCATTCTCGTCGTCTTCTTCCGCAACCGCGGCTCGATCGCGGTCGAAGACGTGAACATGATGAAGGGTTGACGGAACCACCATGTATCAGGCCATCGTCTTCCTTCCGCTGCTCGGCTTTCTGATCGTCGGCCTGTTCGGCACCTCGCTCGGGGCCAAGGCTTCCGAATACATCACCTCGGGCTTCCTGGTGATCGCGGCCGTGCTGTCGTGGGTCGCCTTCTTCTCGGTTGGCTTCGGCGGCGGAGAGGTGTTCACCGTGCCGGTGATGCGCTGGATCCAGTCGGGCGGGCTGGAGGCGTCCTGGGCGCTCAGGATCGACACGCTGACGGTGGTGATGCTGGTCGTTGTCAACACGGTGTCGTCGCTGGTCCATATCTACTCGATCGGCTACATGCATCACGATCCGGACCGGCCGCGCTTCTTCGCCTATCTGTCGCTGTTTACCTTCGCCATGCTGATGCTGGTGACGGCCGACAACCTCGTGCAGATGTTCTTCGGCTGGGAAGGCGTCGGCCTTGCCTCCTATCTGCTGATCGGCTTTTGGTACAAGAAGCCGTCGGCCAATGCGGCTGCGATCAAGGCCTTCGTCGTCAACCGCGTCGGCGATTTCGGCTTTGCGCTCGGCATATTCGGCGTGTTCGTGCTGTTCGGCTCGGTCAATCTCGGCACCATCTTCGCCAATGCGGCGACGTTCATTCCGGCGGAAGGCGCGCCGCAAGGCCCGGCCGTGCTGACCTTCCTCGGCTATGCGCTCGACAAGCAGGCTGCGATGACGGTTGTCTGCCTGCTCCTGTTCATGGGCGCCATGGGCAAGTCGGCGCAGGTGCCGCTTCACACCTGGCTGCCGGATGCCATGGAAGGCCCGACGCCGGTCTCGGCACTGATCCATGCCGCGACCATGGTGACGGCAGGCGTGTTCATGCTGGCGCGGTTGTCGCCGCTGTTCGAGCTGTCGCATTCGGCATTGACCGTGGTCACTTTCATCGGCGCCTTCACCGCCTTCTTCGCGGCGACAGTCGGTCTCGTCCAGAACGACATCAAGCGCGTCATCGCCTATTCGACCTGTTCGCAGCTCGGCTACATGTTCGTGGCGCTCGGCGTCGGCGCCTATGGCGCGGCGATCTTCCATCTGTTCACGCACGCCTTCTTCAAGGCGCTGCTGTTCCTCGGCTCGGGCTCGGTCATCCACGCCGTCTCCGACGAGCAGGACATGCGCAAGATGGGCGGCCTGAGGACGCTCATTCCGAAAACGTACTGGATGATGGTGATCGGCACGCTGGCGCTGACCGGTGTCGGCATCCCGGTAACGATCATCGGCACGGCCGGCTTCTTTTCCAAGGACGCCATCATCGAAGCGGCCTTCGCCGGCCACAATGCGGTCGCCGCGTTTGCCTTCATATTGCTGGTCATTGCTGCCTGCTTCACCTCCTTCTACTCCTGGCGGCTGATCTTCATGACCTTCCACGGCGAGCCGCGGGCCAGCCACGAGGTCATGCACCATGTCCATGAATCGCCGCCGGTCATGCTGGTGCCGCTGTTCATCCTGGCGGCGGGCGCGCTGTTTGCCGGCGTGATCTTCCACGGCGCCTTCTTCGGCGAGGGCTATGCCGAATTCTGGAAGGCGTCGCTGTTCACGCTGCCGGACAACCACATCCTGCACGAAATCCACGAAGTGCCGTTGTGGGTCGAGCTGTCACCGTTCATCGCCATGCTGATCGGCTTTGCGATTGCCTGGCAGTTCTATATTCGCGCGCCGGAAATGCCTCGGAGCGTCGCCGCCAACCATCGCCTGCTCTACGCCTTCCTGCTCAACAAATGGTATTTCGACGAGCTCTACGACTTCCTGTTCGTGCGGCCGGCAAAGCGCCTCGGCAGCTTCCTGTGGAAGACCGGCGACGGCACCGTCATCGACGGGCTCGGGCCGGACGGCATTTCGGCGCGCGTCGTCGACGTCACCAACCGGGTCGTCAAGCTGCAGACCGGCTATCTTTACCACTATGCCTTCGCCATGCTGATCGGCGTTGCCGCACTCGTCACCTGGATGATGCTCTGATGACCGCCTGGCCGATCCTATCGCTGGTCACCTTCCTGCCGCTGGTTGGTGTGCTGCTCATCCTTTTCGTGCGTGACGACAGCGAGAACGCGCGCCGCAACATCCGCGCCATAGCACTGTTCACGACCGCGTTCACGTTTGTGATTTCGCTGTTCATCTGGACCGGCTTCGACAATTCGCAGCCCGGCTTCCAGTTCGTCGAGAAGTTTGCCTGGCTGGATTCCGGCATCTCCTATCATATGGGCGTAGACGGCATCTCCATGCTGTTCGTCATCCTGACCACCTTCCTGATGCCGCTCTGCATCCTCGCCTCGTGGGAATCGATCGAGAAGCGCGTCAAGGCCTATATGATTGCCTTCCTGCTGCTCGAGACGCTGATGATCGGCGTGTTCTGCGCGCTCGACATCGTCTTGTTCTATGTCTTCTTCGAAGCCGGCCTGATCCCGATGTTCATCATCATCGGCGTGTGGGGCGGCAAGCGGCGCGTCTATGCCTCGTTCAAGTTCTTCCTCTATACGCTGGCCGGCTCGGTGCTGATGCTGCTCGCCATCATGGCGATGTTCTTCCAGTCCGGCACCACCGACATCCCGACGCTTCTGACCCACAACTTCCCGGCCAATATGCAGACTTGGCTATGGCTTGCCTTCTTCGCGTCCTTCGCGGTGAAGATGCCGATGTGGCCGGTGCACACCTGGCTGCCGGACGCGCATGTCGAGGCGCCGACGGCCGGCTCGGTGATCCTGGCCGCCATCCTGCTCAAGATGGGTGGGTACGGCTTCCTGCGCTTTTCGCTGCCGATGTTTCCGATCGCATCCGAAATGTTCGCGCCGCTGATCTTCACGCTCTCCGTCGGCGCCATCATCTACACCTCGCTGGTGGCGCTGATGCAGGAGGACATGAAGAAGCTGATCGCCTATTCGTCGGTCGCTCACATGGGCTTCGTTACCATGGGCATCTTCGCGATGAACCAGGAAGGCGTCCAGGGTTCGATCTTTCAGATGCTGTCGCACGGCCTGGTCTCCGGCGCGCTGTTCCTCTGCGTCGGCGTCGTCTACGACCGCATGCATACGCGTGACATCGACGCCTATGGCGGGTTGGTCAACAACATGCCGAAATATGCAACCGTGTTCATGATCTTCACCATGGCCAATGTCGGCCTGCCCGGCACCAGCGGCTTCGTCGGCGAGTTCCTGACCATGCTCGGCGTGTTCCGGGTCAACACCTGGGTAGCGTTCTTCGCCGCCACCGGCGTCATCCTTTCGGCGGCCTATGCGCTCTGGCTCTACCGCAAGGTGATCTTCGGCGCGCTGACCAAGGAAAGCCTGAAAGGCCTGCTCGACCTGTCGACGCGCGAGAAGGTGATCATCTATCCGCTGGTCGCGCTGGTCATCTTCTTCGGCGTCTATCCGGCGCCGATCTTCGACGCGACCGCCGAATCGGTCAAGGCGCTCGTTACCAATGTCACCGCATCCATCGGCGCCGCGCAGACCGCGGCGGCGAACTGACTGGGGGTTTTGCGAACCATGACGCCGGACCTTCTCTCAAGCCTGTCGCTCTCGACGCCAGAGCTGATCCTCGCCATCGGCGCCTTGGCGCTGTTGATGCTCGGCGCCTATTCGCGCGCCAACACCACTGTCACGGTGAGCGGCCTTGCCGTCGCCGTGCTGGTGATCGCCGGCGCCTGGCTGGTCTTTTCGCCGGGACAGGGCAACGCCTACAGCGAAGCCTTCATCCAGGATCCGTTCGCCCGCTTCATGAAGGTGCTGGCGCTCGTCGGCTCGGCGGTGACGCTGGTCATGTCGGTCCGCTTTGCCCAGGCGGAGCGTTTCGACAAGTTCGAATATCCGGTGCTGATCCTGCTCTGCACGCTCGGCATGATGCTGATGATCTCGGCCAACGGCATGATCGGGCTCTATCTCGGCCTCGAGCTGCAATCGCTGGCGATCTACGTGCTGGCGGCGATCAACCGGGACAATCTGCGCTCGACCGAGGCCGGGCTGAAGTATTTCGTCCTTGGCGCCCTGTCGTCGGGCATGCTGCTTTACGGTATCTCGCTGGTCTACGGCTACACCGGCAACACCGGCTTCCAGGAGATCGCCACGGCGCTGAGCGGCGGTGAGCGCCAGCTTGGGCTCGTCTTCGGCCTGGTTTTCGTGCTGGCCGGCCTTGCCTTCAAGATCTCGGCGGTGCCGTTCCATATGTGGACGCCCGACGTCTATGAAGGCGCGCCGACGCCGGTGACGGCTTTTCTGGCGGCGGCACCGAAGATGGCGGCGATGGCGCTGATGGTGCGCGTCACCATGGGCGCCTTCAAGCCGATCGCCGCCGACTGGCAGCAGATCATCGTCTTCATCTCGATCGCCTCGATGGCGCTTGGTGCCTTTGCGGCCATCGGCCAGACCAACATCAAACGGCTGATGGCCTATTCCTCCATCGGTCATATGGGTTATGCGCTGGTCGGCCTTGCCGCGAACAGCCAGGATGGCGTGCGCGGCGTCGCCATCTACATGCTGATCTATCTGGTGATGACGCTCGGCACCTTCGCCTTCATCCTCGCCATGCGGCGCAAGGAGGGCAATGTCGAGCAGATCAGCGATCTCGCCGGCCTGTCGGCGACCAATCCGATCATGGCGACGATCCTCACCATCCTGATGTTCTCGCTGGCCGGCATCCCGCCGCTCGCCGGCTTCTGGGGGAAATGGTACGTGTTCCTCGCCGCCATCAATGCCAACCTCTACGCGCTGGCGATCATCGGCGTGCTCGCCTCTGTGGTGGGCGCCTACTATTATCTGCGTATCATCAAGATCATGTGGTTCGACGAACCGGTCGGCGGCTTCGTGCCGATGGCGTCCGAACTGCGCGTCGTGCTCGGTGTCTGTGGCGCCTTCGTGCTGTTCTACGTGCTGATCGGCGGCCCGATCGGAACCTACGCCGCAGCCGCGGCCAAGACCTTCTTCTGACGGAATGACTTTCAGGCTGGCTCCAACCGCGGCTTCGGACGGGTTCCGGCTCGAGGCGCACGACACGGTCGGCTCCACCAACGCGCTGGCGCTGGAGCATGCACGGGCCGGCGATCCGGGCAAACTCTGGGTCGTCTCCAAAAAGCAGGAAGCCGGGCGTGGCCGCCGTGGCCGCGCCTGGGCGACGCCCGAGGGCAATCTGGCAGCGACGTTGCTGGTGATCACCAACACCGAGCTTCGGCTTGCCGCGACGCTCGGCTTCGTTGCCGGACTGGCGCTGGCCGACGCGCTCGACGCTGTCGTGCCGAAGGGCAGGATCGCGATCGGCCTCGATGGTGCGAGCCAAGGCAAGAACCGTTTCGAACTGAAATGGCCCAACGATGTGCTTGCCTCGGGCGCCAAGCTCGCCGGCATCCTGCTGGAATCGGCGATGCTGGATGGTGGCCGTTCCGCGGTGGCTGTCGGTGTCGGCGTCAACGTGGTGGCATACCCTGAGGATTTGCCTTATCCAGCGACGTCGCTCAGCGCGCTGGGGTCTGCTTGCGATGCCGAGACGCTGTTCCTGGCGCTGTCGGATACATGGAGCGAGAATGCGCGGCTGTGGAACGAAGGGCGCGGGCTTGCCGCCGTCAGGCGGCGGTGGCTGGCGCGTGCGGCGGGGCTTGGCGGGCAGGTTGCTGTCAGAATTGACGGTAATGTGGTGCGCGGCACCTTCGAGACCATTGACGAGGACTGCCGTTTCGTGATCCGCGACGATCAAGGTTCGGTTCTGACGATCGCCGCCGGCGACGTGCATTTCGGCGCGGTTGCCTCGGCCGGCGTTTGACTGGCCAATACGTTTGACTGGCCAGGTATTTGACCAGCTTGAATTTGACCGGCCGACAATTTTGACCGGCCGACAATTTTGACCGGCCCACAATTTTGACCGGCAAGGAAGGAAAGACCATGGCGATAGCGGAAAACGCCGAACTTGTCTTCGTGCCGCTCGGCGGTGTCGGCGAGATCGGCATGAACTTCGCCCTCTACGGCTATGGGCCGGCCAATGCGCGCGAATGGATCGTGGTCGACGTCGGCGTCACTTTTCCCGATGCAACCCTGCCCGGCGTCGACCTGGTTCTGCCCGACACGCGTTTCATCGAGGAGAATGTCGCCAATCTGCGCGGCATCGTCATCACCCATGCGCATGAGGACCATTACGGCGCGCTCCACGACATCTGGCCGAAGCTCAAGGCGCCGGTCTGGATGACGCCGTTCAGCGCCGGCCTGCTGGAAGCCAAGCGGCAGGGCGAGCAAGGGGCGCCGAAGATCCCGGTGACGATCTACCGGGCCGGCGAGAAATTCACCGTCGGCCCGTTCGAGATCGAGGCCATCCCTGTTGCGCACTCCATTCCCGAACCGATGTCGCTGGCGATCACGACGCCGGCCGGCGTCGTCATCCATACCGGCGACTGGAAGATCGATCCGGCGCCGACGGTCGGGCCGATGACCGACGAGGCGCGCTTCCGAGCCTATGGCGACAAGGGTGTGCTGGCGCTGGTCTGCGATTCCACCAATGCGATGCGGGAAGGGGAATCGCCGTCCGAAGTGGCGGTGGGCGAGGGCCTCAAGAGCGTCATCCAGAACGCCAAGGGCCGGGTCGCCGTCACCAGCTTCTCCTCCAATGTCGGGCGTATCGTCTCCATCGCCAAGGCGGCGCGGGATGCCGGCCGCCAGTGCCTGGTGATTGGCCGCTCGATGAAGCGCGTCATCGATGTGGCTGATGAACTCGGCTATATGGACGGGTTGCCGGAATTCATCGCCGAGGAGGATTACGGCTTCATCCCGCGCGAAAACCTCGTCATCATCTGCACCGGCAGCCAGGGCGAGCCGCTTGCCGCACTTGCCAAGCTGTCGCGCGACGAGATGAAGTCGGTGGCGCTGACGGCCGGCGACACGGTGGTGTTTTCCTCGCGCACCATTCCCGGCAACGAGAAGGCGATCCTCGAAATCAAGAACCGCCTGATCGATCTCGGCATCAAGATCATCGAGGACGGCGATGCGCTGGTGCATGTCTCCGGCCATCCACGCCGCAGCGAATTGCGCAAGATGTATGAATGGGTGCGGCCGCAGATCGGCGTTCCCGTGCATGGCGAAGCGGCGCATCTGGTGGCGCAGGGCTCGCTGATGTCGACGTCCGGCATCGGCCAGGTCGCGCAGGTGCGCGACGGCGACATGCTCAGGCTGTATCCGGGTGCCGCCGCCATCATCGACCAGGTGCCGTTCGGCCGCATCTACAAGGACGGAAGGCTGATCGGCACCGACCAGGCGATGGGCATTCGCGACCGCCGCAAGCTGTCCTTTGCCGGCCATGTCGCCGTCAATGTCGTGCTCGACGACAAATACGAGCTTGCCGGCGATCCCGATCTCGTCGCCATCGGCGTCGCCGAGGCCGACGGCAGCGGCGAGAGCCTGGAAGACCTGATGATCGATGCGGCAATCGGCGCCGTGGACTCCATCCCCCGCCAGCGCCGAAAAGACCTCGACCTGGTCCAGGAGGCAGTGCGGCGCGCGGTGCGCGGCGCGGCCAACGAAGCCTGGGGCAAGAAGCCGCTGGTGACGGTGTTCGTCACAAGGTAAGTGAATAGTGAATAGTGAATAGGATGTTGTGGGTTAGCGGTTTTGCAATGCGCAATATTCCATTCACCATTCACCATTCACTACTCACTACTCACTACTCACTACCCCAGACCTGGAGCACCCTATGCTCGGACGCCTCAACCATGTCGCGCTTGCGGTGCCGGATCTGGCCGCGGCTGCGGCGGTCTATCGCGATACGCTTGGCGCTCGCGTGACCGCGCCGCAGGCGCTGCCGGAGCATGGCGTTACGGTGGTGTTCGTCGACGTCGGCAACACCAGGATCGAGTTGCTCGAGCCTCTCGGCGAAGCCTCGCCGATCGCCGCATTCCTCGCGAAGAATCCGTCCGGCGGCATGCACCATGTCTGCTATGAGGTGGACGACATTGTTGCGGCGCACGACCGTCTCAAGGCCAGCGGCGCGCGCGTGCTGGGCGACGGCAATCCGAAGATCGGCGCACATGGCAAGCCGGTATTGTTTCTGCACCCCAAGGATTTCTTCGGCACGCTGGTCGAACTGGAGCAAGCATGAGTTGGGTTTCGTTTGTCGCCCTGTTCTTCGCCACATGGTGGGTGGTGTTGTTCGCCGTCCTGCCGTTCAGCATGCGGACGCAGGACGAGGATCGGGACGTGACGCTTGGCACGGTTCCGAGCGCACCGCGCGGACCGCACATGCTGCGCGCGGCGCTGCGCACGACGATCGTCACGCTGGTCCTCATGGGTATCTTCTACGGCATCACGAGAGGGCTTGGCCTCGGTATCGACGACATCCCGCACATCGTGCCGGATTTCAACCAGAGCCCAGCGCATTAGCCGGCTACCTACCGTGTCCGACTATCCCAGCCTAAAGCGCGTCGCGTTCGACCGGCCTCATCGGACGCGCTTTAAGTTCTTGTTTGATGCATGTCGTTATCGCAAAACCGCTGCACGCTTTTGCGCGACATGCATTAGCCGACGCTCTGAAATCAAGCTGAGCCAGCAAGGTCAATCCAAAGTAAAGGCCGGGGCGGGTTTGGGCTGACGCAACGTCATGTAGTTTGGTAATCTGTCGTGCTAACCAGATGATTGCACAAAAAAAATGCAAGGCGCGAGGCCTTGCAATTTAAACGCGTCCGATCTGTTTCCGGTGTCCGGCGGCAGCGAGTTACCGCGCCTAGATCGCATCCTCCCAAGACTTTGACCGCGTAGGAGGGCAGATTTTTCTCTACCCTCTCGGTTATGGGGGCACACTAGCCTAAGGCGGGTGAAAATGTCACGAAGAATTTTGCCCGGAAACAGGCAATCTCGTGCTGCAGTGCACAATAGTACGGCAGGCGTTGCTTGCGAAACGCCCAGCAAGCCGCGTGCGGCAATTGCGGCGCCTGTGCAGCGCTTGGGCCGGGTTTCCATTCCGCCATGAAATGGCTATGAAGCCGGGGCAAGCAAGCCTGCGCTGCGCCGATTCCGGCGCCGCCATCCTCTCTCACGGACCAGTCCATGCGTTTGTCGCGCTATTTCCTGCCCATTCTCAAAGAAAATCCGCGCGAGGCCGAGATCGTCTCGCATCGGCTGATGCTGCGCGCCGGCATGATCCGCCAGCAGGGGCAGGGCAGCTTTTCCTGGCTGCCGCTCGGCAAGCGGGTGCTGGACAAGGTCTGCCGGATCATTCGCGAGGAGCAGAATCGCGCCGGCGCACTCGAAATCCTGATGCCGACCATCCAATCGGCCGAGCTGTGGCGCGAAAGCGGCCGCTATGAAGACTACGGCAAGGAGATGCTGCGCATCAAGGACCGGCAAGACCGCGATATGCTCTACGGGCCGACCAACGAGGAGATGGTCACCGAGATATTCCGCTCCTATGTCAAGTCCTACAAGGACCTGCCGCTCAACCTCTATCATATCCAGTGGAAGTTTCGCGACGAGGTGCGCCCGCGCTTCGGCGTCATGCGTTCGCGCGAGTTCCTGATGAAGGACGCCTATTCCTTCGACCTCGATTATGAAGGCGCCAAGGCCGCTTATAACCGCATGTTCGTGTCCTATCTCAGGACGTTTACGCGCCTGGGGCTGCAGGCCATTCCGATGCGCGCCGACACCGGGCCGATCGGCGGCGACCTCAGCCATGAGTTCATCATCCTGGCCGACACCGGCGAGAGCCAGGTGTTTTGCCATCGCGACTATCTCTCGCTTGAGGTGCCGGGGGCGGATACCGATTTTTCGAACGACGCCGAGATCGGCGGCATCGTCAAGACGTGGACGACGCCCTATGCCGCCACCGACGAAATGCATGACGAGGCGGCATGGGAAAAGCTCTCCGAGGGCGACAGGGTCTCGGCGCGCGGCATCGAGGTTGGGCATATCTTCCATTTCGGCGACAAATATTCCAAGCCGATGGGCGCCAAGGTGACCGGGCCGGACGGCAAGGATCATTTCGTTTCTGGCGGTTCCTACGGCATCGGCCCGTCCAGGCTGGTCGCGGCGATCATCGAGGCCAGCCATGACGATAACGGCATCATCTGGCCGGAGGCGGTGGCACCGTTCGATGTCGGCCTGATCAACATGAAGGCTGGCGATGCCGAATGCGACCGCGTCTGCCGCGAGCTGAATGCCGCCTTTGCCGCCGCCGGCAAGGAGGTGCTCTACGACGACACCGACCAGCGGCCGGGCGGCAAGTTCGCCACCGCCGACCTGATCGGGCTCCCGTGGCAGGTGATCGTCGGGCCGCGTGGTGTCGCCGCCGGCGAGGTCGAAATCAAGAACCGCAGGACCGGCGAGCGCGAGACGCTGCCGATCGGCGACGTGAAAAAGCGTTTCGGTGCCGCCGTATGAGTGAAGCGGCAGCAGCCAAACCTTCGGCGGCAGGACCCTTTTCCGGCTTCGAGCGCATGGTGGCGTGGCGCTATCTGCGCTCGCGCCGCAAGGAGACGGTGATCTCGGTGATCGCCTCGATCTCCTTCCTCGGCATCATGCTGGGCGTTGCCACGCTGATCGTCGTCATGGCGGTCATGAACGGCTTTCGCGCCGAACTGCTGACGCGCATCCTTGGCGTCAACGGGCACCTGATCGTGCAGCCGCTCGACATGCCGCTGGAGGACTATGACCAGGTCGCCGGCCGCATCAACGGCGTGCCCGGCGTCAAATATGCCATTCCGCTGATCGACGGGCAGGTGCTGGCGCAAGGCAATGTCGGCGGCGGCACCGGCGCGCTGGTGCGCGGTATACGCGGCGAGGATCTCGGCAAGATCACGATCGTCGCCAACAACATCAAGGCGGGCTCGATCGTCGGCTTCGACACCGGCGAGGGAGTCGCCATCGGCAGCCGCATGGCCGAGAATCTCGGCCTTGTGCTCGGCGATACCATCACGCTGATCTCGCCCGAGGGCGACGTCACGCCGCTCGGCACGACGCCGCGCATGAAAGGCTATCCGATAACCGCGATCTTCGAGGTCGGCATGTCGGAATATGACAGCTCCATCGTCTACATGCCGTTTTCGGAAGCGCAGCTTTATTTCAACATGGACGGCAGGGCGCAGACGATCGAGATCTACGCCGACAATCCCGACAATATCGACGCGCTGAAGCCGAAGGTCGAAGAGGCGGCGCAACGGCCGATCACCCTCGTCGATTGGCGGGAGCGTAACAAGACGTTTTTCGACGCGCTGCAGGTCGAGCGCAACGTCATGTTCATGATCCTGACGCTGATCGTGCTGGTGGCGGCGCTCAACATCATTTCGGGCCTGATCATGCTGGTGAAGGACAAGGGCCACGACATCGCCATCCTGCGCACCATGGGCGCCACGCGCGGCGCGATCCTGCGCATCTTCCTGATGACCGGGGCTGCGATCGGCGTTGTCGGCACCATCGCCGGCGTGCTGCTCGGCATCGTGATCTGCCTCAACGTCGAGCGCATCCGCCAGTTCTTCTCCTGGCTGGCCAACGAGCGGCTGTTCAATCCCGAGCTTTATTTCCTGAGCCAGCTGCCGGCGCGCATGGATGCCAGCGAGACGATCTCGGTCGTTCTCATGGCTTTGGCGCTGTCGTTCCTGGCGACACTGTTTCCGGCGTGGCGCGCTGCCAGGCTCGATCCGGTCGAAGCGCTGAGGTACGAATGATGGCCGAGGCCATTATCGAGCTGAAGAGCGTCGAACGCCATTATGTACAGGGGCCGCGCAAGCTGACCATCCTGAACGGCGCCGATTTTTCGCTGAAGCGTGGCGAGATGGTGGCGCTTGTGGCGCCGTCGGGCACCGGCAAGTCGACGCTGCTCCACACGGCCGGGCTGCTGGAGCGACCGGACGCCGGCGACGTGATCCTGGCGGGGCGCGCCTGCGGCCGGCTTTCCGACGACGAGCGCACGGCGATCCGCCGCAACGATGTCGGCTTCGTCTACCAGTTCCATCATTTGTTGCCTGAGTTTTCTGCGCTGGAAAACATCATGATGCCGCAGCTGATAAAAGGGCTGCCGCGCAAGGAGGCGGCCGAGCGGGCGGCGCAATTGCTCGACTATATGCAGATCGGCAAGCGGGCACAGCATCGCCCCTCCGAGCTCTCCGGCGGCGAGCAGCAGCGGGTCGCCATTGCGCGTGCCGTCGCCAATGCGCCGCTGGTGCTTTTGGCCGACGAGCCGACCGGCAATCTCGACCCGGTGACCGCTTCCTATGTGTTCGAGGCGCTGGCAGCACTGGTCCGGCAATCGGGCCTGGCGGCGCTCATCGCCACCCACAATCACGAGCTCGCCTCGCGCATGGACCGCCGCGTGACGCTGTCCGACGGCAAGGTTGTGCCGCTTTAGGGTGCGCTGCAATTGAGGCGATGACGGCCCGCGAGCTGCCGTGCGCCGTCCCGCCGCTTTCGCGCGCCTGTCGGCCCCGAAACGCTCGGCATCTCCTTCTCAACCCTTTCTTAACCCTGTCGAAATGACCGAGCGCAATTCGGGTGACGCCCGGACTGCGATCGTTGACATTCGAACAAAATTAGAACAAAATACGAACATACTAACAACAGGAGAGAGTTATGACCGATCTTGTTCAGGATGTCGTCTCGCTGGTGTGCATGAGCACGTTCCTCATTTCCATGGCAATCTGGATCGGCGCGATGTGAGGATTGAGCTCAAGGGCGGGCTCGATGCTGATGAGCGAGGGCCGCCTTCGCATATTGGCGCAGGCATTGGGCGAGTGTTTCAGCCGGCCTTGCGGGACACTTCGACAGGCGACACCGCGGCGGGCCCGAACACGTCCTCGAAAGCGGATTTCAGCGCCAGGTCGAGGTCGGCCATGGTCACGGGAAGGCCGAGGTCGACAAGGCTGGTGACGCCGTGATGCTGGACGCCGCACGGCACGATGCCGCTGAAATGGCTAAGGTCCGGCTCGACATTGATGGCGATGCCGTGAAAGCTCACCCAGCGCCTCAGCCTGATGCCGATGGCGGCGATCTTGTCCTCGGCCGCCGAGCCGTCGGGCAAAGCGGGGCGGTCCGGCCGAACCACCCAGACGCCGACGCGGTCCTCGCGGCGTTCGCCGCGTACGTTGAAGGCGGCCAGCGAGCCGATGATCCATTGTTCGAGTGCGGCGACGAAGGCGCGGACATCCTCGCGCCGCCGCTTCAGGTCGAGCATGACGTAGGCGACTCGCTGGCCCGGCCCATGATAGGTGTATTCGCCGCCACGCCCGGCGGCAAAGACCGGGAAACGGTCCGGCTCGATCAGGTCCTCGATGCGGGCGCTGGTGCCGGCGGTGTAGAGCGGCGGGTGCTCGACCAGCCAGACCATCTCGCCGGCGGCGCCGCTGCGGATTGCCTCGGCGCGCGCCTCCATCACGGCGAGCGCATCGGGATAGGCGGTGAGCCCGGGCTCGATGCGCCATTCGACCGGCGCCGAGCCGGGCAAGGGCAGGAACGACGTGGCGATCTGGCTGCGTTCTGTCATGATATCTCGTCTCGCCACTCATATGGCGGCAATCGGTACAAACGTCCAGTTCCGGCACGTTCGGCCCTTGAAGAGTTATGCCGATGTCCGGCCGATTATTGCTGGCCGCGCACTTGTTTCACCGGAAACGATTTGCTACACGCCGCGGGCCGGTTGGTTCCGGCTCCTACCACGTGCGGTCGTGGCGGAATTGGTAGACGCGCAGCGTTGAGGTCGCTGTGGGGCAACCCGTGGAAGTTCGAGTCTTCTCGACCGCACCATCAAATTCGTGAACTTGGCCCTCTAAGCCATTGAAACTCCAGTCCGGCAGAGCACCCGTTGATGAGGGCGCTTGGCGTTCTTGCCGAAATGCGATACAATTTGGGATACAAACTGAGATACATCGCGAGTTTGGCCCATGCGAAAAGAGGCCGTCGCAGAGCCCGCCAGAGACCCGGATCGCTACCTCGTCCAGCGCGACGGAATTTTCTATTATCATCGGCGAATGCCCGCCAAGATGGTCGGCATCGACGATCGCGGCAGGTTCATTCGCAAGTCCCTGGGAACGGACGAACGCCGCCTCGCACGTGCCATGCGCGACAAGCTCGAAGACGCGGACAAGACCCTGTGGGCGGTGCTTCTTTGCGGCGGCGAGACAAGGTCAGCACTCGATCAGTATCGCGACGCCGTTCGCCGGGCTGAAGCCATGGGCGTTTCCTACCTTTCAAATGGACAGGTGGCAGGCTTTCAGAATGTCGATTCAATTTTAAAGCGTGTCGAGGCGCTGGAGCGCGTTCAAGCGGCCCCCGCGGTCGCCGACGCTCTCCTCGGCGGGGTGCAGGTGCCGCCGGTCAAAGTCTCCAAAGCTTTTGATCTCTACGCCGATGAGATCATGGCCCATGAAGTCGCGGGTAAGAGCCAGTCGCAGCGCCGAATGTGGAAGAAGGTAAAGCAGAGAGCCGTAAACAATTTCGTTGCCCTGGTTGGTGACAAGCCGATCGGCGACGTCACGCGTGAAGACGGACTGACCTTCTACCGGTTCTGGCTCAAGCGCATCGCGCCGCCGCCAGACATCGGAGCCGCGACACATTCGGCGTCTGCCGGCAATCGAGACCTCGGCAACATGCGGGATCTCTACAGGCGTTATTTCGCTCATTTGGGCGAGGAACAAAAAGGCACCCCATTCGATGACCTCCGCTTTTCGGAGCGTGGCAAGCGCCGTCGTAAACGGCCGTCATTCGAACCCAAATGGATAACCGATCAGATCATGAGGCCGGGCGCTTTAGCATCCCTGGATGCTCAAGCGCGTCGCTGCGTTCTGGCGCTGATCGAGACAGGCACACGCCCAAGCGAGATATGCAATCTTGATGAGACCGTGATCTTCCTTGACACGCCGGTTCCGTATGTTCGCATTACCCCACGAGAGGACGCCGATGATCCGCGCGAGATCAAGACCGAATGGTCAGTGCGAGATGTACCGCTGGTAGGCGTCGCGCTGGAAGTTTTTAAGAAAAATCCGCAGGGCTTTCCGCGCTACCGCAATCGTGAAGAGGCGCTTTCTGCAAACCTCAATAAATTCTTTAAAACACACAAACTTTTCCCGACACCGAAGCACAAGATTTATTCCCTCCGGCACAGTTTCGAGGATCGTATGAAGGAGGCAGGTATCGACAGCGAGCTTCGCAAAATCTTGATGGGCCATACGATAGAGCGTGTAGAGTATGGTACGGGCGGATCGTTGCAATGGCGACGAGACGAACTCAAAAAAATTGCTTTGCCTTTCGATCCCGAGATCGTTTGAGCCGTTCCTGGACGCGCAGCATTGCGCCCATCTCTGCAATCAATTTCTTCTTCTCCCGTTCAAGACGCTCGTAAATCGGGAGATACGCTCGTCCTTTGTTGCCAGCCTTGTGGATAGCTAGGGCGAGCGTATCCAGAGCGCGGTCAATTCTGTCTAAGGTCACGGGCTCAGGAACAGTGCTTACCTGTGGCAGAACACAGGTCATTGTCTGTCCCGTCTGTTTCCTGTTCGGCGATGACACAGACGAGATAATGGCAGCAGGCGCAGGTGAGAAAAGCGGTTTGCCTCTCGCATCGTGCAGCGGCGATACTTCGACGTAGAAATCGGAAAACACGCTTGCGGCAACTCTGCACTGTCAGATGCAGCTAGCCACATCCGGCCACATGAATTGCTGAGCGGACTCAGACGGGTCGATGCCCTTGAACCGGACACGAGACCGAATCGATCCACAGGCTGTCGGCGGGCCGGAATGCCTCATCCGATCCGACCAAACCGATCGGAGGACGCAGGCAATGCCGGATTTGGTGGGCTATAATTACCTGAGGAGAGGCAATCAGCTGATCCGGATCAGTGCGTGGGAGCGCGAGTATCTCGGGAGGTCGCTTATGATTACCTTATCATTAGCATTCCTCGATATTGCGGCACCTTTGGGGTGAGTTTGACAAGCTTCACACGGCGATCGCTTGGCAGGAAATCGGTTATGAGATTCGTGTCGGTTCAATGATGGGCGGGACCAACTGCGCCGAAAGCGAACAAATTCGAATACTTAATGTAAAGTCTTGGGTCATGCTGTCCGAATGCAGTACTGTGCGGGCGATCAGCCAACGATTGGCGAAATTTTGAACAGGCTACCATTACCGATGGCCTAGACACCGTTTTCGTCCTTCGTTGCCGCAAGAAAGGTATCGCCAACTGCCGGATCAATCCGATCAGCCTGTGGCAACGCGCAACGGCTCCAACGCTCAGCGTTTCGGGCGGGGCTGAAGAGGTCGATGACTGCCGCACCCGGAGCAGTTCGACGTATTCCTTATTTTGCTTGGCCCGCTGAAATGCAGCCGCATCTTTAGAAGGAACGAACCGTCTGGCAGGACGGCGCAAGCAATTGATGGCGACGCCGTCGAGTGGATGGAGAAAGTCAGTGACAAACGATACCGCCGCTGAACGTTACCGGTCCGCAGCGTCTCGCACTTGGCTGCCAACTCACCCCAGCCAATACCTCGGCCCCGGCCCCTTGCGTCCTGCCATATCGGCAGGGTTCGCAAGGCTACACCGGTCGATCGACAGGCAGCCGCAACCGATGCACTCGGTAAGCCCCGACCTCAGGCGCTGCAACTCGGCGATGCGCTGGTCGATGCGCTTGGTCCACTGGCCCGATAACCGCGACCAATCCCGACGCGACGGCACGCGATCGGCTGGCAACTTGGCCAGCTCGCCGCCGATCTCCTCAAGCGTCAGCCCAATTCGCTGCGCGAAGACGATGAAGGCGATCCGGCGCAGCACGGATCGCGGGTAGCGTCTGTGTCCCGAGCCGGCCCGCTCGGACGCGATCAGCCCGCGCTCCTCGTAGAAGCGCAGGGCCGATGATGCGACGCCGCTGCGCCGCGCCACGTCGGTGATGGTCAGCATGGAATCCATGCATGAACGAAAGCACAATTCCCGCTTGACTTCAAGTTAACTTGAACTTGTACCAAGAGGCATACGGATTAAAGGAGCACTGGCAATGCAGACGAATGTCGAACTTCAGGGACTTCGCGTGGCGGTCACAGGCGGCACGTCCGGCCTCGGACTGGCGCTTGTGCGGCAGCTTGCCGCGATGAATGCGTGCGTCGCCTTCGTCGCCCGCACCGCCGCGAATGTCGAACGCATCGCCGACGAGACGGGCGCGCACGGTATTGTCGGCGACGTCGGCAAGAAGGAGGACATCTACCCGATCGCGTTGCAGGTCACTGCCAGCCTCGGCGGGCTCGATGTCCTGATCAACAATGCGTCGAGCCTCGGCCCTGTCCCTCTGGCGCTCCTTGCCGATACCGAGTGCGAGGAGCTGGAAATGGCGCTCGCGGTCAATCTCGTCGGCGCGTTCCGGCTGACGAAAGCCCTGTTCGGTGCGCTTGCCGCGTCCGCACGCGAGGGCCGCGGCGCGCTGGTCATCAACATTTCCAGCGACGCCGCCGTGAACGCCTATCCCGGCTGGGGAGCATACGGCGCGAGCAAGGCCGCTCTTGCCCATGTGACGGCGATTTGGGACGAGGAGGCGAAAGCAGACGGCATCCGGCTCCTCGCGCCTGACCCCGGCGATATGGACACCCCACTGCACGCGCTCGCGATCCCTGATGCTGATCCGGCGACCTTGAAGCGCCCCGAGCAGGCAGCTGCCGAGATCATCGAAAAGATGCTCGACGCGTTGCCGGTCCGCTCTACGCTTCTCGCCGGAGCACATGGATGATTGCCGCCGATCGTCCCGATCGGCGCTCCGCCAGGCTGTTCGTCGTCGAGGCGGACGGCACGATGCGCGACCTGCCGCGAGTTGGACTCGCGACGCTGTTCAACCCCGGCGATCTGGTCGTCGCTAATGACGCCGCGACCTTGCCTGCCAGCTTGCACGGCACGCATGTCCCAAGCGGTGAGGCGATCGAGATCCGCCTGGCGGGCTGGCTGTCACTTCCCGATCCAACCCGTTTCGTGGCGATTGCCTTCGGCTCGGGCGATCACCGCACGCGCACGGAAGACCGGCTGCCTCCACCTCCGCTGTCACCAGGCGATCGCCTCCGGCTCGGCTCGCTTGACGCCGTCGTCGAGCGCCTTCTCGACCATCCACGCCTTCTCGAGTTGCACTTCCCAGGCAACCGCGCAGCGGTGCTTGCAGGACTGGCGCACTACGGCCGGCCGATCCAATACGCGCATGTTCCCGAGCCGTTGGCACTGTGGGATGTTTGGACGAAGATTGCCGCCGGGCCGGTCGCGTTCGAGGCGCCGTCGGCAGGCTTCGCGCTCGACTGGCGCACGCTCCAAGCCTGGCGTCGGCACGACGTTGGCTTTGCAACCCTCACGCATGCTGCGGGCGTCTCTTCCACCGGCGATCCCGCGCTCGACTCGCGCCTTCCCTTCGACGAGCCATACCGCATCCCTGGGCGCACCGCGGCGCAGGTCGCGCGGGCGAAGCTCCGCGGCAGCCGCATCATTGCGATCGGCACGAGCGTAGTGCGCGCACTTGAGGCAGCCGCCAATCCCGGCGGCAATGTGCGTGCCGGAAATGGCATTGCGACAGGGCGCATCGCGCGGGGCACGCGGCTTCGCGTGGTCGATGCGATTCTCACAGGCGTCCACCAGCCCGGCGAAAGCCATTTCGAGCTCCTGCGCGCCTTTGCCGACGATGCTCTGCTCGCCAAGGCCTCCACAGCCTTTGCCGCCTACCGCTACCGCGCGCATGAATTCGGCGATTCCATGCTGCTTAATCGCCAACCGCCGCTTCTATCGCGCGAACAAAATCGGGGCGAGGGGCTCGAGACGAAGGCTTTACTCGAGGTGTGCCATGATGTCGGCAGGATCGGTGGTATTTCGTGCTCGGCGCGCAAGGAAGTCGGAGCTATGTTACAGCGGACCAAATTCGGCATTTGACCCAAAGTCGAAGTTCCGAAGCCCTCACATTGGGTCCGCATTGCGGGCGAAGCGGACAACATGGCTTGCCGGGCGTCAATGCTTCGATACGTGCCACGGCAGGCAGAGCCTAGCAGGGTCCCAAGAATCGCAGGATTTCGGCCGCGAGCGCATCCGGTGCTTCCTCAGCCATGTGGTGACCACAGTCCAGGGCCTTCCCCTGCTGTCTCGCCGCCGTCCACGGTCGCCAAACTTCGAGAACATCGCCGTAAAGCTGCTCAAGGGTCCGAAACCGCTGCTCCTCTGACGCTTCTCCTTCGCACGGAGCTGTCGCAGCCCTCTTGGTGCGCGGACGCGCGGTGCGCACACAACTTGTGGCCCGATAACAGACCCGATAACAGAGTTGACAACTCTCTGCTGGTCAAAAACCTTCAAAGACGCCATCATGCAACAAAAATTGCAAGGATGTGCATCGTGGACGAGAAGGTCGAGGCTCCCAAGGACTATGAGGATCTCATCCGCGTGATACACGACCGGTATGATGGGATGAGCAAGTCGTACCAGAAGATTGCGTTGTACCTCACCCAAAATCCGAATGACGTCGCGGTGCGATCGGTGAACTCGATCGGGGAAGGCAGCGGCGTTCACGCGTCCAGCTTCGTCCGATTTGCCCAAGCATTGGGGTATGAAGGGTTCAAGGACCTGCAGAGCCTCTTCCAGAAACGATTGTCCACCGCGGCTCCCGGCTTCGAAGCCCGCGTCAAGGCGTTGGAGAAGGAACTGGGGGAGCGGACAGATCGCAGCGAGATGGGATTGATGCACGACCTGGTCGTCCGTGACATCGCGTCCCTGAAAGAGATGCTCACCGATCTTCAACCCGAGGATCTGGCAGAAGCCGTTAGCCTGCTCGAGAAGGCCGACGTCATCTATCTGATGGGACAACTTCGCTCGGCACCGGTCGTCGAACTCCTTCGCTATATACTGACCATGCTAGGTAAGCGCTGCGTGCTCCTGGATCCGGGCGGCGGACTGGCCACGCATATGGCCCGCGCGATGCGGAAGACGGACCTGCTGTTTGCGGTGTCGTTCCGCTTCTATGCGAACGAGGTCGTCAATGTTGTGGAAGAAGCCGTGGGGAGAGGTGTACCCATCGTGGCGATCTCGGACAGCACGCTGTCTCCATTGGCCAAGAGCGCGCGCGTTCTGTTCGCCGTACCGGAGCACGAATACACTTTCTCGCGCTCGCTGGCGGCTCCTATGTGTCTTGCGCAGGCTTTGACCGTGGCCTTGGCGGCCAGGCTTCAGAACAACGCTGTCGATCCCCGCATTCCAACGGTTACCGAGCGGTAGGGACTGCGAACCGCGAAACCTGGCCTCATTGCAGCATTTTCGGACCGCCGGCCGTCGATTCTCAATCAGTGTCGGAAGGCGAGAGCGCCATCGCCTTTTCAGGCACGGCCATGGGGCCGGATGCGGCACCGAGGACTGTCTGGTCGTAATCCACCACCGCACCTGTCATGAGCCCGGCATCGTCCGAAACGAGGAAGTTGACGGTGCGGGCGGCCTCGGCCGGATCGACCAGCCGGCCGAAGGGCAGGTTCGCAACGGCTTTCGCTTCCCAATTGGGATCGCCCGTCTCACTCGCCTGCAATTCTCGCTCGTTATCAGACGCCATCCAGCCGACATCCAGCTGGTTGACGCGGATGCGGTTCTTCATGACGGAAAACGCCGTGTTGCGGGTCAGCGTCGCCAGCGCCGCCTTAGTGGCACAGTAAACGTTGATGAAAGGCTGGCCGGCATGTTCCGAGATCGAGCCGATGTTGCAGATGGCGCCTTCAATGCCGTCGCGGATCATGCGGCGGATGGCCTCCTGCATCAGGAAGTAGGGTCCGCGCACGTTGACGGCGAACAGGGCGTCGAAAAGTTCGGGCGAGGTATCGAGGATGGTGCCACGGTCCGTGCGGGCACCGGCGTTCACCAGCACATGTATCTTGCCATAAACGCGCTCGGCCTCCGCCATCACGCTTCGGCAATCCTCGACTTTGCCGAGATCGGCCTTGACAAAGTGGACAGGCACGCCGGTGTCGTGCGTGATCGCCTCGGCCGCGGCACGGCCCTTCGCCTCGTTGCGGCCGAGAGTGACAAGACCGGCAGCGCCGGCTTCCGCCAGCCGGCGCGCAATGGCCGCTCCCAACCCCTGCGTTGAACCCGTGACAACGCAGACCTTTCCATCCATGCGATTCATACTTCAGCTCTCCACAGTGTAGCCAGCCGCGGCCATGACGCGCCGCAATTCCTTATGCCCGATCTTCGCCATTTCGAGTGGCGGACTTTTGACGGGATCCTGCTCGGCTTCAACGACGAACCAGCCTTCGTAACCGTAGGAGGCCAGCCGCTTCACGATCGCCTCGAAGTCGAGCGAGCCGTCACCGGGTACGGTGAAGGCCCCCTTTACCACTGCGTCGAGAAAACTTTCCCGGCTGCGGTCGAGCCCGTCCACGACCGCTTGGCGGATGTCCTTGGTGTGTACATGCGAAATGCGGGCGTGGTGCTTGTCCACCACCCGCAGCACGTCGCCGCCGGCAAAGGCCATATGGCCGGCATCGTAGAGCAGGGGCAGACCCTCGCCGGAATGCTTCATCAGCAGATCGACGTCCTGTTCGCTTTCGATCGGCGCGGCCATGTGGTGGTGGTAGCAAATCGGCATCCCCTGACCCGCGCACCATTCGCCGAAAGTGGTGAGCTTACGGCCGTAGGCCTTGATCTGATCGTCGTCGAGACGCGGGCGCATAGCCAGCGGCGTTCCGCGGTCGCCCTGAATGGTGCGACCCGTCTCGCCATAGACGATGCAGGGTGCGTTGGTCGCCTTGAACAACTCCATCTGCGCGGCGATGCGGTCCTTCTCTTCATCGATATTGCCGACCAGCAAGCGGCCGGAGAACCAGCCGCCACAGACGCTCATGGCATGCTGCCTCAGGATGGGCTCAAGCACCGCCGCGTCCATCGGGAAGCGGCGGCCAGTCTCCATGCCGGTGAAGCCGGCCTCACGGGCCTGCCGCAGGCACTCCTCCAGCGAGACGTCGTCGCTCAGTTCGGGAAGGTCGTCGTTCCACCAGGCGATCGGCGCGATGCCAAGCTTGGCTCTCATCGTCATCTCCAATCATGATTTTCGAATGCTGCTGGCTGCCTGCGCAGCGACAAAAAACTGCCGGAACAATGCTCAGGGAGTTTTGCATCGTTCCGGCAGGGGACGCCCCCGCGCGCCCGAACGGTTCAGACACCCACGCGCTGCTTCTTGCGACCTTCGGTTTGCGCGGCATGCGCGTCGCGGACCTGCTGGCGCCCGCTGATCTCGGGCACGCCGACGTCCCACCATGCATCCCCGGGCGTCCAGCTGAAGGCGTCGGAGACGATGGCAATGACGGTGGTTCGGTCGGTGGTCTTCGCCCATTCGATCGCTTGGCCGAGATCGGCAAGGCTTTCGACACGCCGCGCCAGCGCGCCCATGGCTTCCGCGTGCTTGGCGAAGTCGACCGAGAACGGCTCCTTGACCCGGCAGTCCTTGATAAGGTTATTGAAGGAGGCGCCGCCCTTGGCGTTCTGCAGCCGATTGATCACCGCATAGCCGCCATTGTCGCATACCACGAGAATCATCTTGTGGCCGGCGAGCACCGACGAATAGATGTCGGAGTTCATCATCATGTAGGTGCCGTCGCCGATCATGACGATCGGCGTGCGGGTAGGGTCGGCCATGGCCGCGCCCCAGCCGGCAGAGATTTCATAACCCATGCAGGAGAAGCCGAACTCGCAGTCGAAAGTGTTGGGTTCCTTCACCCGCCAGTTCTTCATCACCTCGCCGGGCAGTCCGCCGGCCGCGGTGATCAGCAGGTCACGCTCGCCCGCCTTGGCGTTCACCACGCCTACGACCTGCGCATAGGTCGGGACCGGCTCGTTGGTCGGCTTCTGGAAGCCGTCAAGCATCGTGTTCCACTTGGCGAACTCGATGCGACCCTTGTCTGTCCAGGCCCTCTCCGCTTTCCAGTCGCCGAGGGCACCTTCGAGTTCGCTCACCGTCTCCAGCGCGTCGCCGACGACGGCGAGCGCCCGGTGCTTGGTGGCATCCCAGCGTGCGGCATTGATCGAGACGAACTTTGCGTCGGCCGAGAAGGCGCTCCAGGATCCGGTGGTGAAGTCCATGAGCCGTGTGCCGACGGCGATGATCACGTCGGCTTCCGCCGCCAGCGCGTTGGCGGAGGTTGAGCCGACGATGCCGATCGGTCCGACATGCGCGGGGTGGTCGTGCGTAACCGTGCCTTTGCCGGCAATCGTCTCCGCGAGCGGGATCCCATGCCTTTTGGCGAAATCGCCAAGAACCTTCTCGGCACCCGAATAACGCACGCCACCACCCGAGATGATCAGCGGCCGCTTTGCGCCTTTGAGGAGGCGCGTCGCTTCGGCGAGCCGGCTGCGATCGGGCCGGGGGCGCGGCACCTCATTCACCGTCTGTTCGAAGAAGGCTTCGGGATAATCCCAGGCGATCTCCTGCACATCCTGCGGCAAAGCGATGAAGGCAGGCCCGCAATCGGCCGGATCAAGCAGCACCGCAACCGCCTGCGGCAACGACGAGATGATCTGCTCGGGATGGACGATGCGGTCCCAGTAGCGCGTGACCGCCTTAAAGGCGTCATTGACGTTGATGGTCGGGTCGCCGAAGTGCTCGACCTGCTGCATGACCGGATCGGGCCGGCGACTGACGAAGGTGTCGCCTGAGAGCATCAGCACCGGCAGCCGGTTCGAATGGGCGACACCCGCCGCCGTCACCATGTTCAGCGCACCCGGACCGATCGAGGTCGCCGCAACCATGATCTGGCGCCGGCGCTTCGCCTTTGCAAAGCCGATCGCTGCAAGCGCCATCGACTGCTCATTCTGGCCGCGCCAGGTCGGCAGCACGTGCTTCACCGCCTCGAGTGCTTCAGAAAGGCACGTCACGTTGCCGTGCCCGAAGATGGCGAAGACTCCCGGAAAAAGCGGAACTTTCTCGCCGTCGACGACCGTGAACTGGTTGCACAGATAGCGCACGAGCGCCTGTGCCATGGTCAGACGGACGGTGGCCCTGGTCATCTTTGTCTCCTCCCTAACGACGGTCTTTCCAAATCTATACGGAATGCCCATTGACAAATCAATATGTTTGCAACGATCATTGCAAAAATTCAAACCGGGAGGACTTCTTGCTCAGGATAGCTGTGCTCGGCTGCGGTCGGATTGGCAGGATGCATGCGGCAAACATCGCCGCACATCCTCGTGCGGAACTAGCCACCGTCTATGACATCGACGAATCGTCCGCGGAGACTGTCGCGGCGCGGCACGGCGTTCGCGCTTCGGGATCCGCGGACGAGGTATTTGCCTCGGCAGATGTAGATGCGGTCCTTGTCGCGACGGTGACTGACACGCATGCCGACTACATCGAAAAGGCGGTGGCCGCTGGCAAACCCGTGCTCTGCGAGAAGCCGATCGATCTTAGCCTGGAAAGGGTGAACCGTTGCGCCGAAGCAATTTTGTCCAAGGGCGTGCCGGTCCAGATCGGCTTCAACCGACGTTTCGACCCCGGTCATCGTGCGGCGTGGAACGCCGTACGATCCGGCGAGATCGGCGACCTGCACCAGGTTATTATCACCTCGCGTGATCCGGGCATGCCGCCCCGTTCCTACTACGAGGTCGCGGGCGGGCTTTTTCGCGACATGACGATCCACGATTTCGACCTGGCCCGCTTCATGCTGGGAGAGGAGCCGGAGGAGGTGTTCGCCATCGGTGGCCGGCTGATCGACCCGGCCATGATGGCGGAGCTGAACGACTACGACAGCGTCATGGTCGTGATGCGGACCAAAAGCGGCAAGCAGTGCCACATCAACAACTCCCGAACCTCCACTTATGGCTACGACCAGCGCGTCGAGTTGCTGGGCAGCACCGGCATGGTGATCAGCGGCAACAGGAAGCCTCACGAACTGCGCCGCTACTCGGTCGCGCAAACCGAAGCCGCCGCGCCTTATCTCGACTTCTTCATCGAGCGATACCGCGAAGCGTTCGATGCCGAGATCGACGCCTTCGTCACCTGCGTCGAGAAGGGCGAGCCGCCGCTGGTCGGTTTTGAGGACGGGCGCCGCGCCCTGATCCTGGCTGAGGCGGCGATGAAATCGGCGGTCGAAGGCCGCTTCGTGAAGGTCAGCGAGATCGGATAAGCCATGTACGCGAATTACGGACTGTTCATCGACGGGAAGTGGCGCAAGGCATCCGACGGCGGGACGGCGCCGGTGACGAGCCCGGTGACGGAAAAGCCGCTGGGCGAGGCTCCGGTCGCCACCCGCGCGGACACGGAAGAGGCGCTGGTTAGCGCCGCCCGTGGGTTTTCCGCATGGAAATCCAAGGGTGGTTTTGAGCGCGCGTCCGCCCTGCATGCTATCGCGGACGAGATGATCCGCCGCAAGGACGAAGCCGCGCGGATGATCTCCAGCGAGACCGGCAAACCTATTGCCCAGTCCGAGCGCGAATGGGGGCTGGCGGTCGATCAGTTCCGCTGGTACGCCGAGGAGGCCCGCCGGATCTATGGGCGCGTCATCGAATCGCGCGTGCCCGGCGGTCGTTTCGAAGTTCTGCACGAGCCTGTCGGGATCGCAGCCGCCTTCACCGCCTGGAACTTTCCGGCGGCACTGGTCGCCCGCAAGGTGGCGCCGGCGCTTGGCGCTGGCTGCTCGACCATCGTCCGGCCGTCAAGTCAGACGCCCGGGACGGCGATGCTGATGGTCGACTGCATCCGCGCCTGCAATCTTCCTGCCGGCACCGTCAGCCTGGTCGTTGGGCCCACGAGCACGACCTATGCGCCGATCATGGCTTCGCCGGCGGTGCGCAAGGTGTCCCTCACCGGCTCGACCCGCGTCGGCCAGCAGATGATCCGCGATGCTGCCGACACGGTGAAGAAGGTGTCTATGGAGCTTGGCGGCAACGCGCCCCTGATCGTCTTCGACGACGCCGATCTGGATGCCGCGCTCAACGTCTCCGTGCCGACCAAATACGCCAATTCCGGCCAGGTCTGCGTCACACCGGATCGTTTCTTCGTCCACGAAAGCCTGCACGACGCCTTCGTCGAGGGCTTTGTGCAACGCGCCAAAGCGTTGAAACTGGGCGACGGGCTCGACCCATCCGTGCAGATGGGCCCGCTCATCAATGCCGGCCGGCTTTCCGAGATCGAAGACATCGTGTCCGACGCTATGAAAGCCGGTGCGAAGCTCGTCGCGGGTGGCCATCGGGTTGCGGCGTTCAATGCCGGCCATTTTCATGAGCCCACGGTCCTGACCGATGTTGCCGACGACATGAGGGTCTTTGCCGAGGAGAATTTCGGGCCGATCGCGGCGATCACCCGGTTTTCCTCGGATGAGGAGGCGCTCGAGCGGGCGAATGCTTCGCCAATGGGATTGTCGGCCTATGCCTTCACGTCGAGCCCGAAGCGTGCGCGCCGCACGGTAGCCGAGCTGAAGGCAGGCATGGTGGGCATCAACAGCTTCGCTCTCGCCGCATCGGAAGCGCCGTTCGGCGGCACGAAATATTCCGGAATGGGTCGCGAAGGCGGCAGCGAAGGTATCGGTGACTACCTCGACACCAAGCTTGCGCAGATCGTGTTCTGAGGAGGCCGCCTTGATCAAGAACGAGCTCAAGCAGATCTGGGCCGAAGGGCGGCCCACGATCAATGGCTGGCTTTCGATCGGCAGTCCATTCACCGCCGAGATCATGGCCGCGCAGGGCTATGACAGCGTGAGCATCGATGTCCAGCACGGCGCGCTCGACTATTCGATGCTGCTTCCCATGTTCCAGGCGATGCGTGCATCCAGGGTGGTGCCCATGGCGCGCGTGCCGTGGCTGGAGCCGGGCATCATCATGAAGGTGCTGGATGCCGGCGCTTATGGCGTGATCTGTCCCATGGTCAACACCTCGGAGCAGGCGGCTGAGTTCGTCAGCTACCTGCGCTATCCGCCGGCTGGCCAGCGCAGTTTCGGGCCGACACGCGCCAACTTTTCGGCGGGCGCCAATTATGCGGCCGAGGCCAATGACGAAATCCTGGCCTTCGCCATGGTCGAGACCGCCGAGGCGATGCGCAATCTCGATGCGATCGCCGCGACTCCCGGGCTTGACGGCATCTACGTCGGTCCCGCCGACTTGACCTTCAGCTTGCACCAGGGACGTCTCGCACCGGCTTTCGACCGCGAGGAGCCTGACATGATCGAGGCGCTGCGGACCATAGTCGCGGCCTGCAAGAGGCATGGCAAACGCGCCGCGCTCCATTGCGGCACGGCCGACTACGCCGCGCGCGCCATCCAATGGGGCTTCGACATGACCACCGTGTCAGGCGACTCCCGCCTGCTCGCAGCAGCGGCCCAGGCGTGTGTTGCCCGCTTTCGCGAATTGACCGGCGCGAAGCCCGCCTCTCTTGAAGCCGGCAAGGGAGGCTATTGATGCCGCACGTTCTGGTCGCCGGAAAACTTCATCCGAGCGGCATCGAACTTCTCGATGCGTCGCCCGGCGTCACCTACGACTATGTCGAAGATGTCTCCGAACCAAGCTACGCACCTCTGATCGGCAAGGCCGATGGCCTCGTCATTCGCACCCAGCCCTTGTCGGCTCCGACCGTCGCACGCGCCGAGAGGTTGAAGATCGTCTCGCGCCATGGCGTCGGCTACGACGCTGTGGATCTATCCTCCCTCAATCGGCGCGGGATCGCTCTCGCGATCGTCGGCGATGTGAACTCGGTGTCGGTGGCCGAGCACGCCATGATGCTGTTGCTGGCGGCAACCAAGCGGCTGATCCGAGCGGATCGTTCGGTGCGCGGTAACGAATGGGGTTGGCGCAACCGGCTGGAGCCAAGCGAACTCTCGGGCAAGCGGCTTCTGATCCTCGGGTTCGGCCGGATCGGCCGCCACCTGGCGCACATGGCGGCGGCATTCGGCATGGACGTGCGTGCCTATGATCCATTCCTTGAGAGGCAAGGCTGGCCGGAGGGGCCGGTCGCGCCGGTGAGCGATTTGCAAACGGGACTCGCCTGGGCCGATGCGATCTCCGTCAACGTACCCAAGGCCGAGCGCCCGGTGATCGGCCCCGTGGAACTCTCGGCGATAAAACCGACTGCTGTTCTCATCAACACAGCGCGGGGCGGCATCGTCGACGAGGCGGCGCTGATTGCGGCGCTGCGAGCGGGGCGCATCGCAGCCGCCGGTATCGACGTCTTCGACGATGAACCACCCGCCGCGGACCATCCGCTCTTCGGCTTCGACCAGGTGATTCTGACGCCGCACATTGCCGGGCTCACCGCCGAGTGCGGCGAGCGCATGGCAATCTCGTCCGTGCAGAACGTGCTCGATTTTTTCGCCGGGCGGATCGACTCAGCGCTGGTGGTAAACGGAGCCGAGTTGAATGGCCGGTGAAAAACCTCAACTCAGAATCGGCCTGATCGGCACCGGCTTCATGGGCAAGACCCATGTGTTCGGCTTTGCTGCCGCACAACGTGTCTTCGATCTTCCCTACGAACTGGTGCTCCACACGGTTGCGGACAGAACCGAGGACCTCGCCGCGCAGGCGGCGCAGGCCTTGGGGTTCGCGCGGGCGAGCGGGGACTGGAGGCGTCTGGTCGAGGACCCGGAGATCGATATGATCGATATCACGGCGCCGAACGGCTTCCACAAGGAGATGGCGCTCGCCGCCATTGCCGCCGGCAAGCACGTCTATTGCGAGAAGCCGCTGGCGCCCCTTGCGGCGGATGCCCGACGGATGGCCGAGGCGGCGGAAGCGGCCGGCGTCAGGACGCAGGTCGGGTTCAATTATCTCTGCAACCCGCTGCTCGCGCTGGCGCGGCAGATGATCCGCGCGGGCGAGTTGGGCGAGATCCGCAGCTATCGCGGCATTCACGCCGAGGACTACATGGCGGATGCGGAAAGCCCATTTACCTTCCGGCACGATCCTGTCGGCGGCGGCGCATTGGCGGATCTGGGCAGCCATGCTCTGGCCACGGCGGAGTTTCTGCTTGGCTCGGTGGAACGGGTCCTCGGCGATTCCGTCACCGTCATAGCGAGCCGTCCGGATGGCCGAGGCGGGCGCCGGACCATCGAGGTCGACGACATCGGTCGCGCATTTCTGCGTTTTGCCAATGGTGCATCCGGCAGCATCGAAGCGAGCTGGGTCGCCACCGGCCGCAAGATGCAGCACGATTTCGAGGTTTATGGCACCAAGGGGGCGCTCGTCTTCAGCCAGGAGCGCTTCAACGAGCTGCATTTCTACAGCACGGCCGATCCCGGCGGCCGGCGTGGCTTTCGGCGCATCGAGGCCGGTCCGGATCACGATCCCTATGGACTCTTCTGCGTCGCACCAGGCCATCAGCTCGGCTTCAACGATCTGAAGGCTATCGAGATTGCGCGGTTCGTCGATGCGATCGCCGGGAAGCGAGACGAGTCTTTCGGCTTCCGGGCCGGCCAACGCATCCAGGAACTCGTGGAGGCAATTCAGGGCTCGGCCCGGGAGAGCACGTGGCTGCGAACAGACTGATGCGAGGGAGAGTTGGTCGCCGCCCCGCATGCGTCTGAAATAAACGTTGCATGTTTGTACATTTTGCAATATAGATTGCAGCCGGAGAGAGGTACGTCGGCTGAGTGCTCAAGTCGACGTCGCACAGGGAGGAGAATGTGTCTGTGCTGGACGTACGAAGCGTCTCGAAAAGCTTTGGTGCTATCCGCGCCTTGTCAGATGTTAGCTTCGCGGTTGCTGCCGGCGAGGTGGTTGGCCTGATGGGCGACAACGGTGCCGGGAAATCGACCATGGTGAAGCTGATTGCGGGGAACTTCCCACCCTCCGACGGCGAAATCGCGGTGGACGGCAAGGTCTGCCATTTCCACAAGCCGATCGAGGCACGGGGCGAAGGGATCGAGGTCGTCTATCAAGATCTGGCCTTGGCCGACAATCTGACGGCCGCCCAAAATGTCTTTCTCGGCCGCGAGATGAAGAAGGGATTTTGGCCGCTCAGCGTGCTCGACAAGCAGGCGATGATCAACCGCTCGGCAAAACTGTTCGCGGAGCTGAAGTCGGAGACGCGGCCGCGCGATCTGGTCAAAAAAATGTCAGGCGGCCAGCGGCAGGCGGTCGCCATTGCCCGCACCCGGCTATCCAACTCCAAGCTCGTGCTGATGGATGAGCCGACCGCGGCGATTTCGGTCCGCCAGGTAGCCGAGGTGCTGGAGCTGATCCGGCGGCTCAAATCGCAAAATGTGTCGGTAATGCTGATCAGCCACCGCATGCCCGATGTGTTCGCGGTCTGCGACCGCATCATCGTGCTGAGACGCGGCTCGAAAGTGGCCGACAAGGCGACGGAGAAGACATCGCCGGAGGAGATCACCGGCCTAATTACGGGAGCGATCCGTGATGCATAGCCAGAGCGACATGCTGAAGGAAGGCCATGCGTCCATCGGTGATGTGGTCGGCATAATAGAGCAGAGCGTTTTCCAGAAGATGATCGCCAGCCAGGCCTTCTGGGTCGCGATCGCGCTTTTCGTGTTGGTGGTCTTCATGACGTGGCTGGAGCCCAGCTTCGGCACGGTCGACAACGTTACCAACACCACCCGCAATTTTGCACCTATCGCCATCATGGGGCTGGGCATGACGGTGGTGCTGATCACCGGCGGCATCGATCTGTCGGTCGGCTCGGTGATGGGGCTGGTCGCGATCGTCGCCGGCCTGCTGCTCACTTGGCACCAGCCTTGGTATGTGGCGTTTGGCGCGGGTCTGCTCGCAGGCATCGCCTGCGGAGCCTTCAACGGTTTCTTCGTGGCCTATATCGGCATGCCGTCCTTCGTGGTGACGCTAGGCATGCTGTCGATCGCGCGCTCGCTGGCGGTCGTGCTGTCCGGCAACCAGATGCTTTACCAGTTCGGACCCGATGCGCCGATCGTCAAGGCCATCGGCCAGGCCAAATGGCCGAGGCACACGCCTGACGGCTGGGTGCCTCATTGGATCCCGGAACTGTCCTCGCAGTTCTGGGTGATGGTGATCCTCGCGCTCATCGTCGGCTCCGTCTTCATTTTCACCGCCTGGGCGCGCCACCTCTTCGCGATCGGCGGCAACGAGAACGCCTCGCGGATGACCGGCGTCCCCGTCGACTGGATCAAATTCCAGGCCTATGTCTTCTGCGCATTTACCGCATCGATCGCGTCCCTGCTGCTGCTCGGCTACAGCGGCTCGGCCATCAACGCGATGGGAACCGGCTACGAGTTGAGGGTGATCGCCGGCACCGTCATCGGGGGGGCCAGCCTGATGGGCGGCTACGGAACCGCGTTTGGCGCTGTGATCGGTTCGGCCTTCCTCGAGGTCATCCGCAACGCGCTGCTGATGGCCGGGATCGATTCGAACTGGCAGGGCGCCTTTGTCGGGGCCTTCATCATTCTTGCCGTGCTTCTCGGCATGCAGACCTCGGGCAAGTCGCTGCGGGCGACGCTGGAGGGTATGTTTACCTGGAAGCGCAAATAGAATCCGGCGGCCGCAAGCCGTCGGGGATAGTGGACGTCAAAACAAAGTGGAGGAACAGGTGAAAAAATACATTCTGACGGCGGCCGTGGCGTTTTCCGCGCTGATGGCAGGGCAGGCCTATGCCCAGCAGAAATACGTCTTCGCCCTTGTGCCGAAGAACATGAACAATCCTTTCTTCGACCAGGCTCGTGACGGCTGCAAGAAGGCCGAAGCCGAATCCAGCGGCGCGATCGAATGCATGTATATCGGCCCCGGCGAGCATGGCGGCGGCGAGGAGCAGGTGCAGATCGTGCAGGACCTGGTGGCCAAGAAGGTCGACGGCATCGCCGTCGCCCCGTCGAACGCCGCGGCAATGGCCGTCGCGCTTCAGGCCGCCAAGGAAGCGGGCATTCCCGTGCTTACCTGGGACTCGGATGTGCTACCGGAGAACAAGGACCTGCGTGTCGCCTATATCGGCACGCACAATTACGAAATTGGCGTCAACCTCGCCAAGATCGTGCAGACCATCAAGCCGAAAGGCGGCACCATCTGTATCCAGTCGGGCGGAGCTGCCGCGGCCAACCACAATGAGCGCATGAAGGGTATACGCGATACGCTGGCCGGCAAGGAGTCGGCCGCCTCGCCAGGTGATGCCCTGACCGGCCAGAACGGCTGGACGGAAGCACCGGGCTGCCCTCTCTATACCAACGACGACTTCCCTCTGTCGGTTCAGCAGTTCCAGGACTTCATGGCGAAGACGCCAAACCTCGACGCCTTCGTGCCGACAGGCGGCTTTCCGCAATTCATACCGGATGCGAATCGCGCTGCGGTCGAGCCGTACAAGGATAAGATCGCCAAGAAGGAGCTGGCTCTGGTCGTCGCCGACACGCTGCCGGTGCAGATGGACCAGATGAAGGAAGGCCTGTCGCTCGGCCAGGTCGGACAGCGGCCGTTCGAAATGGGCTACAAGACCATGCTGGCGCTGAAGGACATCAAGGACGGCAAGCCCGCGCCGGCCGACCCGACCTACACCGGTCTCGACGTCTGCACCCCCGAAACCGCCGACACCTGCATCGGAAAGTAGGCGGGGGGCGCAACTCTGCGGCGGGCGAGGGATGACTCTTGCCCGCCTTTGCCCCTGAGAGGCGACAACAGACCCATCGAGCGACTGGCTCAAATCGACCGCTGCCGTCAGGCCTCAGAGACGCTCCGCTGGCCACGGCGTGACCATTTTTAGACGAGTGCCGGGAGTGATCCCATTCGGGAGGAGCAATTGAGAAAGATACGATATGCCGTGGTGGGCGCGGGCTGGATCACACAGGAAGCCTTTATGCCCGGTGTGTCCCAGACCGGAAACTCGACAATCACGGCGATCGTCAGCGGCTCGGCCAAAAACGCCGCCAAGCTCGCCGAATTCTACGGCGTGGAACACGTCTTCAGCTATGAGCAGTACGACCAGATGCTCGCATCGGACGTCGCCGATGCAGTTTACGTGGCATTGCCGAACTCCATGCATGCCGACTATGCGATCCGAGCCCTGAGAGCCGGCAAGCACGCGCTCGTTGAGAAGCCGCTGGCCACGACCGAGGCGGAATGCGAGGCGATGATCGCCGCCGCCAATGAGAGCGGAGCGTACCTGATGACGGCGTATCGGCTGCACAACGAGCCCGGCACTGTCGAGGTCCTGGAGCGCATCCGCAGCGGTGAGATCGGCGATCCCCGCATCTTTGCCGCGGTCTTCTCCTTCGTAGCGTCGTCCGACAATCACCGCCTCAAGGCCGCCTATTGGGGCGGTCCCTTGCAGGACATCGGCGTCTACTGCCTGAATGCCGCGCGCCATATCTTTGCCACTGAGCCGATCGAGGCAGTCGCGGTAAGGAGTTTCGGCAGCGCCTCAGTCGGGGAGGTAGAGGAAAGCATTGCCGTGACGTTGCGCTTCCCCGAGGGCCGGCTTGCGCAGTTCATTGCCAGCTTCGGCGCGGACAATTCGGATTTTTACCACGTGGCCGGAACGAAGGGGAGCGTAACGGCCGACCCTGGCTTCCGTTTCGAGACTGCCGTGCAAATGAAGCTTCGGCATGGCGACATCAGAACCGAAAAGGCGTTCCCGCAGACAGACCATTTCGCCGGACAGACCGCGTATTTCTCCGACTGCATCCTGAATGCACAACCGCCTGAAGCCGACGGTGGAGAAGGATTTGCCGACGTGCGCGCCCTGCTTGCCATTGAGCGCGCCGCCAGCACCGGTCAGCCTCAGAAGATAGACACGCCGGCACGGCAGGTTCATCCTACTGCGGATATGATCCGCATCTTGCCTACAACTGACCAGCGGCTGCTTCTCTGACGCGCTTTCGCCCGCGGAGCCGGCCAGGATTCATTGCGAGAAGCGTCTCACGAAACGGCATCGCGTACCGCGTTGTACGGTGCAACCGTTCATGCGGAGGCAGTCACGATCTTGTTTCCGAACGTGCTCGACGGGCTGCGCTGGGTGAAATTCATCCAGGCGGCCGCCGACTCGCACGAGGCCGGAAAAGCCCGGACAACCGGCTGGCTTGACTGAACGCATTGGAATAATACGGAGGTCAACTTGAGTATACGCGTTGGAATTATCGGCGTAGGGGTAATGGGTGCGGATCACGCGCGGATGCTCGCATCACCTCAAGCCCGGCTTGCCGCCCGACGGGAGCATTCCGCGCCCATCATCGCTGCCCTGAAACCATGGTTCGAAAAGCAGCTATCGATGATCTCCTCCGGCTCTGGCCTGGCCGAAGACATCCGGCATGGGCTCGGCCACTGGCAAGGCCTGACCCGCTTCCTGGACGATGGCCGCCTGGAACTCGACACCAACCCGGTTGAAAACGCGATCAGGCCAGTATGCCTGACCAGAAAAAAATGCCCTGTTTGCAGGTCACGAAGTCGGGGCCGAAAATTGGGCGCTGCTCGCCTCCATCGTGGCCACCTGCAGGCTCAACGACGTCAACCCGGTCGCCTACCTCGCCGAAACCCTCGACGCCATCATCAACGGCCATCCGC